>DASUDA010000187.1:0-2146 GCA_036275835.1 bacterium | reverse complement strand
GCACCGGGGGCGGGAAGCCGCGCCAGATCGGGACGGGGCAGCCACTGGCCATCCCGTGTAATCTCCACCGGCAGCACATCAAACCGCTCTGTGTCGAGGGCCTTGATCACCTGCCCCCCGCTGTCGAGAGATACTTCCCGCTCCGCCGACGGCCCGCCCATCAAGACCGCGACGCGGATCTTTCGCCGCGCGGACGGCTCCGAATGGGTCACTGGGGACTGCGGGGTTGGGCGCGGCTTGGCCGTGGCGGGGCGCGGGCCTAGCGGGGATGAGCGTGGACCGCGTGCGCGCTTCTTCGGAGTGCGTCTGTGGGAATCGGTAGCGCGTTTCGTGGAACGTCCGCCGCGTCGCATGCTGTGTTCTCCCATTTTCGGGAACGGAGGACCAATCCCCTCCGGTGCCGTACCAGGACAGCCGTGCCCGTACGCGGCGTCATCTTCGACCTCGGCAGCACGCTCATCTACCGGACCGGACTCGACCTGGAGCGGGAGAAGTGCGCGGCCCTGGCAGCGTGGGCGGCGGCGGAACTGGGATGCCTGGATCCCGCGGCGCTCGCCGAGCACCTGCTTCGCACCCGTCTCGAAGCCTGGCGGCGGGCGGAAGCGGAGCAGGTCGAGTACCTCGCCACGCGCTCGATCGCGGAGGTGCTTCTCGCCCGCAGGTTGCCCAGCGACGAGGCCACACTGCGGCGGGCGGAGGCCATGTTCTTCGAACCGGAGGTGCGCGTCAGCCGGCTCTATCCAGGAGCGCGGGAGACACTGGAGGCCCTCGCGGCGATGGGTCTCCGACTCGGAATGATCAGCAACGCAACCAGCCATCAATTGATTCTGGATATCACCCGCAAGATGGGGATCGCCGGATACTTCGACCCCCTCGTCACCTCGGCGGGGTTCGGGCGGCCGAAACCGCATCCGTCGATCTTCACCCACGTTCTTGAGACCTGGGGAATTCAAGCGACGGACGTGGTGATGGTTGGGGATACCCTGGGCGCGGACATCCTGGGCGCCGCCGGCGTGGGCCTGCGGTCCATTCTCGTGGACATCGAGCCCAACCCGGACAACCACCGGTTTTCCGGGATTGCGCGGCCGTCGACCCGAGTGACGACGCTCGGAGGCGTCCTCGACAGTCTGCGCTCATGGAGCACACCATCCTGAATCGGATGTGGAGAGGTTAGGCCATGCCACACGCCAAGAGAGGCGGCTGGAAAACCTGCTCCCGCGGCCACACATACACAGGCCCCGGCGGCTGCCCTATCTGATGGAAGGGCAATCGCGCCACCGGCGGTGCGCGAAGGAACGTAAAACGGAATCGCTCTTGGCGACTATGGCCGAGCCGGTCTAGCGGCTAGCCGGCGCTACGCTCGGGCGAGCGCCTGGTCGAAGTCCTCGACCAGATCCGGAAGGTCTTCGATGCCCACAGACACCCGGATCAGGCCGTCGGCGATCCCCGCCTCTCGCCGCACCTCGGGCGGCATGTTGACGCTCGTCGTGGAGGCGGGATGGGTGACGAGCGTGCTGACGCCCCCCAGGCTGACCGCCAGTTTAGCCACCCGCAGCGCCTCGACGCACCGGACCCCCGCGGCTACGTCCCCCTGCACCTCCAGGCTCAGCATTCCCCCGAACCCGCCGGGCATCTGCCGGGCCGCCACCGGATGGCGGGGATGGTCCGGCAGCCCGGGATAGTGCACCCGCGCGACCTTGGAATGACCGGCCAACCGGTGTGCCAACGCCGCGGCATTGGCGTTGTGCCGTTCGACCCGCAGGCCCAGGGTCGAGAGACCGCGGATCAGGAGGTAGGCGGCGAACGGATCGAGGACGCCTCCGAAGATCCGCATCGTGCGCACGCACTGCCGGATCAAATCGCGCGGCCCCACGATCACCCCCGCGGTGACGTCGTGGTGACCGCCCAGGTACTTCGTCGCGCTGTGGCATACCAGGTCTACGCCCAGCGCAAGCGGCCTCTGATTGTACGGGGTGGCGAAGGTGTTGTCGGCGACGGTCCGGGCTCCATGGGCCCGCGCCAGCCCCACTACTCCGGCGATGTCGATGATGCCGAGAAGGGGGTTGTTCGGCGTCTCGATGTAGAGGAGCCGGGTCTGCGGCCGCAGCGCGCGCTCGTAGGCGCTCACGTCCGGGGTGTCGAGAAA
>DASUDA010000186.1:0-3559 GCA_036275835.1 bacterium | reverse complement strand
GACACCGGGCGGGTGATCAGATTAAAGCGGGCATATGAACCGCCGGCCCCTGGTGACGGGACGAGAGTGCTCGTGGACCGCCTCTGGCCGCGCGGCGTCAGCAGGGAGCAGATCAAGATAAAGGCCTGGATACCGGATCTGGGACCGAGCAGCGCTCTGCGGACGTGGTTTGGCCATGACCCAGAGAAATGGGATGTGTTCCGCCGCCGCTACCTGAAGGAGCTCGAAGGGAAGCGCGTCCCGCTCCAGCAGCTCGCCGCGTACGCGCGCCGCGGGACGCTGACGCTCGTGTACGGCGCGCGCGATACCACGCACAATCAGGCGGTGGTCATCAAGGAGGCGCTCGAAAGCCGCGGGGGCCGGACCGGTCAAGGTCGAGCGGCCTCCCGCGGGCGGATTCGGAAGCGGTCCCCACGACGCTCACGCAGTCCGCGGGAGGGCGCCTGATGGCCACATCCGAGTTTCGCCGGATCGCCGAGGAGCACCAGGAAGAGATCACCGCCCTGGCCTGCGACCTGGTCCGGATCGACACCACCAATACGGGCGTGATGCCGACGGGCAACGAGACCGAAGCCGCGACCCATCTGCTCAGGACGCTCCGTGCCGCCGGGATCGAGGCCGAGATCCAAGGACGCGTTCCCGAGCGGGGGAACCTGTTCGCCATCCTGCCGGGGAGCAGCGGGCGCACGGGGCTCATGCTGGTCTCCCACTCCGATGTGGTGCCGGCGGGCAACGCGGCCCAATGGGCCCACCCTCCCTTCGGCGGCGTGGTGGCCGAGGGGCACCTCCACGGCCGCGGCGCAGCCGACATGAAAGGCACCGTGGCGGCCCAGGCGATGGCGCTGGTGTTGCTCAGCCGGATGAATGTGCCACTCGCCCGCGCCGTCGGGTTTGTGTGCGTGGCGGATGAAGAGGCCGGAGGCGCCTACGGCATGCGGTGGGTCGCCCGAACGCACCCTGACCGCCTCCGGGCAGAGTGCTGCGTCAACGAGGGAGGCGGGTCCTTCGTCCGGGTGGACGGCCAGGAGTGGTGCCTGCTGGGAATCGGGGAGAAGGGGCGGTATGAGGTGACGGCGACGTTCCACGGCAGGGGCGCCCACGCCGCCCGGCCCTGGCAGGGGGAGAACGCCCTGTATAAAGCTGCGACGGCGGTGGCGCTCCTCCGCGGCTACGACCCTGAGCGCGACACGCGCGACCCGATCTTCGCCTCCCTCAGCCAGGTGGTGGGGCCCATCACTCCGGCGACCGTGGACGACGTGATTGCCCGGCTCCCTCGGGAGTCCTCGCGCCTTGCCGACCACCTGAAGCAGGTGTCGCGCATGCTGGTTACCCCGACCCTGATCTCGGGCGGCGTGAAGTCGAACAGCGTGCCTGATACGTGCCGGCTCACCTGCGATGTCCGCGCCCTGCCGCACCAGGGGCCGGCGTACGTCGAGGAGCACCTGCGGCGCCTCCTGCCCGACGCCGCCATGCGCATCGATCAGACGGCGGTCGCGAACGCCTCTCCGGCATCGGCAGACATCCTCGGGATCGTGGCCGATGCCTTGCGCCGGATCCTCGAGCGCCCGGTCACCGCGGTGCCGACCCTGAGCGGAGGGTTCACCGACTCCCGGTTTATCCGGGAGCTGGGGATCCCGGCCTATGGGTGGACCCCCGGTCATCCGGAGAGCGACCCGTCGCGGCATCATGCCCATGGCCCGAACGAGGCGGTGGCACTCCGGGATCTTGTGATTCAGACCGCGGCGTACATGGACATCGCCACCCGGTTCGCCGCTGCGGGATAGCGTGGTGTCTAGCGCGAAGGGAGAGACCAACGAGGAGGGAGGCTGATGTTCACCGCATTCGTGATGATCCAGGCGGAGCGCCGGCGCCTGCAGGACGTGGCCCGGCACCTGGCGGAGATCCCGGGAGTCGACGAAGTGTACTCGGTGACCGGCGAGTGGGACATCGTCGCGGTCCTCCGGCTCAAGGACTACAACGCGCTGGCGGAGATCGTCACCGGCAAGATGGGGGAGGTTCCGGGGATCGTGCGGACGAACACGCACCTCGCGTTCCGCGCGTTCCCCCAGTCGCTGCTAGAGCGGTCATTCTCCGTCGGCCTGGAGGAAGAGACCGAGGAGCAGGAATGAGTCAGGCGTGGTGAGAGCCTGATGGCGACCGAGGTCATTCTCCCGAAGCTGGGGCTGACCCAGGAAGAGGGCACCATCGTCCGGTGGCTCAAGTCGGAAGGGAGCCGCGTGGCCAAAGGCGAGCCCCTGTTTGAGGTGATGACGGACAAGGCCACCCTGGAAGTCGAGGCCCCCGCCTCGGGCGTGCTGCTGCGGATCCTGGTCACCGAGGGCGAGACGGTACCGGTCGCGGTCCCGATCGCGGTGATCGGAGAGCCGGGCGAGGGCGTTCACGTGGCCGCGCGCTCCAGCGTGGGGCCGGGGCCGGACCCGGTGTCCAGCCATGCTGCCCGCGCCGCGGGAGTGGAAAGCGTGGGGACGGATGTCCGTCTTCCAGGAGAACGGGTGAGGGTCTCGCCGCGCGCCCGCGCGCTTGCGGCGGCGCGGGGCGTCGACGTACGGAGCATCATCGGAACAGGCCCCGGAGGCCGGATCGTCGAGCGGGACGTGCAGCAGGCGCTGGGCGCCCGGATCGCCCCTGTGCCGCCCACGCCGGCCGCGACCCGTCCCGGTCCAGAGGCGCCCGCCGCGCCTGTTGCCACACGCATGCGGGCGATCATCGCACGGCGCATGATGGAAAGCCTGCACACGACCGCTCAACTCACGCTCACAACCGAGGCCGACATGGCGGAGGCCGTCCGCCTGCGTGAGGAGATCGCGCCTGAACTCGAGCGACGCGACGGCGTCAGTGTCACGTACACGGATCTCATCGTCCGCGCGGCGGCGCTCGCGCTGCGCGAGCATCTGGCACTGAACGCCCGGTGGGAGGGCGAAGAGGCGCGGCGCCTCGGAGAGATTCACATCGGGGTCGCCGTCGCGCTCGACGAGGGCCTGGTGGTGCCGGTGATCCGCCACGCCGACCGGGCGACGGTGTCGCAGATTTCCGCGGCGATCCGTGACCTCTCGGAGCGCGCCCGCGCGCTGCGGCTGCGGCCGGACGAGATGCAGGGCAGCACCTTTACCGTGACCAACCTCGGCATGTTCGAGATCGATGCGTTCACACCGATCCTGAATCCGCCGGAAGCCGCGATCCTGGGCGCGGGACGGGTGCATCGGCGGCCCGCCGCGGTGGGGGATCGCGTGGAGATCAGGCCGGCGATGGCGCTGTCGCTGACCTTTGACCACCGCCTCGTGGATGGAGCTCCCGCGGCGCAGTTCCTCCAGCGGGTCAAGCACCTGCTCGAGCACCCCTACCTGCTGCTCCTTCCTTAGAATGTGGGCGCGATGCGGCCCATCGACGTTCACGTGCACCCTCCGACGGCGGAGTTCCTTGAGCGGTCGGGGGGCCAGCTGGTGGAGAGCGCCTTCCGCTACTTCGGCCGGGAGGTCCGGGCCGAGCCCGTCGACGTCCTGATAGAAGAGTACAGGGCGGCGGCCGTCCGGGGGGTCCT
>DASUDA010000185.1:0-2718 GCA_036275835.1 bacterium | reverse complement strand
AGCCGCGAAGAACTCACCGAGTCTCTCGAGGGCGCGGACATGGTCTTCGTCACGGCGGGGATGGGCGGCGGCACCGGCACGGGCGGTGCGCCGATCGTGGCGCAGGTGGCGCGGGAGCTGGGAGCCCTCGTGATTGGCGTCGTCACCCGCCCCTTCAGCTTCGAAGGGCGGCGCCGGGCGATGGCGGCGGAGGGGGGAATCCAGGCCCTGTGCCAGCGCGTCAACACGGTGATCACGATTCCCAATGATCGCCTTCTCCAGGTGGTGGACAAGAGCGCGACCATGGTGGAGGCGTTCCGCGTCGCGGATGACGTCCTCCGCCAGGGCGTCCAGGGGATTGCGGACTTGATCACCGTGCCGGGGCTGATCAACCTGGACTTCGCCGACGTGAAGACGGTGATGGCGGAGGCCGGGTCCGCGCTGATCGGGATCGGGGTGGCGACGGGCGAAGGGCGGGCCGCGGCGGCCGCCCACGCCGCGATCGCGAGCCCGCTTCTGGAGACGTCGATGAGCGGCGCGCGCGGCGTCCTGCTGAACGTCACGGGAGGGTTGGACCTCGGGATGATGGAGGTGAGCGAGGCCGCGCAGATCGTACAGAAGGCGGCCGATCCGGACGCGAACATCATCTTCGGCGCCGTGATCGACGACCAAATCAACGGCGAGATCCGGATCACGGTGATCGCCACGGGCTTTGAGATGGGCCGGGGTGGCGAGGAGGCGGACTCGACCGCGGAGGGGGCCCAGCCGCGGGAGAGCAGCCGTCTGGGGCTGGACGATCTCGACATTCCGGCGTTCCTGAGAAAGCGCTAGCCCAGCGTCTCACGTCGGGCACGGTGTAGCGCGCGCGGTCGGCCGGCCGCCGCGCCCTTCCCCTTTTCCCTCGCCGCGACGGATGGTAGGCTAGGGACTATGGCCGTCTCGCCCGAAGAGCTTTTCACCGACATCCGCGCGACGGTTGAAGCCCACTTTCCGATCAAGGAACTCTTGTTCCAGGACGGCCGTCCGGTATTCACGGTCATTCCCGGCCCGGACGATAAGGCCCGGTTCCTGCGCCTCCGCCAGGCGCTCGGAGACTTCGGTCTTCTCCCTCTCCTCCGCCGTCGGGACGGGGAGACGGTGATCCTTCTCGCTCCCAAACCGCCGCCGACGCGAACGCGGTGGGCCCTGCACGTCACGCTGTTCTGCGCCACGCTCGTGACGACATTCGCCGCCGGGTTTCTCTACTCGCAGGGCGGGCCGTGCCTTCCCGCACTCACCAGCCCGCTGGCCGGAGGAGCCGCGTTTTCTCTCTCATTGATGGCGATTCTCCTCTGCCATGAGATGGGCCATAAACTCGTGTCTATCTGGCGTGGGATCGACTCCAGCCTCCCATACTTCATCCCCATTCCGCCGGTGCCGGGTTTCCCCATCGGGACGATGGGGGCGGTCATCCTGACACGCACCCCCGCGCCGAACCGGGATGCGCTGGTGGAACTGGGGGCCAGCGGGCCGATCGCCGGGTTTCTCATGGCCGTCCCGATTCTCATCTACGGCGTGCGCCACTCCCTCGTCATCGCCCATTCCGCGATCGCGGGAGGCGGCTGTCAGTTGGGGGAACTGCCCACTCCGTACCTCTTCGATCTCCTCACGCAGTGGCTGCTGCATCCGCCGGCGACGGCCGATGTCATCGTCCATCCAGTGGCGTTCGCCGGGTGGGTCGGGCTGCTCGTGACCGCGCTTAACCTTCTGCCGGCCAGCATGCTGGACGGGGGGCATGTGATGCGCGCCGTCTTTGGACCGCGCCTGCACATGATCCTGTCTTATGTGGGCGCGGTCGCGTGCCTCGTGTTCGGCTACTGGCTGATGGGGATTTTGATCTTTGCCCTGGTCCGCCGCGGCCACCCGGGACCCCTCGACGACTGCTCGCCGGTCACCGTGATGCATAAGGCGGTGGCGGCCGCCCTGGTCGCGATCTTCGTCCTGAGCGCCGTCCCCCTCTTCAATCTGCTGAGGCTGTAGAGGACGCCCGCGTGTCCGCCCGGCGCGTGCTCGTGGAAGCCGTCGACCTCCACAAGCGGTTTCGGAGATTCGATGCCGTGCGCGGAGTGTCGTTTCACTGTCACGCCGGCGAGGTGTTCGGCCTGCTGGGCCCCAACGGCGCGGGCAAGACGACGACGATCCGCATGCTGACGACGATCCTCCGCCCCACCGCGGGCACGGCCCGGGTGGCCGGCCACGATGTCGTCCGGGAGCCGGACGACGTGCGCCGGGTGATCGGTGTGCTTCCCGAGAACGCGGGCGTGTACGGCCGCCTCACCGGCCGCGATGTGATCCGGTATGCCGGCCGCCTGTACGGGGTGTCGCCGGAGATGCTGGAGGCACGGATGGACGCGATCTGTGCATCGCTCGACCTGACGCCTCATCTCGACCGTCTCACCGACACGTACAGCAAAGGCATGAAGCAGAAGGTGAGCATTGCCCGCGCTCTCATGCACAATCCTCCGGTCGTGTTCCTGGACGAACCCACCGCGGGCCTGGACGTGATCTCGGCCCGGTCCGTCCGCGACTTCATTCAGGGCTTCAAGCAGGAGGGCCGGTGCGTGATCATGTCCACGCACGTGATGGAGGAAGCGGAGCGCCTCTGCGATCATGTGGCGATCATCGCCGGAGGTCGGGTGCGCGCCCAGGGCCGTCTGGAGGACCTCAAGGCCCGGACCGGTCTGGGACTCGAAGAGATCT
>DASUDA010000184.1:0-5559 GCA_036275835.1 bacterium | reverse complement strand
ACGGTCTACGGCCTGATCGACGAGGCGGAGGTAGCGCGGAGCGAGCGGCTCCTCCCGATCGGCCTCTCCCACGGAGCCCGTGTTGTCAGGGCGGTCGCGGAAGACGGCCTCGTCACTCTCGACGACGTCTCCCTCGAGACCTCCGGCGCGCTGTACGCGCTCTGGGAGGAACAGCAGGGCCTCCTGGCAAGCCCTTAGAGGAAGCGCGTGACGTCGATCCCCAGGAGGGTGAAGAGGTCCTGCGCCAGGATGTTCAAGTAGAAGATTTTATTTGTGACCAGCAGGAGCCCGACCGCGGCGAGCACCGCGCCGCTCGCGACTTCTAACCGACGCCCCAGCCGGCGCGCCCATCCGGAGACCGCCATCGCCCGCGTGAGCAGGAGCCCCGTCGCGACGAACGGCACGCCGAGACCCAGGGAGTAGACGAAGAGGAGGAATGCGCCCTCCCGGACGGTCCCCGCTGTGCTCGCGTACACGAGAATGGACCCGAGGATCGGGCCGACGCAGGGCGTCCACCCGAAGGCGAACGCCATTCCGACGGCGAGCGCTCCGAGCGGACTCTGGGGCGGGCGGCTCAGGTGAACTCGCCGGTCCGCGTACAGGGCCGGCACCCGGATCCATCCCATCAGGTGCAGCCCCATCGCGATGACAAGGAGACCGGCCAACAGATTGAACGTGGCGCGGTACCGGAGCAGAAACTGGCCGGCCGCGGACGCGGTCGCCCCGAGGAGCACGAACGCCAGCGAGAAGCCGGCGACGAACAGAAGCGCGCGGCCGAGTGCCCGTCCCGTGCGCCCGGGAGGCGCCGCGCGCAACTCGTCGAGCGACAGCCCTGAGACGAAGGAGACGTATCCCGGCACCAGCGGAAGGACACACGGGGAGAGGAAGGAGACGACTCCCCCGGCAAACGCCACAAGCCATCCTGCATGGACTGTTCCGCTCATCGGCCCACCCCGGGCCACGGCGACAGTATGTGTCCCGGATTTATAGGAACACAACGGCCGTCCGCCTAATCTTCTACCCAGCCACGATGGAAGGCAGCGCGCAGGGTCTCCTCTTCGAGCGGGGCACGATCTGGACAGGCGATCCCGGCCGTCCGCGCGGCACCGCTCTCGCCGTCGAGCGGGGGTGGATCGTCGCTGTGGGGGACACGGCCGATCTTCGGGACGCATTCCCGGATTTCGCCCGTGTCAGCCTTGAGGGATGCGCCGTGCTGCCCGCGTTCACCGACAGCCATATTCACTTCGCCGCACTCGGACTGGCGCTGCGGCAGGTGGAGCTGCGCGCGTGTCGGTCTCTCGCCGATGCCGTGAACGCCGTCGCTTCAGCCGCCCGCACCGCGGCGCCTGGGGAGTGGATTCGCGGCAGGGGATGGGACAAGAACCTCTGGCCCGAGGGCCGCTTCCCGCGAAAGGACGACCTGGACCCTGTGACCGCGGATCATCCCACCGTTCTCCACAGCAAAGACGGTCACGCCGTGTGGGCAAACTCCCTTGCACTGGCGCGGGCGGGAATTACCCGCGCGACACCAGATCCCGAAGGCGGAACGATCGGTCGCGACGCCGCAACGGGAGATCCGACCGGCCTCCTGACCGAGCGTGCCGTGCATCCGCTGCTCGCCCTGGCCGGGCGCCCATCGCCGGAGGCGCTCGAGGAAGCCATCCGGGACGCTGCGGACGCCGCTCACCGGGCCGGCATCGCCGGAGTGCACGTCATGGAAGGGGGAGACGTGCTGTCGGCGTTCCAGCGTCTCCGTGCTCGGGGAGCCCTCGGGGTCCGCGTGTGCATGATGATCCCCGAGGACGCGCTGGACGCCGCGATCGCCCTCGGACTCCGCAGCGGGTTCGGCGATGCCATGGTACGGCTGGGAGGCGTGAAGATCTTCGCGGACGGCGCGCTGGGATCGCAGACGGCCAGCCTTCTGGATCCCTACGAGGGGCAACCCGAGAATTACGGGGTCGTGGTCCGCACCCGGGCGCAACTCCACGCGCTCGTGCTTCGGGCCGCGGCCCATGGGATGGCGGCGGTGATCCATGCCATCGGCGATCGGGCGAACCGGTGGGCGCTGGATGCCATCGACGCGGCCCGGCCGGAGACCATCCGGTGGGGCCTCCGCCACCGCATCGAGCACGTCCAGCTTCTGCACCCTCAGGACCTGCCCCGCCTCGCGGCTCTCGGCGTGATCGCTTCCATGCAGCCCATTCACTGTACGCAGGATCGGGACATCGCCGACCGTTACTGGGGCGGCCGCAGCCGGTATGCGTACGCTTTTCGATCGCTCCTGCACTCGGGCGCGCGCCTCACGTTCGGGTCCGATGCTCCGGTGGAAACTCTCGACGTGCTGGCGGGGATCCATGCGGCTGTCACCCGGAAACGCCGTGACGAACCGCACCATCCGGCGTGGCACCCTGAGCAGGCTCTAACCGTGGAGGACGCGGTCCGGGCCTACACGGACGGCCCGGCGTATGCCGCGGGGGAAGAGGCGATCAAAGGCCGTCTGGCTCCCGGGTGCGTGGCCGACTTCGTGGCGCTCTCGGAGGATCCCCTTGCTGTCCCGCCCGACCGCCTCCCCGACATCCGCGTCATGCTGACGGTCGTCGGCGGGGTGGTCCGCTATTCCGCCTCGTCCGGGACGAGGTTCCCCTCAGCCTCGTCCTCGGAAATTTCAACAAGGTCCCCGTCCGCCTCCTCATTGGGAAGCTCCGACGAGTCCGGGAACTGAGCCTCGTCGAGCCCGGTGTCCTCGCTCTCGACCCGCGTTTCCTCCTGGTAGCCGCACTCCGGGCACTCGTAGACGAGGATTTCCCCCACGTCATCGGAGGTGATCAACTCCATCTCTTCCTGGCACTCCGGGCAAGTTTTCGTGAGCGGAATGCCCATGGCGAGGGACCCATTCGGTGTGAGGGACAAGCCTCCTCCTGATGCGCGCGAGGGAAACCCGACCGATCCGCGCGGGAAGAGTGCGAGCCCGGGCGGCGATGCCCCGGGCTCGCCCGAGTCGATGGCCCGCGTGCGCGTCGCTAGGGTTTCACCGGCTGAGGATCCCGAACTGATCCGCGCGCTTTGTGACGACGTCCCAGTCCAGGTTCTTGAAGAACGCGTCGATATATGCCGCCTTTCCGGTTCCGTAGTCGATGTAGTAGGCGTGCTCGAAGCAGTCGAGCGCCACGAGCGGCGTGGCGTTCCAGATCGGATACGTGTTCTGCTCGTCCCCGATGAAGTTAAACACTGATCCCGTGTCCCAGTCGTAGGCGAGCGTCGCCCACCCGCGCGCGGCGATTCCGGTGGCCTTGAGGTCGGCCTGCCAGGCGTCAAACGATCCGTACGCCTTCTCGATCAAAGCGAGCATCTTGCCCGAAGGCCTGACCCCCTTCCCGCCCAAGTGGTCGAAGTACAGCTCGTGGTTCTTTACCCCGCCGAGCGCTCGGGAGAGCTCCACCTTGAGTTCCCGGACCTCCGAGTAGGTCGGGTTGGCCTTGGACAGATCCACACCTCCGCTCGCCAGTCTGTCCAGGATCTCGTTGGCCTTGTTCACGTAGCCCTGATACAGTTTATAGTGCTCCTCCATCGTTTTCTTGCTGATGCCGCTGAGCTCTATGTCGAACGAGCGAAACTTCCTGGCCTCGTACCGTGCCATGCATCCCCCTCCTCTCAAGAAACCGGACCGCCTTCGCATCGGAAGGCGGGTGTGGTGAGCGCGTCACAGGCAGCGGCTTCATTATACGTCCCGATGGGGCGCACGGGCAAGCAGGTGCCGTGCGCGATCCGCGTTCCCGGGGGTCGGACGTTTCGTCTTGTCTTCAGCGCGGAGTCTGCGGAGTGTCCGCGCTGCGCTTCCCCGAGTCCTCGATCAACAGGTAGTCTTCTTTGTGATAGGTCCCCCGCTGTCCGCAGCGCGGACAGACGTGGTAGTTTGCGGCGAACGTGGCGCGGGCGAAGTTGCGCCGGTCCATGCGGATCCCGGTGTCGAACGCGTGCCCGCACGCCCCGCACCGGATCAGAAGAACAAGGCGCGCCATGGGCTACGCGCCGGTCCGGCGGCCCGGATCCTGCCGGCGCGCCATGATGTCGGCACGCCGCCATATGCGATGACGTCCCTCACCGGCCAGCGACGGTGGGAGATCGGACAGGCGCGCAGGATCGAGCAGGGCGGAAGGAGAGCACCCGAGAAGTTCCGCCGCTTCTACGACGGTGACGATATCCTCGCCGGATTGGATGAGGCGGACCAGTGCGGCCACAAACGAGTCCTCTGCGACGGGCCGCGTCAGGAAGAACTCGGCCGCCGCCCGCCCCTGATGAGCCTGCTTCATCAGGTTGCTGAACCGCCGCAGCTCTTCCGGGTACCCGCGCAGGTGGGACAGGACGGCGAGATCCAGGTCGCGGGATCCAGGTGCGTCTGGCAATCGAGTCCCTTTCGCCCCAGGCTACCGGCCTTACTGGGGTGCCGAGGAAGACACACCGCGTGCGAAGAGTGGTGCCGAAGGGGAGACTCGAACTCCCACAGGCTTTCGCCCACTACGCCCTGAACGTAGCGCGTCTGCCAATTCCGCCACTTCGGCCCGTGCGGTCGCTCCGTTGGTTCTTAAGATACTGGAGGCCTCCCGAGAGTGTCAAGGCGGGTCCCCGGCGCGGGCGAGTTCTGCGATCGTGTCCGGCAGGGGACCGAGGTCGCGTAGGACGCGAGTCGGCCGTGCCCCTTCCACAGCGTCCCCGTGCCGGTTGATGAAGACGGTGCGGTAGCCCATCGCCCCGGCGGGAACCATGTCGTGGTAGAGGCTCGCTCCGACGTGCACGGTCCGCGCGAGCGGGGCGCCGGTCCGCATGTGATAAGACTTCCAATGGCCGTGGTGCGGTTTATAACTCCGGCAGTCCTCCGCGGTGACCACCAGGTCCGGGGTTATTCCGAGGTGCACGACGGAGGCGGCAAGGAGATCGCGATCCACGTTGGACAGGATCGCCAGCCGGTACCCGGCGCGGCGAAGGGTCTGGAGCGCGGTGGGCACCTCCGGGAACGGCCGCCATCTGGGCAGAGAGTCGGGGAGCACCCGTTCGCGCCCGGGGGGCAGCGGATGGCCCAGGTGAGCCATCAGCCGGCCGCTGGTCTCGGCGAGCACGTCCCGATACGGACGGTAAGCGCCGCGCTCGGTTTCAGCCTCGAAGTCCCTGTACTGGCCGGCGAGTCCGCGCCGGTCCACAGGCGGCGGGAGAAAAGGCGCGAGCGCATCGGCGATGCCGTCCTCCCAATCGATGAGCGTCCCGTAA
Organism: bacterium; assembly: GCA_036275835.1. Lineage (GTDB taxonomy): Bacteria > Sysuimicrobiota > Sysuimicrobiia > Sysuimicrobiales > Segetimicrobiaceae > DASUDA01. The sequence goes on along the minus strand of DASUDA010000184.1, from coordinate 297 downwards.
CAGTCGAATGTGATCCAGTCAACCGGTGCCATGTCGGTGCGTCTCCTCCGCCGACGGTAATTCCTTGTACTTTTGCGCCTTACCTGTTACGAGTCCGTTATCGAGTGATGACATCCGCGTGACCCTGACGTGGCACTGTGAAGGGGAGCGATACCTTTCCGCATCTTATGCTTTCACTCCTCGCGAAGGAGACGGCTCCATGGGCACAGTCCGCAGGCACACTCGGAAGGGCGCGTTGACGTGGGCAGGAGCATTGCTGGCGATCGCTTCGGTGCCATCGCTCATCCTACCCGCTGC
>DASUDA010000183.1:0-3941 GCA_036275835.1 bacterium | reverse complement strand
CCACTCAAGCGTCCACGGCCCGCGCTCCAGGTGCATGTGGTAGTCTGTCCGCACCCCGCTCCTCCGCCGGAGTTTCGCAGCGTTACGGTTGCCCGGTGCGGGCGCGGCGGGCGAACACCGCGGCGTCCGGATGTTCGCTCGTCAGCAGGTCTTGGGCGACGGCCTCCTGATCGTAGGCCACCCGAACGATCTCGGCACTCCACCGGCCGCCCTCCAGCGTGAAGACCGCCCAAGCCGACCGGGGCACCCCGTCAAACGGAAATCCCACGCTGCCCACGTTGACCACGAGACCCCCGGCCGCGTCCCGCACATAGGGGCGGTGGATGTGGCCATAGGCGAGAGTCCGGGTCCGGGCCTGCTCGAACGCCCGCGCCACGACGTCCACCGGGGCATCCGGCGCAAGGACCTCCGTCGTGCTGACCGGCGTGGCATGCACCACCACGAGCGGCGGCCCCCCAGGAGGTTCTACTCGATGGGAGAGGGGGAGATTGCGGAGGAACGCCAGGTGGCCCGAGGTCAGGTGCTCGCGCGTCCAGGTGACGACAGCTTTCGAGACGAACTCCGGTTCTCCCGGCGCGCCGGCCACCCACTCATCGGTGTTGCCTCTCACCGTCGGGTATTGTTCACGCATCAGCAGGTCCATCGCCTCGCGGGGGCGGGGACCTCCGAAGGCCAGGTCGCCGCCGTTGATGATCTGGTCGAACGGACCTCGGCGGCGCATGTCGGCCAGCACCGCCTCGAGTGCCCTCACGTTGCCATGAACGTCCGAGAGGATGGCGATGCGCACGGCCGTCCCTCAGGGCGCTCCACCGGTCGTGCGGAGCGAAGTGCCGAACACCACGTTCAGGAAGCGGGCGATGATCCGGGCCGTCGCGCCCCAGATCACCTCCCGGCCGGCCGCGTAAAAGTACATGAGTGACCGCTCGCCCTGCCGCTCCCAGACCTCCGTGCGCACGTTCTGGGGATCGAGCAACACGCTGAGCGGCACTTGCAGGACCGCGCGGACCTCCTCAGGGCTGAGCCGCAGGCGGCTCGGGTACGGGACGAGACCGACAATCGGCGTGACGAGGAATCCTGAGACGACGGTCTCCTCGTCGTCGAGTTCACCCAGAACCTCCACGTCCGCGGGGGAGATACCGATCTCCTCCCGCGTTTCCCGGAGCGCGCCATCGAGGGGGCTCTCCCCGTCTTCGAGGCCGCCACCCGGGAACGAGATCTGCCCTTTGTGCTGCTCGACCGTTTCGGTGCGCTGCGTCAGCAGGAGCGCGGCGCCCCCGGGAGACTGCACCAGCGGCAGCAGGACCGCCGCCTTCCGCGCCCCCGCCGGGAGAGGCCGGGTCCGGGGTAGGCGGACCGCAAGCACGCGCTGAATGTGCACGCGGAGAGCCTCCGGATCAGTGAGGAGCCGCTGGGTCTGCTCGGGAAGGTCGGACGCGCCGGTCACCGCCGCCTCCAGACGCTGATGAAGTGATTCGGCACCGATTTCGACAACGCTGTCATCATATCACACGCTGCGCCGGAGCGTCGGGATGGGCGCACGTCGGGATCGACGTACGCCCAGCGAGGCAGGGGATTCTCCCGGCGGCATAAAATCACTCCTAACAATCACGTGGCACGTTGATCATGACGCGAACGCCATGCTCTGTACGCGACAGACACGAGGAGACGCGGTGGCCGACACCCTCGTAGGGACCGGGACGATGCGCGGTCGGGAGGTCGGCTCGGTCCCGCTCCCCGGTGGCCGGGAGATCACTATCTACGCGGTGCGGCCAGTCGCGCTCCTGCTCGCCTCCGTGCCCGACGCCGACCGCCTGGCGGCGATGGCGGCCCGGCAGTGCTACAGCGCCGGCAGCGTCCTCGATCTCCCCGACGCCCTGTCCCCAAAAACGACGGCGCGCCTGGTGAACCGGGTCGTCTCAGCGGGCCACACGAGTTGTGTCGAGCACAACCAGTTTGTCTTCGGGATTCGCGGGATCTCCCGCTCCTGCTCCCATCAGCTCGTCCGCCACCGTGTCGGCTGGTCGTATGAGCAGCAGAGCCAGCGGTACGTGGACTTCGCCACGCAGGAGTTCGTCGAGATCATCGTGCCGCCCACCGTCCTGCGCCTGCCCGATAAGCTCGAAGCGTTCCTAGAGCCCATCAAAGCGGCGGTCCGGGCCTACTTCCTGCTCCGGGATGAACGGGTGCATCAGGAAGACGCGCGGTACCTCTTCAACAACGCGTTCGAGACGAAGCTGGTCGCCTCGGCGAACGCCCGCGCCCTCCTGCACTTCCTCGAGCTTCGCACCTGCAACCTCGCGCAGTGGGAGATCCGCTGGCTCGCCCACCTGATGCGCGCGGAGCTGCAGCGGGCGGCGCCGGAGATCTTCAAGTTCGCCGGCCCAACGTGCATGACCCAGGGGATCTGCTGGGAAGGCCCGCGCGGCGCGCAGTGCCCGCGCCTGGTGACGAGCGGCGCCGAGCTCCGCGATCGCTCGCCGGCGATGGCGGCGGAGAGGACATCCCCGATCTCGTAGGGTATAATGAGGGTGCCAGGTTCACGCGAAGGAGGCTATTCACGATGACCTACATTATCGCCGAGCCCTGCATCAACGTGAAGGACCGCTCCTGCATAGAAGTCTGCCCCGTGGACTGTATCCACCCCAAGACTGACGAGGATCAGGGCGAGGTTATGCTCTACATCCATCCCGATGAGTGTATCGACTGCGGCGCGTGCGAGTCGGTCTGCCCCGTCACGGCGATCTTTGCCGAGGCCGACACGCCTGACCAGTGGAAGAACTTCATCGAGATGAACGCCGACTACTTCAAGATGAACAAGGAGGAGTTCGCGGCCAAGCACGGCCGGAACCCATAGCCTGAGCCGGCGGCGACACCTGCGGGAGGCCGAGGCGCGACCTCCCGCAGGTGTGTTCTTTCTACTCGCCCGGCGTACCGGCCCGTGCTTTCCCCAGGACCTGCTGGGCGATCGCGACCGCGCGTTCCACGTCTGCCTGGGAGATATCCAGGTGCGTCACCGCGCGCACGAGTGAGCGGCCCATCGCCCCGACGCGGACTCCCCGCGCCAGCAGACCCGAGGCGGCCTCCGCGGCGGTGAGGCCCGTCCCCGCTACGTCAAAGAACACGATGTTGGTCTCCACGTGGGCGATGTCGATGTGGATGCCCGGGATCTCGGCGAGACCGCGCGCAAGCATCCGGGCGTGGGTATGGTCTTCAGCGAGGCGCTCCACGTTGTGGTCGAGCGCGTACAGGCCCGCGGCGGCGATAATCCCGGCCTGCCGCATCGCCCCGCCGAAGAGGTGCTTGTAGCGTAACGCCTCCGCCATGAACTCGCGGTCTCCTGCGACGAGCGCCCCGACGGGACATCCCAGCCCTTTTGTCAGGCAGAATGTCACCGAGTCGTACCCGCGGGCCTGCTCCTGGGCGGGGATCCCCGACGCGACCACGGCGTTCATGAGGCGCGCCCCGTCCATGTGCGTCCGGAGGGTGTGGCGATGCGCGGTCTCGGCGACCGACCGGAGGAGATCGAGCGGCCAGACAGTCCCGCCCCCGAGGTTCGAGGTCTGCTCCACCGCCACCAGGCGGGTCCGCGGATAGTGAGGGCCGCTCCGCCGGATTCCGTCCTCCACCTGTTGGGCGGTGAAGACACCGCGCACCCCTTGGACGGTGTAGAGCATCACCCCGGACAGCAGCGCTGGTCCTCCGGCCTCGGCGTTCACGATGTGGGCCGTCCGGTCCAGGATCACCTCATCCCCCGGCCGGGTGTGAACCTTGACAGCGATCTCATTCGCCATCGTCGCCGAGGGGAGGTACAGGGCCGCCTCCTTTCCGAGGAGTGCGGCCACCCGCTCCTGGAGGGCGTTTACGGTCGGATCCTCCCGCCTTTGCTCGTCGCCCACCGGCGCCTGCATCATGTAGGCGCGCATCTCAGGCGATGGGCGGGT
>DASUDA010000182.1:0-23736 GCA_036275835.1 bacterium | reverse complement strand
TCGTGGACGTCGCGGCCGCCCGCGCCGAGTTCGCCCGAAGGACGGGCCGGCATGTTCCCATCGTGGCCGACGGCGGGATCACAGTCGGGGGCGAGATCGCCAAAGCGGTGGCGTGCGGTGCGGACGCCGTGATGCTGGGGTCGCTCCTCGCCAGGGCCGAGGAAGCGCCCGGGCGGGGCTTCCACTGGGGCATGGCGACACCGCACGCGGCGCTCCCGCGGGGGACGCGGATCGCCGTCGGCACCACCGGAACCCTTCGGGATATCCTGTTCGGCCCGGCCCGGGTGGACGACGGCTCCCAGAACCTCGTCGAGGCGCTGCGGACGGCGATGGGGATGTGCGGCGCCAGGACGATCCGGCAGATGCACCAGGCGGAGGTGATCATCGCCCCCGCGCTCGTCACGGAGGGGAAGACGATGCAGATCGCTCAACGCGTGGGACAGGGCCGCTAGGGTGGTCATCCCGACGATCACCCCGGAGCGAGGGCAGCCGGACGCGACGCGCCCGGATGCCGGACCGCGTGCCGCGCACGACACCGGCTCCGCGGCGGAGCGCGGCCAGCCGGTCGCGGACCTGGTGGTCGTCCTCGACTTTGGGGCTCAGTACAGCCAGCTCATTGCCCGCCGGGTCCGGGAACTGCACGCCTACAGCCTGATCCTCCCGTTCGACACCCCGCTCGGCGAATTGCTCGCGCTCCGCCCGAAGGGCGTGATCCTGTCCGGCGGCCCGGCCAGCGTCTACGAACCCGGCGCCCCCCGATGCGATCCGGATCTCTTCAACGCGCGCATCCCTACGCTCGGGATCTGTTACGGAATGCAGCTCATGGCCCACGTCCTGGGGGGCGAGACCGGAGCGGCGGTGCGGAAAGAGTACGGCCGCACGCGCCTCTTTGTAGATGAGCCGGACCGGGACGGCGGGTTGTTCCGCGGCCTCGAAGCGCGCCTCATCTCCTGGATGAGCCATGGGGACACCGTCCAGAGACTGCCGTCCGGGTTCGAGACGCTCGCCCACTCCGACCACACCCCCCACGCCGCGATCGCCGATCGTGCGCGCCGCCTCTACGGGCTGCAGTTCCACCCGGAAGTCTCCCACACGCCCTGGGGAACGGAGGTGCTGCGCAACTTCGTATACACGGTGTGCGGGTGCACGCCGTCATGGACGATGACCTCGTTTATCGAGCACGCCACCCAGGAGATCCGCGCCCAGGTCGGGACCGGGCGGGCGATCTGCGCCCTCAGCGGCGGCGTGGACTCGACCGCCGCGGCCGCGCTCGTCTTTCAGGCCATCGAAGACCGGTTGACGTGCGTGTTTGTGGACCACGGTCTCCTGCGGCGGGGTGAAGCGGAGCGGGTCGGGGAAGTCTTTCGCGACCACTTCGGGATGCGGCTCGTCCACGTGGATGCCCGCAGACGCTTCCTCGACAGGCTGCGCGGCGTCGTCGATCCGGAAGAGAAGCGGACCCTCATCGGCGAGGAGTTCATTACCGTCTTTGCGGAAGAAGCGTCCCGGCTCGGCCGGCCGGAGTTCCTCGTCCAAGGCACGCTCTACCCCGATGTGATCGAGAGCGGCACACGGACCGCGGCCCGGATCAAGACCCATCACAACGTCGGGGGGCTTCCCGAGGTCATGCCCTTCCGCCTCGTCGAGCCGTTTCGCACCCTGTTCAAGGATGAGGTGCGGGTCGTCGCGCGCACGCTCGGTCTCCCCGAAGAAATGGTGGGCCGCCACCCCTTTCCGGGGCCGGGCCTCGCGATCCGGGTGCTCGGAGAAGTGACCGAGGAGCGTCTCGAGATCCTCCGGCAGGCCGATGCGATCGTCACCGAGGAGATTCGCCGGGGCGGAGTGAGCCGGGAGGTGTGGCAGGCCTTCGCCGTTCTCCTGCCCATCCATACGGTCGGCGTTGCCGGCGATGCCCGCACCTACGGTCACGTGGTGGCCGTCCGCGCCGTGACGAGCGAAGACGGAATGACGGCGGACTGGGCGCGGCTCCCGGCCGAGTTGCTGGAAACGATCAGCAACCGGATCACGGGAGAGGTGCGGGGCGTGAGCCGGGTGGTCTACGATATCAGCAGCAAGCCGCCGGCGACCATCGAATGGGAGTAGCGCAGTGGGCGGAGCTTGACACCCTCCTCAATCCCGCTCAGCTCGCGGCCGTCCGCCACGAAGGGGGACCGCTGCTGGTGCTGGCGGGTGCGGGCTCCGGCAAGACCCGCGTTCTCACCTATCGGATCGCCGATCTGATCCGCACGCGCGGCGTCCCCCCGTCCCAGATTCTGGCCGTCACGTTCACCAACAAGGCCGCGGGCGAGATGCGGGCCCGGCTCGCCGGGCTCCTCGGGCCCGCCCTCTCGCGCGCGCTCTGGATCGGCACCTTCCATGCCACCGGCAGCCGGATCCTGCGGCGCTCAGGGGCTCCGCTCGGGATCGACCCCCGGTTCGTCGTGTACGACGAGGACGACCAACGCGCGCTGATACGGGAGGTGACGAGGGCGCTCAACGTGGACGAGCGCCAGTTTCCCCCGGCGGCTGTGCTCGCGGAGATCAGCCGCGCGAAGAACGCGCTCACGGACCACGTCGCCTTCGCGCACCTCGCCGAAACGGCCCGCGAGGAGGTCATCGGCCGCCTCTACGCGGCCTACGAGCGCCGCCTCAGCGAGTCGCACGCGCTGGATTTCGACGACCTGCTGGTGTGGACGGTCCGCCTGTTCCGCGACCACCCCGCGGTGGTTGCCGATTACCAGGCCCGTTTCCGGCACATCCTGGTGGACGAGTACCAGGATACCAATCACATCCAGTATGTCCTGGTGAACATGCTCGCCCAACAGCACCGGAACCTCTGCGTCGTCGGCGATGACGACCAGGCGATCTACCGGTGGCGGGGCGCCGATGTCCGCAACATTCTGGAGTTTGAGGGCGACTATCCGGAGGCCCGGGTCATCGCGCTGGAGCAGAATTACCGCTCGACCCGCCGCATCCTCCGGGCCGCCGCCGCCGTGATCAGCCACAATCCCCACCGCCACGCAAAAACGCTGTGGACGGAGAATCCCGAGGGCGCGGAGGTGACCCTGTACGAGGCGTTCGACGGATACGACGAAGCGCGCTACGTGGGAGACGAGATCCGGTCCCATTCCACCGCGGGCGGCCGCGCCGGCGACGTCGCGATTCTCTACCGGACGCACGCCCAGTCACGCCAGTTTGAGGAGATGTTCCTCCGAGCCGGGATTCCGTATCAGATCGTCGGCGGGTTGAGGTTCTACGAGCGGGCCGAGATCAAGGACATGCTCGCCTACCTGAGGGCGGCGTTCAACTCCGCGGACGACGCGAGTCTCCGCCGGGTGCTCAACGTCCCCCGCCGGGGGATCGGCGACACCACCGTCCGCCGGCTCGAGACATGGGCCCGCGCCGAGGGCGTTACCCTCTGGGACGCGCTTCGCCGCGCCGGCGAGGCCGGGGTGGGGCCCCAGGGGAGGCGGGCGATCGAGGAGTTTGTCGGCATCGTGGAGTCGCTGGCGTCCCTCGCCGCCACGCATCCCGCGCGCGAGATCCTCGACCGGGCGCTCCAGATCACCGGGTACCGGCGCCTCCTCGAAGAGGAGGGGACCGATGATGCGCACGCGCGCCTCGAGAACCTGAGCGAGCTCGCGGCGGTGGCGCAGGAGGTCGAGGAGATGACCGGGGAGGCGTCGCTGGAGGCCTTCCTGCAGCACCTCGCCCTCCAGACCGACGTCGACACCTACAGGGAGCGCGAGGACCGCGTGACGTTGATGACCCTGCACAGCGCGAAGGGGCTGGAGTTTCCCCTGGTTGCGCTCGTGGGGCTGGAGGAAGGGCTCTTCCCGCACGCCCGCTCGGTCGAGGAAGGCAACCTGGAGGAGGAGCGCCGGCTCTGTTACGTGGGAATGACCCGGGCGCAGACCCGCCTGCTCCTGACCTACGCCCGGCAGAGGACGGCCTACGGGGCGGCCCTTCCGAGCCTGCCGTCGCGGTTCCTCGCCGAGATCCCGCCCGAGGACCTCGCCCGGGTCGCCCCTCCCCACCCTCGGATGGGCGATCGGCCGGAGGAGGAGGAGCGATCGGTGCCCGCCGTCGCCGTGGGGGACGTCGTCCGGCACAAGACGTTCGGGACCGGCCTGGTCATCGAGGTGGACGGGGAGGGACCGCGGGCGATCATTACCGTCCGGTTCGAGAGCGTGGGGACAAAACGCCTCGCGCTGGGATACGCGCCTCTCGAGCCCGCGGCGGGACGGCCGGAGCCCTCGTGAGCGCAGGGCGGGAATCCTCCCGGCTTCGAGCGAATACCCCGGCGCGAGAACTCCGGGAAAGTGAGTGAGAGGAGCGAGAGACGTTGCGAACCGCCGCTGTGATCGCGCTGATTGCCGCAGGCCTGCTGCTGCCCCCCACCCTCGGTGCCGCCCCGCCGACTCTCAGCCTCCCGGGCCTCCCCCACCCCAAAATCATGCTGGGGGATATCGGCACGTTCGGCGGAACTTTCCTTGACTCCCAGGTGAGCGATCCCCGGACCTTCAACCCCGTCCTGGTGCAGGAGTCCTCGTCGTCGGGGCCGCTCGGAAACCTGTTTGACGGCCTGGTCGAGGATAACGGGGAGACGACCGCGACCGAGCCGGCCCTGGCCGAGTCGTGGACGACGAGTGCGGACGGGCGGACGTGGACCTTTGTGCTGCGGGAGGGTCTCAAGTGGTTCGACGGCGCCCCGCTCACGGCGGACGACGTCGTGTTCACGTTCAAAGTGATCTACGATAAGAACATCCCCAACAGCCTGAGCGACGTCCTGACGGTCGACGGCAAACCGATCGAAGTGACGAAGGTCGATGCGCGCACGATCCAGTTCACCACGGTGAAACCGTTCGGACCGTTTCTCCGGACGATCGGGGTCGGAATTCTCCCCCAGCACAAGCTCCAGGCCGCATACGCGGCCGGGAAGTTCAACCAGACCTGGGGCGTGAACACCTCCCCCCGCGAACTCATCGGCACCGGGCCGTACATCATGACCGAATACAAGCCCGCCCAGCGTATCGCCTACGTGCGCAACCCGTACTATTGGAAGGTCGACACGGCCGGGCACCGCCTCCCGTACATCGACCGGATCGTCCTCACAATCGTGCCGGACTTGAATGCGCTGCGGCTCCGCTTCCAGGCCGGCGAGACCGACAGCTACGGGGTCCGCCCCAGCGAGTACGCGGAGTTCAAGCGGAACGAGAAGAGAGGGCACTACACCGTGTACGACGGCGGCCCCACCTTCGGCACGGAGTTTCTCACCTTCACCGAGAACCCTCACAGCGGGCTCCCGGAGTATAAATTGAAGTGGTTCCAGACCCAGAAGTTCCGCCAGGGCGTGGCCTATGCCATCGACCGGCAGGCGATCATCAACCAGGTCTACGCCGGACATGGGATCCCCCAGTACGGCCCGGAAAGCCCGGCCCTCAAGTTCTTCTTCAACCCGCGGGTCATGACGTACCCATACGACCTCGCCAAAGCGACCCAGGTCCTGGCCGAGGCCGGGTTCAAGAAGGCGGCCGACGGCGTGCTTCGGGACGCCGACGGGCACCCGGTCCAGTTTATCATCAGCACGAACGCCGACAACCACGAGCGGATCGCGATCGCGAACATCATCCGGCAGGACCTGACGAAGCTCGGGATGCAGGTCACGATCGGTTCTGAGGCGTTCAACACCTTGGTGAACAAGCTTGTCGAGTCCTACAAGTGGGAGGCGATGGTCCTGGGGCTCACCGGCACGATCGACCCTCACAACGGGCAGAACGTCTGGAAGTCCTCGGGCAGCCTGCACATGTGGTATCCGCGCGAGCCGCAGCCGGCCACCCCGTGGGAGGCGCAGGTGGACCGGTACTTCAACCTCGCCGCGACGACGGTCGATCAGAACCGGCGCAAGGAGTATTACAATCAGTACCAGGAGATCATCGCCGAGCAGGTTCCGGTCATCTACACGGCGATTCCGAACGGGTACGTGGCCGTGCGCAACAAGTTTGGGAACATCCATTTCACCGCGTTCGGCGGGCCCTTCTGGAACTTCCCGGTGATTTACTTCAAGCGGTGACGGCGCCTCCATGCGGTGACGGCCCCGCGCAGCCCCGAAGAGCTGTGCCGTGATCCGCTACATCGTGCGCCGCCTGATCCTCCTCGGCCCGCTCCTCATCGGCATCTCTTTCGTCAGTTGGGCAGCGATCCAACTGACGTCCCGGTGGACGGGCGACTATTTCCAGGCGCTCGTTCTGCAGTACCCGCAGATCAGCCCGCAGACGATCGCCGCCCTGCGAACCAGATTTGGAATGGACCAGCCGCTCTGGATCCAGTACTTCCGGTGGCTGTGGAACATCGTGCACCTGGATTTCGGGCTCTCCTTTGCCTATCAGGTGCCTGTGACATGGCTCATCGGAAGCCGGGCGCTCAATACTTTACTCCTGTCCCTCTCGTCGTTCATCGTCGCCTGGGTGCTCGCCATCCCGCTCGGCATTTACTCGGCTGTTCGCCAGTACTCGTTCATGGACGGGCTCCTCAGCGCGAGCGCCTTCGTCGCCATCTCCGTGCCGAGCTTCTTCAGCGCCCTCCTGCTTCTCTACGCCGCCTTCTGGACCCATCTGGTGCCCCTCCAGGGGCTCACCAGCGTGGACTTTGACTTCCTGCCGTGGTGGCGGCAGGGGCTCGACATCGCGTGGCACCTCATCCTGCCGACGATCGCCCTGGGAGTCTTCTCCGTCGGCGGGTTGATGCGGTACATGCGCACCAACCTCCTGGACGTCCTGCGGGCGGACTACGTCAAGACGGCCCGGGCCAAGGGCCTGGCGGAGCGCGTTGTGATCCTCAAGCACGCCGTCCGCAATGCCATCAACCCGCTCGTCACCCTGTTCGGATTTGAGCTGGGCGGATTGTTGAGCGGCGCGGCGTTCGTGGAAAACGTCCTCGGCTATCCCGGGCTCGGCCGCCTGATTCTGGAAGCGGTCCTCAAAAAGGACGTCTTCGTCGTGATGGGCAGCCTCCTGCTCGGAAGCGTGCTGCTGATCCTCGGGAACCTCACGGCCGACATCCTGCTCGCCTATGTGGATCCCCGGATCCGCTATGATTAGTGCCCTTTGTCGGAGGGAGTGGCGCCGTGGTCCGTGACCTCGTCGCCGAGCGGGTGGAGGCGCAGCGCGAGAGGGAGGCGGCCCGCGCACGGACTCCTCTCCAGCTTGCCTGGCGCCAGCTCACACGCTACAAGCTCGCCCTCGCCGGTGCGGCGGTCCTCGTCATCTTGTACTCCGGGATGCTCGTCGCCGAGTTCCTCGCCCCGTACGCGCTCGATTTCTCCGACCGGAACCTGTTCTATGCCCCGCCGGTGGGCGTCCACATCGTGGACGCGCAGGGTCATTGGCACCTCCGCCCGTTCGTCTACGCCTACCGTTTGGTCGATCCCGGACTTCGGATCTACGGCCCGGACACGGCGCGTCCGTACGATGTTCATGTCTTCGTCCGGGGCTTCCCCTACCGGTTCCTGGGGCTTGTCCCGACGGACATCCACTTCCTCGGAGTGGACCCTCCCGCGCGGTTGTTCCTCCTCGGCAGCGACCAATTTGGGCGCGATCTTTTCTCGCGGATGCTGTACGGGAGCCGGGTCTCCCTCCTCATCGGCATTCTCGTCGTCGTTGTCGAATTTCCCATCGGCATGATCCTGGGGGGGATTGCCGGCTACTTCGGGGGGCTGCGGGACAACATCATTATGCGGTCCGTTGAGGTGCTGGCGGCTTTTCCGACTTTTTACCTCCTCCTGACCCTGGCCTCGGTGTTGCCGCCGACCCTCACCAGCGCGGGCCGCCTGTTCATGATCTCCGCGGTCTTCAGCCTAGTGGGCTGGGGCGGCCTGGCGCGCGTCATCCGAGGGCTCATTCTCAGCATCCGGGAACTGGAGTTCGTTCTCTCGGCACGGGCGGCCGGTCTGAAGGACGGCAAGGTCATCACCAGGCACATCCTGCCCATCACGTCCTCATACGTGATCGTCGCCGCGACGCTCACGATTCCGGGCGTGATCCTCGGCGAAAGCGGCCTGTCGTACCTGGGGTTGGGAGTCCAGGAGCCCAGCACAAGCTGGGGGCTCCTCCTGGCGCAGGCGCAAGACATCGAAGCGCTCACCCGCCACCCGTGGCTGCTCATCCCCGGGTTCATGATCGTCCTTACCGTGCTCGCCTACAACTTCCTCGGCGACGGAGTCCGGGACGCCCTCGACCCACGCCAGCGGTCCACGTAAATGAGGCGCTCATCGTCTCTCGCGGACGGCGCGCCTTCGCACGGGGGCCGCTCCGACTCTCATTCCGCCCCTCGCTCCGGTTCCGGCCGCGCCCGGCCGGGGACTCGCTGGCTGCTCATCGCCGTGGCGCTCGTGGCTGCCGGTGCGGGCGGCGTCCTGCTCTGGAACCGGATCGCCCAGGTCCAGCAGGGGGCCATCCCATCCCAGGTTCCGCCGGGCGTTACCCACGATCCGGCCACACGGGCGCGGGGTGCGGTGGTCAGCCTCTCCGGGGAGGCGAGCCATCCGCTCGCGGCCTACGACCCGGGGTCGGGCACCGTGTCGGTCCGGTTCCAGTCACGGTACTACGATCCTCAGCACACCCCGCAACTCAACCGGCAATACCTGGCCACGGAAGGCCGGCTGGCCGTTCAGCTTATTCTTTACGACACTCCTGATGTCGGCCGGGCCGTCGCCGAGCTGTATCACGGGAGCGAGAGGCTGGCCACGATCAGCGGGGTGCAGGGCCAGGCGTATTCCGCCTACTCCGTCGATTACGCCCGAACCCTCCCGTAAAGATACACAAGAACGTCTACTCGGCTCTGTCCCCAGCAGGAGTGATCTCGTACTGTGGGGAACGGACGCGGCGGCCACGCGTGGAGGGGGGCGAGCATGGCAAGGCGCGGACACCCGGCAACCGCAGTGCTGCTGGCGGCCGTCCTGGTACTGGGCTGGCCGATCGTGCCTGGGCACGCCGTCCCACCCAGGGACGAGATCGTCATCGGCATCTCGCAGGAGCCGGACATCCTCATCCCTGGGTTGGGGGGCAATCTTCAGGTCAGCGGCGAACTCCAGCGGGCCCTGTTTGCCGGCGCGGCCTCGTATGACGACCGCTGGAAGCTGATTCCCGAGCAGGCCAGGGAGATCCCGACGCTTGAAAACGGGTCGTGGAAACTTCTCCCTGGGGAGAAGATGCAACTCACCTGGCATCTCAGGCCCCTCACCTGGCAGGATGGTGTACCGGTGACCGCGGAGGACTACATCTTCACGCACCGCGCCATCATGAACGCCAAGGTGCCCGTGGTGAGCCGGTCCTTTGAGAAACACGTCCAGAACGTCTACGCGTCGTATCCCGATACCATTGTCGTGACGTTCAAGGATCATTATGCATTTGCGAACACCGGCGTCATTCAAGATGGCCCCTGGCCGCGGCATGTGCTGGAAAAGGCCTACCATGAGAATCCGAGTGGTCTCGATAAGCTGCCGTTCGGCAATGATCCCGCGGCCACGATCGGCAGCGGACCGTACCGGCTCGTGTCCTGGCAGAAAGGCAGCTCCATTGTCATGGAAGCGTATCCCGGATACACACTGGGCGCTCCCCGGATCAAGCGCATCGTCTGGCGGGTGTTCACGGATACAAACACACTCGGTGCGAACCTTCTCTCAGGGGCGATCGACGCGATCAGCCCCGTCGGCATCTCGTTTGTCCAAGGGACACAACTCGACCAGCAGATCGCGCAACGCCGCCTTCCCGAGAAAGTGCTGTTTACCCCCGGGCTGGTCTGGGAGCACATCGACCTGAACGTCGACAACCCCAAGTTCACAGACAGGCGGGTCCGCCAGGCGCTGCTGTACGCGCTGGACCGGCAGGCGCTGGTGAACGCGCTGTTCCAGGGACAGCAGCAGGTGGCGGACAGCTATCTGCCGCCGAGGCACTACGGCTACGATCCCGCCGTCCCGAAGTACGCGTACAACCCCGACCGCGCGGCACAGCTCTTTGCAGAGGCAGGGTGGACGCCCGGACCGGACGGCGTCCTCCGGAACGCCCGCGGCGAACGGTTCACCGTCACGATCGTCACGACCGCCGGGAACCGGGTCCGGGAAGATGTGGAGCAGATCCTGCAGAGCCAGTGGCGGAAAGTGGGTGTGGAGCTCAGGATCACTAACCAGCCCGCGCGCGTGCTGTTCGGCGAGACGACCCGCCACCGCGAATTTGAGATGGCGATGTACGCATGGTCGCAGGCCCCCATCGCGGGGTGCGAGACCCTCTATACGACCGACAACATTCCCTCGTCCCAAAACGCGTACAATGGTCAGAACAGTCCCGGGTTTTCCAATCCGGAGATGGACAGGCTCTGCCACGCGATCTCGACCGAGCTGGACCAGGACAAACGCGTGGCGATGCTGAGGCGGACGCAGGTGATCCTGGCAGAAGAAATGCCCGTGCTGCCCTTGTACTTCCGGGTGGAGATCTCTGCGGTCAAGACCGCACTGCAGAACTGGAAACCGACCGGGCTGGGACCCGGCGGAGAGGTCACGTGGAACGTCGCTCAGTGGGCGTGGGCCCAGTAGAGGGGCCCTCCGGCTCGTGTGGGAGTCACCGCTGATAAGGGGGGTGGGCACATGATCGAGTGGAGACGCGCAGGAGTGCTGATGGTCGCCCTGATTTTCATCGCCGGCTGGTGGCCGGCCGCGCCCGGGCGGGCGGCCGCGCCCAAGGACGAGGTCGTGATCGGCATCTCGCAGGAGCCCGATATTCTTGTGCCGGGGTTGGGCGGGAACCTCGCCGTGAGCAGCGAGGTCATCATGGCGTTGTTTGTCGGGGGGGCCTTCTGGTCGGACGAACTGAAGCTGGTCCCGGTCCAGGCCAGGGAAATCCCGACGCTCGAAAACGGACAATGGAAACTTCTTCCGGGCGGGAAGATGCAACTCACCTGGCACCTCAGGCCGCTCCGGTGGCAGGACGGCGAGCCCGTGACCGGGCAGGACTACGTGTTTACGTTTCACGCGATCATGAACGAGAAGGTGCCGGTCATCGAGAGGACATTTGAGAAGCACATCGACAACATCTTTACCCCGGCCCCCGACACCCTGGTCGTGACGTTCAAGGACCACTACGCGTACGCAAACACCGAGATCATTCGCTGGGGACCCTGGCCCCGGCACCTGCTGGAGAAGGCGTACCACGACAATCCGGGCGGCCTGGACAAACTCCCGTTCGGCAACGACCCGAAGGCCACGATCGGCAATGGCCCGTACCGGCTCGTCTCCTGGCAGAAGGGGAGCTCGATCGTCGCCGAGGCGAACCCTCTGTACACTCTCGATACGCCCCGGGTCAAGCGGATCGTGTGGAGGGTGATCACCGACACGAACACGCTCGGCGCCAACATGCTCTCCGGGGCGATCGACGCGATCAGTCCGATCGGCATCACGTTTACCCAGGGCGTGCAGCTCGAGCAGCAGATCGCCCAGCGCCGCCTCACCGAGAAGGTGATCTTCACCCCCGGGATGGTCTGGGAGCACATCGACCTGAATCTGAATAACCCGAGGTTCAAAGACAGGCGGGTGCGCCAGGCACTCCTGTACGCGCTCGACCGGCAGGCGCTGGTGGACGCCCTCTTCCAGGGCAAACAGCCCGTGGCCGCCAGTTACCTGCCTCCCAAGCACTATGGCTACGATCCCTCCGCGCCGAAGTACGCCTACACCCCGGACCGCTCGAAGCAGCTCTTTGCGGAGGCGGGCTGGACTCCCGGCCCGGACGGCATCCTCCGCAACGCCCAGGGCGAGCGGTTTACGGTGACGATCGGCACCACCGCCGGCAATCGCGTCCGCGAGGACGTGGAGCAGATTCTGCAAAACCAATGGGTGAAGGTCGGCGTCGACCTGAAGATCAGCAATCAGCCCGCGCGTGTCTTCTTCGGCGAGACGACTCGCCACCGCGAGTTTGAGATGGCGATGTACGCCTGGGTGCAGAACCCCGTCTCCGATTGCGAAACGCTGTACACGACGGACAACATCCCGTCTGCCCAGAACGCGTACAATGGCCAGAACTTCTCGGGGTTCTCCAACGCGGAGATGGACAGGCTCTGCCACGCGATTCCCTCGGAGCTGGACCAGGCCAAGCGGATCGCGATGCTCAAACAAACGCAGGCGATCTTCGCCGACGAGCTTCCCGTGCTGCCCCTGTACTTCCGGGTAGACGTCTCCTCGATCAACACCGGGCTGCAGAGCTGGAGGCCGACCGGAGTCGGGCACAACGGCCAGGTCACGTGGAACGCCCCCCAGTGGGCGTGGGGAGCGCAGTAGGGGATGGCCGCCGGCGGCTGAGATGCATCGGTACGTCATCCGCCGGATTCTCCAGATGGTCCCGATTCTTTTCGGGATCTCGGTCGTCGTGTTTGCGCTGCTCGCTGCCGCCCCAGGCGACCAAGTGGATCTGCTGCTGTCGGGCATCCCCAACATCACGCCGGATGACGTGACCCGCTTGAAACACGTGTACGGGCTGGACCAGCCCGTCCACGTGAGGTACGTGAAATGGCTGGAGCGTGCCGCGCATGGGGACTTCGGGTGGTCCCGCACGTACAGGGAGCCGGTTTCCACCCTGATTCTGGACCGCCTCGGGAACACGGTGATGCTGGCGGCCGGCGCCCTCCTGATCGCTTTGGCCGTGGCCGTGCCCGTGGGCATGTACTCGGCATTCCACCAGTACTCGCTCGCGGACTACGGCGCCACGCTCTTCACATTCTTCGGGGTCAGCGTCCCCGTGTTCTGGTTCGGCATCATGCTGATCTACCTGTTCGGGGTGACGTGGCACGTTTTACCTCCGGGCGGGATCAACTCGCCCGGAGTGGCGGCCGGCCTGCCGATGCTGGTCGACCGGTTGAAATACCTTCCGCTGCCCACACTGGCCCTGGGCCTGGTGTTCATGGCGAGCTTCACCCGCTACACCCGGAGCAGCATGCTGGAAGTCATCCGTCAGGACTTCATCCGCACCGCCCGGGCGAAAGGGCTTCCCCAGCGGGTCGTCGTCCGCCGGCACGCGCTCCGAAACGCGCTGATTCCCCTCGTGACGATTCTCGGGCTGGCCGTGCCGGGGCTTCTGGCGGGCGCCCCTCTCACCGAGACGGTGTTCAGCTGGCCCGGGGTGGGCAAGCTGCTCGTGGACTCCACCCTGGGAGCCGACTACGCGGTGGCCCAGGGCATCATCATGTTCATCGCCCTGACGGTGGTTATCGCGAACCTGCTGGTGGACGTGGCCTACGTCCTGCTCGATCCCCGGATCCGGTACGACTGAGATGGCCCGGCCCTTGTCCCCCTCCGCGTCCCGCCTGCCCGGGCGGCCGGAGCGGGCCCCGGGTGCCGGGCAGGGCTTCTGGGGCCTGGCGTGGGAGCGGTTCCGCCGGCATCGAGTCGCCCTGGCCGGCGCCGTCGTGATTGTAGGGCTGGTGCTCGCGGCCCTGCTAGCAGGCGTGCTCGCCCCGTACAGGTTTGAGGACATCGACCTGGCGGGGCGTCTCCGTCCCCCCTCGTGGGCCCACCTCCTCGGAACGGACACGATCGGGCATGACGTGTTCACGCGGCTCCTCTATGCCGGCCGGGTCTCCCTGCTGGCGGGGTTTGCGGCCGCGGTGGTGGCAGCCTCCGTGGGCGTCGTCATCGGGGCGAGTGCAGGGTTCTACGGCGGAGCGGTGGACAACGTCCTGATGCGCCTGACCGATATCTCTCTTGCGCTGCCCGACCTTCCGATTCTTATCGTGCTGTCCCGGTATCTTGGGGGGTCCGTCACCGGGGTCGTCCTCGTCATCAGCCTGTTCGCGTGGCGCGGCGTGGCGCGGCTGGTGCGCGGAGAAGTCCTGAAGCTGCGGGGTCAGGATTTCACCGAGGCCGCCCGCGCCCTCGGGGCGACCGACATCCGCATCCTCATCCGGCACCTCGTCCCGAACGCCCTGGCCCCGGTCATCGTCGCGGCGACGCTTATTGTCGGCCAGGCGATCCTGGCCGAGGCCGCGCTCAGCTTCCTCGGGATCGGGATCCAGCCCCCGGTCCCGTCGTGGGGAAACATGCTCCAGAATGCTCAGGATTTTCTCCTCACCGCCCCCCGGCTGGCGGTCTACCCGGGCCTGATGATCTTTCTCACCGTCCTCTGCTTCAATTTCCTGGGGGACGGCCTCCGGGACGCGCTGGATCCCCGGCTGCGGCTCTGACCGAGCGAAAAGGAGAGGATTTAGAATTACCTTGTGGAATGCCGACTTGGGCATGCTGCCGTTTTCAGAGGCGGCGTGGCGGGGGAGACCGTGGCCGAGGCGCTTTTGTCCGTCCGCAACCTGAAGACATATTTTTATACCGACGAGGGCGTCGTCCGCGCGGTGGACGGCCTGAGCTACGACCTCCACAAGGGCGAGACCCTGGGCATCGTCGGAGAGTCCGGGTCCGGCAAGAGCGTGCACGCGCTCTCGATCATGCGTCTCATCGCCACGCCCCCGGGCAAGATCGTCGACGGCGAGATCCTCTTCGAGGGCCGCAACCTCCTCCGCCTGTCCGATGAGATGATGCGGAGAATCCGCGGGAATCGGATCGCCATGGTGTTCCAGGAGCCGATGACATCCCTCAATCCTGTCCTCACGATCGGCGAGCAGATCGCCGAGGCGGTGATCCTCCACCAGAAACTGGACAAGAGAGCGGCCTGGGAGCGGGCCATCGAGATGCTCGATCGCGTGAAGATCCCCCTCGCGCGGGAGAGGGTGAAGGACTACCCTCACCAGTTCTCCGGCGGGATGCGCCAGCGGGTGATGATTGCCATGGCGCTTTCCTGCAATCCCTCCATCCTGATTGCCGACGAGCCGACCACGGCCCTGGACGTGACGATTCAGGCTCAGATCCTCGACCTGATGCGGGACCTGCAGCGGGAGTTCGACGCCTCGATCATCTTGATCACCCACAACCTCGGAGTGGTCGCGGAGATGTGCGACAACGTCGTCGTGATGTACGCCGGGCGGCCGATCGAGCACACGGATATCAAGCGCATCTTCCGCGAGCCCAAGCATCCGTACACCTGGGGGCTGCTGCACTCCATTCCCAAGTTGTACGAGCGCCGGGAGCGCCTCATCCCGATCGAAGGGCAGCCGCCGAGCCTGATCGATCTCCCGCCCGGCTGCTCGTTCGCCCCACGCTGCCCTTTCGTGATGGAGATCTGCGTCCAGGCGGACCCGCCGGACTTTCCGGTCGGGCCGGCGCACACCGCGAAATGCTACCTGTATTCGGACAAGGCCACGGAGAAGGAGAAGCGGGCCGCCGCGGCGGCGGGGCTGGCCGCGTCGACCCGCGGCGGGACCGTCTAGGTCGCGGGGCGGAGGGGATATGGCGAAGAACGGCGAGATCCTTCTGGAAGTGCGCAACCTCCGGAAGTACTACCCCGTGACGAAAGGCTTCATCTTCCAGCGCCAGGTCGGCGCCGTCAAGGCTGTGGATGGTCTCAACTTCTTCATCCGCCGGGGCGAGACCCTGGGGTTGGTCGGCGAGTCCGGGTGCGGCAAAACAACGACGGGCCGGGTGATCCTGCGCCTCCAGGAGCCGACCACAGGGCAGGCGTTCTTCGAAGGGCGAGACCTCTTCACGCTCCGCAAGGAAGAGTTGCGCCGCATGCGCCGGAACATGCAGATCATCTTCCAGGACCCGTACTCCTCCCTCAACCCGCGAATGACCGTGGGGGACATCATCGGCGAGCCCTTGGAGATCCACAACATGGCGCGGGGCAAGGAAAAGATCCGGCGCGTCCAGGAGCTGCTGGAGGTCGTCGGCCTCGCTCCCTACCATGCCAACCGCTACCCGCACGAGTTCAGCGGCGGCCAGCGGCAGCGCATCGGCATCGCGCGCGCTCTCGCCGTGAACCCCAAGCTCATCATCGCCGACGAGCCGGTCTCCGCGCTGGACGTCAGCATCCAGGCTCAGGTGCTGAACCTCCTGGAAGAGCTGCAGAAGGAGTTCGACCTGACGTACCTCTTTATCGCGCACGACCTATCCGTGGTCAAGCATATCAGCGACCGGATCGCGGTCATGTACCTCGGCAGGATCGTCGAGATGGCCGACACCGACGAGCTGTTCAGCAACCCCCAGCACCCGTATACGGAGGCCCTCCTCTCCGCCGTGCCGATCCCCAACCCCGAGTTGCGGCGGGAGAGGATCATCCTGCCGGGGGACGTCCCCAGCCCGATCAACCCGCCGGCCGGGTGCCCGTTCCACACCCGGTGCCTGTATGTGCAGCCCAGTTGCCGGGTGGAGGAGCCTCCCTTCCAGGATGTCGGCGGCGGGCACTACGTGGCTTGTCCGATCCGTCCGTTCAAGGTCCAGCGGAGCAAAGCGGCGGTGCTGGGCCAGCCGACGGGCGCGGCGGGTTAGCCGGAGCCGGGCCGGTGGGTGACGGAGATGGGACCTCTGGAACGAACCGATCCACAGCCACACACGTTTTCACTATTCCAGGACAGAGCGTGCCATCCATCCGGGCCGGGCCACACGCCCCGGAGTCCGTGATGCAGGCAAATTTGTCCAATCCCAAAAGGAGGGATGATTCGCCGTGAGACAGCGCGTGCTCGCATTTATAACGGTGTTCGTCCTCGGATCCTTGAGCCTGGGAACCGGAGCGAGTGGAGCCGGGGCGCCCGTGAAGAATCCGGATACCTTCGTCAGGCTCACGATTGGAGATCCCGAAAGCCTGGATCCCGCATCCGACTACGAGACGGCCGGTCAAGAGATCATCTGGCCGAATGTGTACGAGACCCTCATCCTCTACAATGGGACGGCTATCGATAAGTTTATGCCATTGCTGGCCTCGGAGGTCCCGAGTCTGGCCAACCACCTGATCAGCGCAGACGGCTTGACCTATTCGTTTCCGATCCGGCAGGGTGTCAAGTTCCACGACGGGACGACTCTGACCCCCGAGGATGTCCGGTACTCAATCCTGCGGTTCATGCTGCAGGATCGTGATGGCGGTCCTTCATCGCTCCTCCTGACCCCTCTCACCGGTAAAGACAGCACCCGGGACAACGGAAAGATTACGATGACCTATGCGGAGGCTGCCAAGTCCGTCACCGTCCAGGGAAACAATGTCGTCTTTCATCTGGCCCATCCGTTTGGCGCGTTCTTGAGCATTCTGGCGGCCTGGTCCCTGGTCATGCCCAAGGCCTGGGCCGCGGCGCACGGAGACTGGGACGGCGGCGCGACGACCTGGCAGAAGTTCAACAACCCCAAGGTCGAAGAGCGGTATGCGTTCGACCATATGAACGGCACCGGGCCGTTCAAGCTGGACAGTTGGGACCGGCAGGCGAAACAGGTCGTGCTGGTCCGGAACGACAACTACTGGCGCAAGCCGGCCCGGCTGGCCCGCGTCGTCATCCGGACGGTCGGTGAGTTCACCACACGGCGGCTGCAGCTCCAACAGGGCGACGCCGACTATATCACCGTCGCACGGCCCGACCAGAGCAAGGTGGAGGGGATGGCCGGGGTGACGATTCGCGACGGATACCCCACCTTGATCATTGATTATCTCTCGTTCACCTTCAAGATCGACCCGACTGGCAATCCCGACATCGGCAGCGGGCAGCTGGACGGAAATGGGATTCCGCCGGACTTCTTCACCGACATCCACGTCCGCCGTGCGTTCGCGTATGCGTTCGATTATGGGACGTTCCTCCGCGACGGCTGGCGGGGCAAAGCCACCCAGCCGAACGGGCCGATCCCGCAGGGGATGGCCGGGTACGACCCCAGCATCCCCAAGTATACGTTCAACAAGGAGAAAGCGACCGCCGAGTTCAAAGAAGCCTGGGGCGGAAAGGTCTGGAGCACAGGGTTCAAGTTCACGATAACGTACAATACGGGAAACGTGGCCCGCCAGATCGCCTCCCAGATCATCAAGGAGTCCGTCGAGTCTCTGAACCCCAAGTTCAAGATCGATGTGCGGAACCTGCAGTTCTCGTCGTTCCTGGCCCTCACCACCGCGCACAAGGGGACGATGTTCGCGCTCGGCTGGGCGCCGGACTACCCGGATCCCGACGACTACGCCCGGCCGTTCTTGGCGAGCACCGGTGACATTGCGAAGCGTGGTGCATACAGCAACTCCGAGGCCGACAAGCTCGTCGATGAGGCCGGCGTATCGGTAGATCCCGCCAAGCGGGTCGCGATCTACAAGCGGCTCTCGAAGCTCGCCTATGACGATCTCCCGCAGATATACCTCGACCAGCGGACCCAGTTTTACGTCATGCAGTCATGGGTGCATGGCTTTTACTATAACCCGATCTTTTCGGATAACCTCTACTACTACGTGATCTCCAAAGAGTAGCGAT
Source organism: bacterium (assembly GCA_036275835.1). Taxonomy (GTDB): domain Bacteria; phylum Sysuimicrobiota; class Sysuimicrobiia; order Sysuimicrobiales; family Segetimicrobiaceae; genus DASUDA01. The sequence continues at coordinate 5,385 of DASUDA010000182.1, read as the reverse complement.
GCCGTGTGGGCCGGCCCGGTTCGGGCCGGCCCGTTTCTCTCATGACCACCTTCATCCTCCGTCGGCTCCTCCTGTTGCCGTTCGTCGCCCTCGGCGTCACGATGCTCGTGTTTGCGTTGCTTCAGTTCCTCACGCCCGCGATGAGGGCGAGCCTCTACATCACCGATCCGAAGCAATTCTCCGCGCTGCCGGACATCATCAGGAAGTACCACCTGGATCAGCCTGTGTACGTGCAGTACTGGGACTGGGTACGCCAGGTGTGGCACGGCGACCTGGGATGGAGCCAGACCGCCCGCGAGCCCGTGCTCGATGCGATCCGCGGGTACTTCCCCGCGACGTTTGAGCTGGGCCTGTACTCGTTCGCGTTCATCCTCGTGATCGGCATCTGGCTCGGCACGGCGTCGGCGGTCCACAAGGACCGGCTGATCGACCACATCAGCCGTTTCACCTCCATCAGCGGGGCGTCGCTGCCGACGTTCGTGTGGGCGCTGCTGCTGCTGATGATCTTCTACGGCCACTTCGGCTGGTTCCCGCCGGGCCGGCTGTCGCTCGACGCGGACCTGTTTGTGCGGAGCGGACACTTCCACCCGTACACCGGCCTCATCACCATCGACGCGCTCCTGAACGGGCGGTGGTGGATCTTCTGGGACGCCCTCCGGCACCTGGTGCTGCCGGTGCTCACGCTCACGTACTTCCTGACCGCGGTCCTCGTGCGGATCACCCGCTCCTCGATGCTGGAGACGCTTCGGACCGACTATGTGCGGACCGCACAGGCGAAAGGGCTGGACCAGCGGGTCGTTGTGGACAAGCACGCGCGCCGCAACGCCCTGATCCCGGTCATCACCCTCGCCAGTTATCTCTTGTTCGTCAACTTGTTGGCCGGCGTGGTGATCACGGAGACGGTCTTCAACTATCCCGGGATCGGCCGCTGGGGAGTGGGGGCCAGCCAGCAGCTCGATATCGCGGCGGTGACGGGCTTTGCCCTGCTCCTGGCCTCCCTCGTCGTGGTGGGGAACCTCTTGTCGGATATCCTGTACGCATTCTTCGATCCGCGGATCCGGCTGCAGTGAGCGCCATCGGGCCATCCTCCCCAGCGCTCAGCCTGCCCCCGGCCGGGACGCGGGTTCGGGTGGGCGAGACCGGCTGGCGGCAAACTCTGCGGCGGTTTCGCGCGAACCCGCTCTCCGTGTTCGGCGCGGCGATCATCCTGGTCTTTGTGCTGATGGCCCTGCTGGCCCCCCTGCTCGCGCACCCGACGGGACGCAACCCCTTCATGATCCCCCACTCCGGCTACGCGAGCGATCCTCGGCCGCCTGGACCGGGGCACCCATTCGGGACGACCGAGGAGCAGTTTGACCTGTTCTACGGCGTCGTCTGGGGCGCCCGGACTGCGTTCATCGTGGCCTTGACCGTCATCGCGACCGCGGTGGCGGTGGCGCTTGTCCTCGGAAGCGTCAGCGGGTACTACGGGGGGCCCGTTGACGAGCTCGTCATGCGGGTCACCGACATCGTTCTGGCGTTCCCGGGTCTGATCCTGGCCGTGGTGATCGTCGCCGTGTTGGGCCCGAGCGTGCGCAACCTGGTGATCGCGATCGCCGCGGTCGAGTGGCCCGTGTATACGAGGCTCCTCCGCGGCGAGATTCTGCGCGTGCGGGACCTGGAATTCGTCCAGGCGGCCCGGGCACTCGGCGGCGGCGACGTGTGGATCATCAGCCGGCACATAATCCCCAACACCGTGTATCCCATATTGATCCTGGCGTCTCTCAACATGGGCAGCATTGTCATTACCTTTGCCGCCCTGTCGTTTCTGGGCCTCGGTGTGCCGCCTGGATACGCCGATTGGGGGCAGCTCATCAACCTGTCCCACAACTGGATCGCGGGGACCGCCGGCGATCCCTTCACCTTCTGGTACACGCTGATCGTCCCTGGGACCGCTATCTTCCTCTTCGTCCTGGGGTGGAACCTACTCGGCGACGCGTTCCGCGACGTCTTCGACCCGCGCCTCCGGGGCAGCCGGTAAAAGGCCGGGCCGGCGGCACGGCTGCGCCATACGTCGTGCCTGCCGTCTTAAGGGTACGGTGAACTCCGCACAAGGGGGGAGAAGTGCTATGGGATCTATCTCACGCGAATCTCGCGTTGTGGCGACCGTCCTCGCGGTCGTCCTGGCCGCGGCCCTCAGCACGGCGACCGTCTGGGGGGCGGGCGAGCCTGTCAAGAATCCGGACACGCTCGTGGAACTGCAGTTCGGGGACGTTGTCACCCTCGACCCCGCCCTGGGGTACGATATCTACTCCTATGAACCGATCTGGCCCAACGTGTACGAGACGTTGATTATGTACGCCGGGTCGTCGCTGGACAAGTTCGAGCCTATGCTGGCCACCGAGGTCCCCACCCTCGCCAACGGGCTGATCAGCGCAGACGGGCTCACGTACACGTTCCCGATCCGCCAGGGGGTCCACTTCCACGACGGCTCCGTGATGACGCCCGACGACGTGCGCTACTCGATCCAGCGGTTCCTGCTGCAGGATCAGGCCGGCGGCCCGGCGTGGTTGCTCCTCAGCCCGCTGCTCGGAGTCGACAGCACGCGGGACGACAGCGGCAAAATCCAGGTGACCTACGCTGACGTCGCGCGAGCCGTCAGTGTGCAGGGCAACTCGGTCGTCCTCCGGCTCAAGAAGCCGTTCGCCCCCTTCCTGTCGATCGTGGCCGCCTGGACGTCCATAATGCCGCGGGCGTGGGCGGCCGCGCACGGCGATTGGGACGGGCAGCCCGGGACGTGGCAGAACTACAACAATCCCAAGACCGAGGATCGCTACCAGTTCAACCACATGAATGGGACCGGCCCGTTCAAACTGCAGGAGTGGGACCGGACGGGGAAAGAGGTGTTCCTGGCCCGCAACGACGCGTATTGGCGGAAGCCCGCGGCCCTGCAGCGTGTCGTGATCCGCTCGGTCCCTGAATTCACCACCCGGCGCCTGCTGCTCCAGCAGGGCGACGCGGACCTAGTCGTCGCCTCGCTCAACCAGCAGCAGCAGCTCCGGGGCCTGCCCGGGACGGTCATCCAGGACAACCTCCCCCTGCTTGCCCTGCAAACGCTCCAGTTCAATTTCAAGATCAATACGGAGGCCAATCCAGACGCCGGAAGCGGCCAGCTCGACGGAGCCGGGATTCCCCCGGACTTCTTCGCCGACATCCACGTCCGCCGGGGGGTCGCGTACGCCTTCGATTATGCGGCGAACCTGGGCGGCGCGTACGCCGGGAAGGGCGCGCTGCCTCACGGGCCGATCCCGCAGGGGTTGCTCGGCTTCGATCCCACCATCCCGGTGTACAAGACGGATCGCGAGAAAGCGGCCGCCGAGTTCAAGGAGGCGTGGGGCGGCAAGGTGTGGGACACAGGGTTCAAGTTCACGATCCCATACACGTCCGGCAATACCGCGCGGCAGGTGGGCGCCCAGATCGTCAAAGACACCGTGGAGGCGCTCAATCCCAAGTTCCGCGTCGACTCACGGCCGGTCCTGTCCAGCACCCTCAACCAGCTCCTGTTTGCGCACAAAGGGACGATGTACTTCCTCGGATGGTTTGCCGACTATCCGGACCCGCACGATTTCGGGCAGCCGTTTCTCGCGGCGAACGGGTACTTCCCGGTGCGGGGCGGCTACCGGAATCCGGAGGCCGACCGGCTCATTGATGCGGCGGTGGCCACGCCCGATCCGGCGAAGCGGAAGGCGCTGTACCGGCAGCTGTCGATGATCGCGTACAACGACCTGCCGTATCTGTTCCTGATCCAGCCCGTGCAGTTCTACACCATGCGCGCTTGGGTCCACGGCTGGTACTACAACCCAATCTTTCCCGGGCAGTACTTCTATACGATGTATAAGGGTTGACGGGCGTTACGAACGAGGTGAGGGCTGAGGCGAGGGTGCGCCTCGAAGAACTCGATGCACGACGTCTCGCTCCCACTTCCCGTGCTCGGTGCGCGGAAAGTCCGACACGGCAAACCACCGGGCCGGGACGCGCGCCTCGGGCTGTCCGTCCGCGTCCACCCGATAATGGAAGACCATGTGCCATCCGCGCCGTCCGCGGAAGGACTCCACGCCGGCCATGGTGACGGAGCGGACCGACACACCGGGGAACTCCGCCAGGACTCGCCGCGCGGCCTCGTCGGGGTGCTCCTCCGCCCCCAGGTCTGAGCCCGGGAGCCACCACCGTTCGTTCTCGGCATCGTAGCGAACCAGCAGGACTTCGTCCGCGGGCGTCACCACGACAAGATTGGCGATCAACTGAATGGGAGGAAGTCCCGGGCCGTTCATTCGTCACGCACCCCCCTCGGAGCCCTCATTCGTCGCGCGTCCGCCTCCCTTCCTGCTCCGCCTTTCCCAGGCTGTCGCGCGCGGTCCATCGCGTGGCCGGGGCGTGATATACTCGAAGCATGATCGACGACCGCACCATCGCCCACGTGGCCCGACTTGCCAGGCTCGAGTTATCGCGTGACGAGATCGAGGCGTTCCGCGCGCAACTGGGGAGCATCCTCGACCACTTCAAGACCCTGCAGGCGCTGGACCTCGCGGATGTGCCGGCGACCTCTCACGTCCTGCCGATGACCAACGTTCTGCGGGAGGACGTCCCCGAGCGATCTCTGCCGCGCGAGGAGGTCCTGGCCGCCGCGCCCGCGGCCGAGGACGGGTACTTCGTCGTTCCCCCCGTGATCGAAACGGAGTAGGCCGGCGTGCCCGCCGCGCTCGCCGACCGCCCGGCCTGGGAGCTCCGCGAACTGTACCGGCGCGGGGAGACGTCCCCGACGGAGGTCGTCCGCGCGGTCGTGGAGCGTATCGGCGCTGTGGAGGATCGTCTCCACGCCTACCTCTTCCTCGATCGAGAAGGCGCCGTCCGGGAGGCGGCCCGCTGGGACGGGCGCGCGGGCCGTGATGACGCACCGCCGCTCGCCGGGATCCCCGTCGCCGTCAAGGACGTCATCTGCACCCGCGGGTGGCCGACGACCGCCGGTTCGCGGATCCTCGAAGGCTACCGTCCCCCGTATGACGCCACGGTCGTGACCCGGCTGCGGCGGGCGGGCGCGATCGTCGTGGGAAAGACCAACTGCGACGAGTTCGCGATGGGCAGCAGCACCGAGAACTCCGGCTTCGGGCCCACCCGGAACCCCTGGGACGGTGACCGCGTACCCGGCGGGTCGAGCGGGGGGTCCGCCGCCGCCGTCGCGGCGGGAGAAGCGACGCTCGCGCTGGGGAGCGACACCGGCGGCAGTATCCGCCTACCGGCCGCCTTTTGCGGGGTGGTCGGCCTCAAGCCCACCTACGGACGGGTGTCGCGCTACGGCCTCATCGCGTTCGCCTCCTCCCTCGATACGATCGGCCCCTTTGCCCGCGA
>DASUDA010000181.1:0-7769 GCA_036275835.1 bacterium | reverse complement strand
CGTGATTACCGAGGGATTGCGCCGCATCCGGCAGGCCATCGAGCGCTACACGCCTGGCCGGGTGCCGTCTGCGAGAACGGCACCGGCACGGGCATCGTCAGGGAAGAGCCGGTCATCCGGTCCCCAGCGTCGACGGTGACGTCGTAAGGGAGCCCTGCTCCGGCGGCACTGTCTGCGCGGGGGTTGCGCCATGGCGATCGTTGTCGTTCAGCTGCTGAACACCCTCCTCTACGCGGCCGTTCTTTTCCTCATCGCGGGCGGGTTGAGCCTCGTCTACGGGGTGATGAGGATTGTGAACCTGGCCCACGGGAGCCTGTACGCGCTCGGGGCGTTTGTCATGGCCTGGCTCGTCGGCCGCCTTGCGATGAGCGTGCCGCCGGCGCTCCTCATCGGGCTTCTGCCCGCGGCCGCGGCGGTTGTGGCGATCACCGGAATGGCGATCGAGCCGACGCTGCTGAGACCGCTGTACACCAGGGCGGAGGAGTATCAGCTTCTGATGACCTTCGGGTTGCTCCTGGTCCTCGAAGACGTCATGAGATTCGTGTGGGGGCCGACGCCCCTGTCGGCCAGCACGCTCTGGGGGTCTTTCGGCAGCTTAACGATCCTCGGCTCCGTGTACCCCGCCTACAACGTCGTCGTCATCGCGATCGGGGGGCTTGCGGCCGCGGTGCTGTGGGCGCTCATTTACCGGACCAGGTTTGGCGTCCTGTTGCGCGCCACCGCGCAGGATCGGCGGATGGCGTCGGCGCTGGGTGTGAATGTGGCGACCGTGTACATCCAGGCCTTTGGCATCGGGTGTTTGATGGCGGGCCTGGCCGGCGCGATTATCGTTCCCATTCAGGGGGCCGTGTTGGGCATGGGTGTCGACGCGCTCGTGCTCTCCTTCGTCGTCGTCGTGATTGGAGGTCTGGGGAGCCTCGAGGGCGCGCTGGTGGGGGCCTTCATCGTGGGGGTTGTGCGAACACTGGCGATCAGTCTCTTTCCGGAACTCGAGCTGGCCGTCCTCTACCTGATCGCGGCGGCCGTCCTGATCACACGGCCCGCGGGGCTCTTTAGCAGGCGATGACCGTCCGCGGCTCCTCTCGGCCCCCCCTGGCCGCGGCGATCTCGCTCGCGTCTGTCGTCATTCTGCTGCTGGCGGTGCCCTTTGTGGCCGCGTCCTATCAGACCCTCCTCCTCTCCTACGGCCTCGTCATGGCCATCGCGGCGCTCGGGTTCAACCTGCTGTTGGGGCACACGGGGCTCCTCTCGTTCGGTCACTCCGCCTTCTTCGGGGTTGCGGCGTACACGGCCGGACTCATGGTGAAGTACGCGCACTTCACCTCCATGGAGGCGTTCCTCGCGGGAGGGGCTCTCGCCGGGTGTCTCAGCGCCGCGCTCTTCGGGATCATCTGCGTGAGATACACGCTCATTTTCTTTTCCATTCTGACCCTGGCGCTGTCGCAGGTCCTCTGGAGCCTGGCCTTCAAGTTTTTTTGGATCACAGGCGGCACCGACGGTATTCGGATCCCGACGCCCACGCTGCTGGGAGGGCTCCTCGCCGCATCCGGAGACAAGGTCGTGTTTCTCGCGCACCAGTACTACTACTACGTCCTGGCGATCTTCTTCGTGTGCGCCGGGCTGATGTGGCTGATCGTGAATTCACCGTTCGGGAAGTCGTTGCAGGCGATCCGCGACAATGAAGTCAGGGCCGAGTTCGTCGGCGTCCGCGTGAGGACACATCGGTGGATCGTCTTTGTGCTCTCGGGAATATTCACCGGGATCGCCGGGGCGCTCTGGGCTCCGCTGAACGGACTCGCGACCCCGGAGGTGTTGTACTGGCCGTTTTCGGGCGAGATCGTGTTCATGACGGTGTTGGGCGGGCTCCGGAGCTTCGCCGGGCCGATCGTGGGCGCCGTAGTGTTCAATTACCTCAAAACGTACGCGGTCGGCCGGACAGAGTACTGGCAGTTGCTGCTGGGGGCCGTGTTGATCGTCCTGGTCCTGGCCATGCCCGAGGGGATCCTGGGCAGCCTCACGCGTCTCGGGCGCCGGATCCGGAGGATGGACTGAGATGCCCCTCCTCGCCGTCACGGGTCTACGGAAGCATTTTGGGGAGACGCGGGCGGTGGACGGCGTGGATTTTTCTGTCGACGAAGAACGGCTGGTGTCGCTCGTGGGGTCGAATGGGGCAGGCAAGACCACCCTGGTCAACCTCATCACCGGCCTGCTGCAGCCTGATGGGGGGCAGATTGTCTTCCAGGGACGGGACGTGACCTCCCTGCCGGTGTACGATCGAATCAAAGCCGGGATCACGCGGAGCTTTCAAATCGTGAACCTGTTCGATGCCCTGTCCGTCCTGGACAATGTCCGGCTGGCGATCTTCTCCCGGGAGAACAAAATCGGCCGGGCCATGTCGCTGGCCGAACGCGACGAGGGCGCGAGGGAAGAGGCGCTTGGCGTGATCGAGGAGTTCGGCCTCACGGAAAGGTGGAACGTGCTGGCGGGGGGACTGGCCCAGGGGGAGCGCAAGCTGCTCGATGTGGCCGTGGCGTATGCGTTGCGCCCGAAGTTGATCCTGCTGGACGAGCCGACGAGCGGCGTCGGCACGCGCGAGAAAGGCCGGATCATGGGGAGGATCGAGTCCGTCGTTCGCTCGCGTGGGCTCAGCGCGATGATCGTGGAACACGACATGGATGTCGTTTTCAAATATTCCGATAAAATTGTCGTCATGCACGAAGGGCGGGTCCTGGCCGAGGGTGCGCCCGACCAGATCGTCCGTGACGAGCGCGTGGCCACGATGCTGCTGGGACGGCGGGAGCGGGGACCGGGGGGGTAGGGGGCGTGGGGCGAGCGAATGTAGAATTTATCAGGCCTTTACAGAGAGGGGCGAGAATGTAGACACATGGCCGCGCGGATGGAGCAGGCGGCAGAGGGCGTTGTGCTCGCGCTGGGCGGCGTCAACGCGTTCCGGGGGCCGGCGCACGTCCTCCGGGGGATCTCCCTGCACGTGAACCGCGGCGAGACGGTCTGTCTGGTCGGGCGCAACGGGGCGGGGAAGACGACGACGATGGCAAGCATCATGGGCACGGTGCCCGTCCAGGCGGGGACGGTTACCTTCAACGGGCGGGAGATCACGAGGCTCGCCCCGCACCGGAGGGCCCGGCTGGGGATCGGATACGCGCCGGATGACTGCGGGATCTTCTCTGAGCTCACGGTGTCCGAGAATTTGAGGATTGGCTCGTGGATGGCGGCGGCGGGGAACAGAGAGGGAGACGGGCCCGCGGAGGATGGGCAGATCTACGATCTGTTCCCCGAGCTGCGGCGCCTCCTCCAGCGGAAAGGGCTCCACCTGAGCGGCGGGGAAAAGAAGATGGTGGCGATCGCCAGGGCGATGGCCCTGCGGCCTTCGGCCCTCCTTCTGGACGAAGCGTTCGAGGGGCTTGCGCCGGTCGTCGTGAACCGCTTCGCCGACGCGGTGCACAAGATCAAGGAGATGGGGATCTCCCTCCTCGTCGCCGAGTCCAACGTGACGACCGCCGCGCAGGTGGCGGACAGGCTGTACGTGATCGATCGGGGTGAGATTATCTTCAAGGGAACGCCGAAGGAGGCGTTCGCGACCGAGGACGTCATGAGAACACTTCGCGGATGAGCGAGGCGTCGCCTGTCGCACGATGAGGTGATCCGAATGCGCCGAGCTGTGTGGAGCGCGGTTGGACGCGCGGTGGGGAGCATCTGGGATGCCGTTCGCGCCAGGCCGCTCGTCTTCGCGAGCGTGGCCTTGGCGGTGTTTGCGCTCAATCTCGTCCTGCCCCTCGCCGTCCTCTCGTTTGCGCGGAAGCCGTGGGACTACTTCTCGTTCAATCCCTGGTTGTCGCAGCTGCCGGGATGGCTGGCCTCGCCCCAGGCGTCTTTTGACCGCAAGCTGACGTTCCTCCAAAACGTGTCGATCTTCTGGTTTACCGCCAGCAGTCCGTACGATGCCCCGGAGTGGGGGTTTGCCGTCGGGCTCAGGGATCTTGTCCGATGGGCGTTTGTGGCGTCCCTTTTCGGCGCGTATTTCGCGCTGTGGGCCTACGCGCGGACTCGGGGCGCGGGCGGGCAAGGACGGGGTGGCAGACCCGGCGGAGTCGCAGGCGCCGTCCTCAGCACGTTGGGATTGTCCACGGCGCCGTGCAGCGTGATGGGATGCGGCGCGCCCGTTCTCCCTGTCGTGGGACTGGCGTTCCAGGGTCTGTCCAGTTCGGCGCTCGTGGGTCTCGCCACGCTCTCGTCCGTCGCGAACCTGGCCGTGGAGGTCGGGCTGAGCCTCGTGGTTCTGGTGCTGGCATGGATCGTGGGCCGCGACCGGGCGGGACTCCGTGCATCGGCAGGCGTGCGCCTCGAGGGCTCGCACTTGGACGCGGTGCCGGGCAGGCAAGGATGACAGCCCGGTCTGCCGCGCAGGCTACTGGCGAAGGAGGGGGCAAGGCGGGAGGGAGATCGCGCGTCAAAGCGGAGAAGGAGGGACACAATGGCTGATGTGAGTCGCCGGGATTTCATAAAGCAGTTGGGTGTGACCGTGGGTGCGGCCGCCCTGGCCGGCCCGGTGGGGGCCGCTGTCTCTGCGGGGCCGGCGGAGGCCCAGTCGGCGGCCGGGAAGATTCCCGACACGCCGCTCAAAGTGGGGCAGATGACCTTCCTGTCGGGTCCGGCCGCCGTGCTCGGGGAGCCGATGCTCAAAGGCACCCTTCTGGCCGTTGAGGAGATCAACGCGGCCGGGGGTGTCTTGGGGAAGCGGAAGATCGAGGTCGTCAAAGCGGACGAAGCGGCCGGGACCGACGCGAACGTCAAGGAGCTCAAGAGACTCAAGCTCGAGGAGAAGATCGACTTCTTCACGGGCATCACCTCCAGCGGCAATACGCCGGCCCTCGGCCCGGTCGCCGAAGAACTGAAGGTGCTGACGATCTTCGTGGACGGGTGCACCGATTTTCTGTTCGACAAGGCGGTGCCGAACCCGAAGTATGTGTTCCGGATCACCAACATCCAGTCCGCAGACGGCGTGACAGCCGCGATCGCCACGGCGATGACGTGGCCGCACGTGAGGCGGATCGCGCACATCCACCCGGATTACTCGTACGGGAGAAACGCCTTCGATCACACCAAGATCGTGCTGGACAAGATGCTCCCCGGCGTGGAAGTCGTGATGGAGGGATGGCCGAAGCTCGGCACCACGGACTTCACGGCGCACATCACGAAGGCGATCTCGGCCAAGCCGGACCTCCTCGTCTCATCCGTCTGGGGCGGCGACTATATCGCGTTCTACAAGCAAGGCCTGGGCTACGGCCTGTTCAAGCAGATGAAGTTCACGAGCACCATCGCGTTCGGCGTTGCGCCGCACGCGATCGGCAAGGACCACCCCGAAGGCGTCATCGCCGGCGTCCACGCCAACTACTACTTCACGTATCCGCCGGGCAACCGGTGGCCGCTCAATACGGAGTTTGTCAAGAAGTACTATGCGCGGTGGAAGGAGTACCCGAATTTCCAAGCTGAAGGCGCCTATGTGGCGATGCAGATGTACAAGCTGGCCATCGAGAGGGCCAACAGGCTGACGGGCGGCTGGCCCGAGGACGAGCAGATCATCGGGCAGCTGGAAGGGCTGGGATACTCCGGCCCCGCCGGGTACATCTACTTCCGGCCGGACAACCACCAAGGGTACAAGGATGCGATGACGGGCTTCAGCAAGAACGTTGACAGCTATCCGTTCCAGATCCTCGATCCGGCCTCGGTGATCACGATCCCGATCCGGAACATCACGGCGCCGCCTGGCTGGCCGGCACCCGCTCTTAATGGTCCGCCAACCCGGACGTACGACTGGATCGAGAAAACCTGGCCGAAGATGCGGGAATAGCCGCAGGGAGAGGGACCTGGGGCAGGGCGGGGGATGACCAAGGCACGATGCCCTGCCCCTGTTCGCGGGATGTCACGGCGGCGATGATCGCCGTTGCCGGGCCTGGCGGCGCGGCCGGGAGCGAAGTGTGACGTAGATGACCAGGGCGGCGATGAGGGCGAGAAGGGCGAGGATGCCGTAGAGTCGCCAGTGGCTGGCCTGCGTGTACGGGAGAGTCGCGGGCGCCGTGGTGACAAAGATCCCAAGCATCCGCGTCTCGGCGGTGGCGAGCTGAGGAAGGTCGTACCGTCTGATCTGCAGAGGAGCCCACGCTGCCCCTGAGAATCGCATGATCCCGTTCGCCCCGGTCGCGTATCGGAGCACCACGGTCGCCGGGGCGCGCAGCACGACCGGCTTTCCAGACGATGCGTAGCTGACGTCGATGCGGTAGGCGTTGCTGTCGAAGCGAAGCCCGGAGGGCGCCGCGGCCACGGTCGCCGGGTCAAACGGGATGAGTCTGACCGTCACGGCGGACTCGCCGGCCGTCGCCGCAACCGTCTTCTCGCCAAAGATCACGGTGGCCTGTCCGTCGCCGGCCGTGATAGACAGCGGCGACAGGCCCTCTGGACCAAAGGGGACGTCTCCCGCCCCCGGTTCCGGCGGCTGGTTATCCCTGGCAAGCTCGGGCGGCGGGCGGACCCATCGGTACGGGGCGAGGGGTGCCAGGCCATCGTACAGGATGCGGGCCGGGGGTCCCGTCCAGTGAGACGACGTGAGGGCGGTGATCACATAGAGAGCCGCCGCCGCGATTCCCCACGCGCATGTGCGCCCTGCAGCGCGCATGCTCACGCGGCGGGGCGCGGTCCGTGGATGGATAAGCAGTCCGCGGTTAAGGCGTAGCCGGGGGACGGGACCGCACGGGGACGTAGATGTAAGCGTCCACGGGGCGGCCGCCGCTCGTCTGAACCTGTACGATCACGCGGCGATACTCGGGCCCTTCGTATGCATCCAGCGCCGTCAGACTCTGATCGTCCACCCCCTCGAGGAGTTTGCCGTCGACGCTGGATCCGGTGAGGGGGTGCACCACCGGATGCCCGAGCGAGGCGTCGAGGGTCCGGCGGTATCCTTCGACGACGGCCGGACGCCAGGGAATCCGCCGCCCCACGAGACTTTGGACACGGTCGTCGTCCTGCAGCGTCCCGTACACGAACAGCCGCGAGACCGTCACCCGATGCGCCCTCGCTGCTGGAGCCAGTCGCGCAGCGCCTCCCGCGCCGCATCCCACCCCTGCCGGAGCGCCTCGCGGGCCACGGCCTCTTCGGCGTCCTCGTCGCCGCCGCCGCGCCTGTGGCGAAGGGCCGCGCGCAAACGCGCTTCCGCAACGGGCGCCGCATCCTCAAACCGCATTCGTTCCAGGGCCGACCGCAGTTCTTCGGGAGCGATGCTGCGCCCGACTTCGACCGGAAGGTGCTCGAGGCGATGCAGCAGCTCGAGGTGCCGCTGCGCCCCTTTCGACTCAAGAGTCTCCAGCGAGTCGCGGACCAGGTCGGCAGGATCCTTGATCGGGCGCTCGCGGTATCCTTCGATGAAGTAGGCGGGGGGCTGATTCAGCGCCTCGCAGAGGCGCATGAACGTTTCGAACTTGGGAAGCGCTTTTCCACGTTCCCAATCGCCGACGGCAACGCCGCTCCGGAGTCCCACGCGCCGAGCCAGTTGAGTCTGGCTGAGGCGGGCTGTGCGGCGGGCTTCCTGGACCCGGCTGCCGAAGGCGCGACGCAAATCAGCGACGGACCGTTTCTCCATGGCTTCATTCTAGGGGACGCGCGGAGAAAGTGCAATTCAGAACAATCGCTCCTGCACACGCGGCCGGTGGAGGCGGCGGACGGCCTCCCGCGCGGCATCGAAGGTCAGTCCATCCTCC
>DASUDA010000180.1:0-15517 GCA_036275835.1 bacterium | reverse complement strand
AGCGGCTCGAGAAGAATGGCTACCGCGTGACTTATCTGCCGGTGCAGAAAGATGGTCTGGTGGATCTGGAAGATCTGAAGCGCGCGATCGACGACAAGACAATCCTGGTCACGATCATGGCGGCAAACAATGAAATCGGCGTCCTGCAACCCTGGCGGGAAATTGGCAAGATCTGCCGCGAGCGCGGCGTGCTCTTCCACTGCGACGCGGTGCAGGGCCTGGGCAAGGTGCCGTTCGACGTCAACGCGGCGAACGCCGACCTGGTCAGCATCACCTCGCACAAGATCTACGGCCCCAAGGGCGTCGGCGCGCTGTACGTGCGCACGGGCACGCCGCTCCACGCCGTCCAGCGGGGCGGCAGCCACGAGCGGGGCCGGCGCGGCGGCACCGAGAACGTTCCCGGGATCGTCGGATTTGGGGCAGCCCTCAGGATCGCGGGGGAGGTCATGGAGGATGAGCGCGCCCGGCTTGCGGTCCTCCGCGACCGGATCATCCGCGAAGCGCTGACGCTCCCCGGCGCATCCCTCAACGGCGACCCCGACAGGCGGCTGCCGAACAACGCCAACCTGTCGTTCGAAGGAACGGACAGCCAGTCGCTCGTCATCGGGCTCGACCTCCACGGAGTGGCCGCGAGTTCCGGCTCGGCCTGCACGTCCGGCAGCCTGGAGCCGTCGCACGTGCTCGCGGCCCTCGGACTGCCTCCCACCCGCGCCGCCGCCGCGGTCCGGCTGACCCTGGGGCGCGGCACGTCGGAGGCCGACGTCGGCTACGCGCTCGACGCCCTCCGCGATGTCGTGACACGCCTCCGGCGGGCAGCCTAGCGCGCGTTGACAGGGTAGACCCTCTCTGCAATCATGAGGTGGTGGATCCGAGCGCGGCCTGATCAGCGTCCCTGTGCGGATGCTGGTGTGTCCTCGGGCCGGGCGGGTGACCGATAAGGGGCTGGCGATGTCTGGGTACGTCCCCATCCTCGTGCATCTCACGCTCGTCGTGCTCATCGCCGTCGCGGTGCTGGGGCTGCACATGCTCGTCGGCGGCCGCCGGCCGACGCTGGAGAAGTCCCTCCCCTACGAGTCGGGGGTGTGGCCGATCGGGAGCGCGCGGGAGCGGATCCCCATTCGGTATTATCTGGTCGCGATGCTGTTCATCATCTTCGACGTGGAGATCGTGTTCGTATACCCCTGGGCCGTGCTGGTGCGGGAACTCGGTGCGCTCGGGGTGGGCGAGATGTTCACGTTCCTCGCCATCCTGGCGCTCGGCTACCTGTATCTCCTCAAGCGGAGGGCTCTGGAATGGGAGTAAGCGCCACCGAACGGGACGTGGAGCGCAACGTGCTCACCACGACCGTGGACCGGATCGTGGCCTGGGCCCGGAAGAGTTCGGTGTGGCCGGTCCAGTTCGGGCTGGCCTGCTGCGCGATCGAGATGATGTGCACCGCCGCGTCCCGGTTCGACATCGCCCGGTTCGGGTCGGAACTGTTCCGGGCCTCGCCGCGCCAGTCCGACCTCATGATCGTGGCCGGGCGGGTGAGCCAAAAGATGGCCCCGGTCGTCCGCCATATCTACGACCAGATGCTGGAGCCGAAGTGGGTGATCGCGATGGGAGACTGCGCCAGCACCGGTGGCCTGTACAATAATTACGCGGTCGTGCAGGGTGTGGACAAGATCGTCCCCGTGGACGTCTACGTGGCCGGATGCCCGCCTCGCCCGGAGGCCCTCCTCCACGGCTTGCAACTCCTGCAGGAGAAAATCGCCCTGACGAAGGTCGCCGGGAGCGCCTCGGTCCCCCGGGCGATCTGAGCCGCCGCAGTCGATGGCTCAGGCGTCACTCCTCGACCGGTTACGCCCTCATGTGCCGGGGGGGTTGACCACCCCCCGGGAAGAGAAGGGGCGGGCCATCCTGTTCGTCACCCCGGGAGTGCTGTTGGAGGTGCTCCGGGCGGCCCGCGATCACCTGGGGCTCGATAGCCTGGTGGATCTCACGGCCTGGGACCGGCGTCCCGCGTCTCCCCGATTTGAGGTCGTCTACCTGCTGGGACAGGCCGGCGGGGCGGACCGGTTGTGGGTCAAAGCCCAGGTGGAGGGGGAGCCGCCGCGTCTGCCGAGCGCGGTCCCGGTGTATCGCGGGGCGGAGTGGCCCGAGCGCGAAGTGTACGACATGTTCGGCATCGTCTTCGACGAACACCCGGACCTCCGGCGGATCCTGATGCCCGACGACTGGGAAGGCCATCCGCTCCGCCGCGACTACTCGCTGTTCGAAGAGCCGGTCGAGTTCAAAGGGCACACCCCCAAGGTGCCGAGTGAGATCATCCCGTACTTCCCGCCGCGCAGCCCGTCCGGGTCCGGCGGGGAACCGCCGCCGGTGCCGTGATGAGTCATGTGACCCGCGAGACGATGACGCTCAACATGGGGCCCCAGCACCCCAGCACCCACGGCGTGCTGCGGCTCGTGCTCGAGCTCGAGGGGGAGATCGTCCGGACGTGCACACCGATCATCGGCTACCTCCACACGGGCATCGAAAAGGAGATGGAGACGCGGACCTACCACCAGAACGTCACCCTGGTCGACCGGGTCGAGTATGTCGCGAGTTATATGGAAGAGATGGCGTTCTACCAGTCCGTCGAGCGTCTCATGGGGATCGAGCCGCCGCCGCGAGCAGGGGCCATCCGCGTGCTGATGTGCGAGCTCAACCGCATCGCGAGCCACCTTGTGTACCTGGGATCGGCGGCGATGGACCTGAACCTGAGCAGCGTCTTCATGTACTGCTTCGCCGACAGAGAGAAGTTTCTCGATCTGTCGGAGATGGTCTCCGGACAGCGGATGATGCCGGGATATTTCCGGGTCGGTGGCGTGGCCGACGATCTGCCGGAAGAGTTTTTCCCCGCCGCGCGGGCGTTTCTCGACGAGATCCCGCGGCGGGTCGACGAATATACGCGTCTGCTCAGCGACAACCTGATCTGGCGCGAGCGCCTGGAGGGGGTCGCCCTTCTCTCGCGGGAGGATGCCATCCGGCTCGGCGCGACCGGGCCGGTCCTGCGGGGCTCCGGCGTGGTCCACGACATCCGCAAGCTCCTGCCGTATGGCGGATACGACGAATACGACTTCGATATCCCCACGCGACCGGACGGGGACGCCTACGCGCGCTATATCGTCCGCATGGAGGAGATGCGGCAGAGCCGGCGTATCGCGCTCCGGGCGCTCGAGCGGCTCCCGGATGGGCCGGTGATCGTCGCGGATCGCAAGGTGGCGCTTCCCCCCAGAGCCGAACTCGCGCGGAGCATGGAGGCGGTCATCCACCAGTTCAAGCTCGTGAGCGAGGGGATGCATCCGCCGGCGGGCGACAGTTACGTCGCGACCGAATCGGCCCGCGGCGAGAAAGGGTACTACGTGGTGAGTGACGGCAGCAACAGGCCTGTCCGCGTGCACATCCGCGCGCCTTCGTTCTACAATCTGCAGACGCTGCCCGCCATGGTCGAGGGGCGCCCGCTGGCCGACGTCGTCGTCGCCGTGGCGAGCATCGACATCATCCTGGGAGACGTAGACCGCTAGTGGAGCGCGTCCTCCGGCCCGCGGTTCTGGCCGAGATCTCCCGGCTCGCGCAGCTGTACGCCCATCCCCGGTCCGCACTCCTCCCGGCGCTGCACGCGGCCCAGGACCAGGTCGGGTATCTGAGCGAGGCGGCGATGACCGATGTCGCCGACGCACTCGGTCTCCCGGTCTCCGAGGTCGCCTCCGTGGCGACGTTCTACTCGATGTTTCACCCCGGGCCCGTGGGCCGGCATCAGATCCGCGTGTGCACCAACCTCTCCTGCTACCTGAACGGATGCGGGGAGGTCCTCGACCGCCTGTGCGGGCTCCTGGGAATTCGTCCCGGCGAGACGACACCGGACGGCCGGGTGACACTGGAGGCGGTGGAGTGCCTGGCGGCGTGCGAGGAGGCGCCGGTGATGCTCGTGGATGCCGACCGTCATCCGCGGATGACCTCGGCGGCGGTGGATGACCTCCTCGGACGGCTGGACTGATGGTCCCCGCGCTTCCGCTCCTGACGAAGTACCTGGGCCAGCCCGGCCGCGAGGCGATCGATGCCTTTCTCGCCACCGGCGGCTATCAGGCGGCGGCTCATGCGCTGCGAGACCTCCAACCGGACCAGATCATCGCCATAGTCGAGGCGTCAGGGCTGCGGGGCCGGGGCGGGGCGGGATTTCCGACGGGACGGAAGTGGCGGCTCACGCCGAAACGCGAAGGGGATGTCCGCTATCTCGTCGTCAACGCCGACGAGGGAGAGCCGGGCACCTTCAAGGACCGGACGCTGATCGAGGGCGACCCGCACCAGGTGCTCGAGGGGATGATCATCACCGCCTACGCGAACCAGGTGCACCGGGCGTACATCTACCTGAGAGGAGAATTCTTCCTCGGGTACCAGCGGCTCAGCCGCGCTCTCGCCGAGGCCAGGGACCGGGGCCATGTCGGGCGGAACATTCTGGGCAGCGGGTTTGATCTGGAGATCGTCATCCACAGGGGCGCCGGTTCCTACATCTGCGGGGAGGAGACCGCCCTCCTCGAGAGCCTCGAGGGCCGGCGCGGCTTTCCCCGGCTCAAGCCTCCGTATTATCCGGCCGTTCGCGGCCTGTACGATCAACCGACGGTGCTCAACAACGTGGAGACGATGGCCCACATTCCGCACATCCTGAGCCTCGGGCCGGACGGATACAAAGCCTCCGGTCCTCCCATCCTGTACTCGGTCTCGGGCCACGTGACCGCTCCGGGCGTGAAGGAGCTGCCGATCGGGACTCCCCTGCGGGAGATCATCTTCCAGCACTCCGGCGGGCTGCGCCCCGGGCGCACATTCAAGGCCCTGTTCCCCGGGGGCTCGTCATCGGCGCTTCTTACCGCCGAGCACCTCGATACGCCCGCCGACTTCGAGCCATTGGCCAAGCTCGGGTCGATGCTCGGATCGAGCGCCATTATCGTCATGGACGATTCCGCGTGCATCCCCGCGGTGATCCGGAGGACCGTGGAGTTCTACCGGGACGAGTCGTGCGGCAAGTGCACGCCGTGCCGGGAGGGGACGGTGTGGCTGGCGCAGATCCTCGACCGGATCCTCGCCGGCGCGGGGCGGATGGAGGACCTGGACCTTTTGGACGCGATCGCCCGCAACATGACGGGGACGTGTTTCTGCCCGCTGGGGGAGAGCGTGCCCCCGAGCCTCAGGACCTCCCTCCGGTACTTCCGCGCGGAGTACGAGCACCACGTTCGGACTGGGTCGTGCGATCTGCGCCCCGCGGCCGCGGCGGCACAGGCCCCGGGGCCCGGCGGAGGGTAGCGATCGATGGCCGAGCAGAAAGTGCAGATGGTGCATCTCGTGATCGACGGCCAGCCGGTGGCGGTGCCGAAGGGGACGACCGTCTGGCAGGCCGCCCTCCAGGCGGGCGTCGAGATCCCTGTCTTCTGCTATCATGACCGCATGCCTCCGCTCGGCGCGTGCCGGATGTGCCTCGTCGAGATCGAGAAGATGCCGAAGCTGGTGACCTCGTGCACGCAGGAAGCGGGCGAGGACATGGTGGTACGGACGCGGACCGAGCGGGTCCGCCAGGGCCAGCAGGCGATTCTCGAATTCCTCCTGATCAACCACCCGCTCGACTGTCCCATCTGCGACAAGGGGGGGGAGTGTCCCCTCCAGGACAACACGCTGAAGTTCGGCCCGGGGCAGAGCCGGTTCGCCGAGACGAAGCGCACATTCCGCAAACACATCCGGATGGGTCCGGTCCTCGTGCTCGACAGGGAGCGGTGCATCCTGTGCTGGCGGTGCACGCGGTTCGGCGAGATTATCGCCGGCGATGACGCCTTGAAGGGGTTCGAGCGCGGTTACCACAGCCAGATCGCATCCCCGTTCATGGAGCCGGTGAACAGCAAGTTCATCGGGAACACGATCGCGATCTGCCCGGTGGGGGCGCTCACGAGCGCCACCTATCGGTTCCGCGCGCGGCCGTGGGATACCCGGCGCGTGCGAAGCGTATGCCCGCACTGCGGGTGCGGCTGCGCAACGGAACTGGACGTGCGCGGGGAGGACCTGGCCCGCACCCGAGCGCGCGAACATCGGGAAGTCAACGACGTGTGGCTGTGCGACAAGGGGTTTTTCGGCTACGAGTTCGTCCGAAGCCCGGATCGCCTCACCGTCCCCCTCGTCCGGAAGAACGGCGAACTCCGGGAGGTCTCCTGGAATAGGGCCCTCGCCCATGTCGTCGCCGCTCTCCGGTCGACCCCGCCCGAGGGGATCGGCGTCATCGGCGGGACGCGCTCCACCAACGAGGAGGACTACCTGCTGCTCCGGCTCTTCCGCGGGATCGTGGGGACGAACAGCATCGACTTCCGCGTCGACACGGCCCATCCGCAGCCGGCGGCGGCCGCGCCGTGGGGCCTCGATATCCCAATCGCGGACGTCGAGCGGTCGGATGTAATCGTCCTCGTCGGGTGCGATCTCACCGAGGAGTACCCGATCATCTGGCTGCGGGTCAAGAAGGCGGTAGACGGGGGGGCGCGCCTGATCATCGCGAACCCGTGGGAACTCGAGATCAGCCGGTGGGCGAGCCACTCCATGACCTGCCGGTGGGGAACGGAGGCGGTTGTGCTCGGCGCGCTCGCGGGCGGGGAGAGTCCCGAGAGCGCGGCGGGGTTCACGGGGATCGATGCCGGACGCCTGAGGAGCGCGGCCGACGCGCTCAGGGGTGCGGCCCGTCCGCTCGTTCTGGTCGGCCGGACGGCGCTCGAGCAGCCGGGGGCCGCCGACGTTCTCGCCGCCCTGGACGGTGTGCGCGCCGCCCGCGGAAACGCCGCCGTGGGCATCCTGCGGGGGCGCGGGAACAGCGGCGGAGCGCAGATGCTCGGTCTTCTTCCGGATCTGCTCCCCGGCTACCGTCCCCTTGCCGATGCCGCGGCGCGGGCCGCGCTCGAAGCGGTCTGGGGGCGTCCCATCCCGTCCGCGCCGGGCCGGACGGTGCGGGGGATGCTGGAGGCCGCTCGTGCGGGCGCAGTCGGGATCCTCTATGTGGTGGGCGCGGATCCGGCCACGGAGTACCCGGATGCCCGGGCCTGGGAGGAGGCACGGAAGGGTATCCGCCTTCTTGTCGTGCACGACATCTTCCTGACCGGTACGGCCGCGGCCGCCGACGTCGTCCTCCCTGTCCTGACGTACGCGGAGA
Source organism: bacterium (assembly GCA_036275835.1). Taxonomy (GTDB): domain Bacteria; phylum Sysuimicrobiota; class Sysuimicrobiia; order Sysuimicrobiales; family Segetimicrobiaceae; genus DASUDA01. The sequence continues at coordinate 8,319 of DASUDA010000180.1, read as the reverse complement.
AGACCGGCACGGTGGGAAACATCGAAGGGCGCGTTCAGCGCCACGACCAGGCTCTTCTCGGGCCGGGCACCGCGCGGTCGGACGCGGAGATCTTCTCATTACTGGCCATGCGCCTGGGAGTGCCGTTCGGGTTTGCCTCGTGGGAGGGGGTGTGTGCGGAGATCGGCCGCGTCGTGCCCGGGTGGTCGGAGGAGGCCCGGCTGGTCCCGCCTCGTCCGGCGGTGCGTCATCCAACCGCGGATGACGGTCCAGCCGCGAAGGGAGCTCCCGCCCAAGGCGGCGCGCCGACGGCGAACGGTGCGCTCACCCTTCTCGTAGGAACGCGCCTGTTCGACCGGGGGACGATGGCGTTGAGGTGCCCCGGCGTGCGCAGCCAGGCCGGAGGGCCGTTCGTCGCGATCCCGCCCGAAGACGCATCGCGGCTCGGTATTGAGGACGGCGCGGTGTGCGAGGTGCGGTCGTCGTGTGGGGCGCTGTGCCTTCCGGCGCGGGTCTGGGCCGGCCTGCATCCGGGCCACGCCTACGTCCCTCGCGGGTACGAGAGCGCGCCGGTCACCCGCCTGCTGGACGAGCGCGGGCCGGTTGCGGTGACGATCCGACCGGTTGGAGCGAGTGCATGAGATGGGCGTGACGCTGCTCATCGACGCGATCAAGAGCGCGGTCCTGATCGGCGGTGTGCTCACCGCGTTCGCCTACGTCACGCTGCTGGAGCGCCGGCTCCTCGCGCGGTTCCAGCTCCGGATCGGGCCGAACCGCGTGGGCCCGCTGGGCCTCCTGCAGCCGCTTGCCGACGGGATCAAGCTGATCTTTAAGGAAGATTTCACCCCGGCCAACGCCGACCGGCTGGTGTACCTGGTCGCCCCCCTCATCTCCGTCATCGCCGCCCTTTTCGTCTATGCGGTGATCCCCATCGGGCCGTCGATCACCCTCTTCGGCCGGGACGTGACGCTGTACATCGCGAACGTCAACGTCGGCATCCTCCTCGTGCTCGGGGCCAGCAGCGTCGGCGTGTACGGAGTCATCCTCGGCGGATGGTCCTCCGACAACAAGTACGCGCTCCTCGGCGGGCTCCGGAGCACCGCCCAGGTGATCTCCTACGAATTGACCCTGGGGCTGGCCGTCCTGGGGGTCGTGCTCGTGGCGAACTCTCTCAGCCTGGTGGACATCGTCCGCGCGCAATCGCACCTCTGGTTCGTTGTCACGCAGCCGGTGGCGTTCGCCCTGTTCCTCATCGCGGGGCTGGCCGAAACGAACCGCGCGCCCTTCGACCTCCCGGAGGCGGAGCAGGAGTTGATCGCCGGCTACCAGACCGAATACGGAGGGTTCAAATTCGCGATGTTCTACCTCGGAGAATACGTAGGTGTGATCACGATGGGGGCGCTGACGGCGACACTGTTCCTGGGCGGGTGGCAGGGACTGCCGCCGCTGCACCCGCTGCTACAGGTCGTGTGGTTCCTTCTCAAGGTGTTTGCGGTGATCTTCTTCTTCATCTGGGTGCGGGCCACGCTCCCGCGGCTGCGCTACGATCAGCTGATGACCCTGGGGTGGAAGGTCCTCGTCCCGATCGGACTCGCGAACCTGGCGATCACCGCGCTGATCGTGGTGTGGCGCGGCGGGGCCTGATGGGGGCCTGAGCCGATGGCGCGGCGCCTCAAGCAGGCATGGGCGATGGTGAAGGGGCTGGGCGTCGTCGGCCGCTACCTCCTCCGGCGGCCGATTACGGTCCGCTACCCGGAGGAGAAGCCGCCGGTGCACACGCGATTCAAGGGGCGGCACTACCTGACGCTGTGGGCCGACGGGATGGAGAGGTGCATCGGGTGCGAGCTGTGCGTGATCGTGTGCCCCAGCCAGGCGATCTACGTCAAGGCGGCTGAGAACACTCCGCTTGAGCCCCACTCCAAGGGCGAGCGGTACGCGGTGGATTTTCAGATCAACATGCTGCGCTGCATCTTCTGCGGGCTGTGCGAGGAGGCATGTCCGACCGGCGCGATCATTCTGGGGCACGAGTACGAACTGAGCGGGTACACGCGCGACTCCCTGATCTACACCAAGGAGCGTTTGCAGGAGAAAGTTCCGGGCGAGTCGGGCCGGGATCCGCACCGGGAGGTCTAGGGTGGAGGCGGTCCTCTTCGGGATCACGGCGGTGTGCGCCCTGGCCGGCGGCGTCGGCGTCATCGCCTCTCGGCGGCCGGTGTACAGCGCGCTCGCCCTTCTCCTGGTTCTCCTCAGCCTGGCGGTGGACTATCTGCTGCTTGACGCCCAGTTCATCGCCGTTCTCCAGGTGATCATCTATGGCGGCGCGATCGTCGTCCTGTTTGTCTTCATCATCATGCTCCTGCACGCGTGGAGCGGCGAGGGGCCCGGCGCCGGGGCCAACCTGCCTCCCATAGTGGCGGTCGTTCTTGTCACCCTCTTCGGTCTGGGACTGCTGGCGGTGCTGAGCGGCGCGCACGCTGCTCCGGGCCCGCCCCCTCCGGGGTTCGGGACCGTCCAGGAGGTGGGCCGGGCGCTCTTCCGGCGCTACCTGCTGCCCTTTGAAGCGGCGTCTATCCTCCTCCTGATCGGCATGACCGGCGCGGTCGCGCTCGGAAAGCGGCTGCTTCCCTCGCCCGGCGGTCCCTCCGCCCCCCCCGAGGGGCACAGGTGACCGTTCCGGCTCCGTACTACCTGGCGCTCAGCGCGGTCCTGTTCGCCCTCGGCACGGCCGGGGTCCTCGTGAGGCGCTCTGCGCTTGTCGTGTTCATGTCCATCGAGCTGATGTTGAACGCGGTGAACCTGACATTCGTCACGTTCGCGCGTCTCCACCAGAGCATAGACGGCCAGCTTCTGGTCTTCTTCGTCCTCGTCGTCGCGGCCACGGAAGTCGTGATCGGCCTGGCCATCATCGTCGACATCTTTCGGTCGCGGGACACAGTCGACGTCGACGACGTGGACCTCCTGCGGGGGTAGTGGAGCGATGACGGGCGCCCCCATCCCGGTTGTCCCGCTCCTCGCGGTCCTGATCCCGCTTCTTCCGCTTCTCGGGTGGGCCGTCCTCGGTCTCTGGGGACGCCGCTGGGGCCGCCGGACCGTCGCGTTGGTGGCGTGCGGAACCGTCACGGCGTCGTTTGTGGCGGCCTGTCTCGTCCTGCGGGCGCTGCTGGCACTCTCCTCTGGGGACCGGCACGTGGCCATCGACCTGTACCGGTGGATCGCCGCCGGACCGATCACGATTCCGATGGGGCTCCTCGTCGACACACTCTCGGTCGCGATGGCGCTCGTCGTCAGCGGGGTGGGGGCGCTCATCCACGTGTACTCCGTCGGCTACATGGCGGACGACGAGGGCTTCGCCCGCTACTTTGCCTACATGAACCTGTTCATGGCGGCCATGCTCACCCTGACCCTGGCCGGAAACCTGGTCGTCATGTTCATCGGGTGGGAGGGCGTGGGACTGTGCAGTTACCTCCTCATCGCCTTCTGGTTCACGCGGCCGGCCGCGGCGAGGGCGGGCGTCAAGGCGTTCATCGTGACGCGGCTGGGGGACGTGGGCTTCCTCCTCGGCATCTTCCTCGCGTTCGCGCTTTTTGGGACGGCGGATTTCACGGTGATGACCCGGACCGCCGCGGCCCGCCTCCCGGAAGGAGGCGCGGCGGCGACCGTGCTCGCCCTTCTGCTGTTCCTGGGGGCGACCGGCAAGTCGGCGCAGCTGCCTCTCTACGTCTGGCTGCCCGACGCGATGGAGGGTCCGACCCCGGTGAGCGCGTTGATCCACGCCGCCACAATGGTCACCGCGGGCGTGTACATGATCGCCCGCATGCACGCCGTCTACGCCCGCGCCCCCCTGGCGATGGACGTCGTCGCGGCGGTGGGTGCGGTGACCGCCATCTTCGCGGCCGCCTCCGCCCTCGTTGAGCCGGACATCAAGCGGGTCCTGGCCTACTCGACGATCAGCCAGATCGGGTACATGTTCCTCGGCGTCGGCGTCGGCGCGTGGGGCGCGGGGATGTTCCACCTGACCTCACACGCGTTCTTCAAGGCTCTGTTGTTCCTGGCGGCGGGCAGCGTGATGCACGCGCTCGGCGGGACGACCGACATGTGGCAGATGGGCGGACTCCTCCGGCGCTTGCCGCCCACCGCCGCGGCGTTCGCCATCGGCGCTCTGAGCCTGGCCGGAATCCCCCCGCTAGTCGGGTTCTTCAGCAAGGACCAGATCCTCTCCGACGTGTTTCATCGCGGGCACGTCTGGCTCTGGGCGCTCGGCATCGCCGCGGCCGGACTGACCGCGTTCTACATCGTCCGGGCGTTCGCGCTCACGTTCGTCGCCGCCCCCGGCGCCGATACGCCTCCGCGCGATCACCACCGCCACGATCCGCCCCGCGCGATGGCCTGGCCGATGGGGGGGCTGGCGCTGCTCTCGATCGCAGGCGGGGCGTTGGGATGGTCGTTCACCCATCCCGGGGTGCTGGAGCAGTGGCTGCGACCGGCCGTGGAGGCCGGGATCGTCCAAAACGCCCCGGCGGCGGCGGGGGGGGCGCAGGGCGGTGGAGAGGCGGCGCTCGTTGCCACGAGCGTCGCCGTTGCCGCGGCAGGGATGATCCTGGCCTGGCGCGTGTACGCGCGACGAACGCTCCACGGGAGGTCCCCATCCTCGGTGGTGGGCGACATCCTCGCCCACCAGTTCTACATCGAGGCCATGTATGACGCGGCCATCGTCGCCCCATCCCGCGCCCTGGCCCGCATGGCCGAGGCGCTAGACCGAGATGTTATCGACGGGGCTGTGACCGGGATCGGATCTGCGCTCGCCGCCGGTGGTCAGGTCCTCCGCAAGGCCCAGAGCGGGTTCCTCCGCCGCTACGCGGCATTCATGCTGATCGGCGCCCTCCTGATCCTGGCCTACTGGATGCTTGCCGGCGGGATCTCGCGGTGATGGGTGTCTCGATGGCGCCGGGCGTGCTCACGCTCCTGATCGCCATTCCCCTGGCCGGGGCGGCCGCCGTGGCCGTGATGGACGCGCGCGGCGAGCGGGCGGTGCGGGTCGCCGCTCTCGTGTCCGCTGTCCTGACCTTCTGCGTCGCCGGGTGGATCTGGATTCGTTTCTCCCCCGGCACCGCCGCGCTGCAGTTCGAAGAGAAACGGGACTGGGTCCCGGGGCTTGGGATGGGGTACCATCTGGGGGTCGACGGGCTCACGGTGAGCCTGGTCGCGCTGACGGCGTTTCTGTTTCCGCTCGCCCTCGGGGCGGCGGCGGCGCAGATACGCGGCCGCGTCAAGGCCTTCCAGGTGACGGCCCTGCTGCTCGAAGCGGGTCTGCTCGGGACGTTCCTGGCGCAAGACCTCGTGCTGTTCTACGTGTTCTGGGAGGCGATGCTCATCCCCATGTACTTTCTGATCGCGCTGTGGGGAGGCCCGGCCCGGGGGGCGGCCGCGATCAAGTTCATCCTGTATACGATGGCGGGAAGCGTACTGATGCTGCTGGCGATCGTCGCGGTCTACCTCCAGAGCGGAGGACTCCCGGAAGGCCCGACGTTCGATCTGCCATCCCTCCTGGCCCGGCCGCTCGGGCTCGAGCCTCCCCGTGAGGCTCTCCTGTTCGGCGCGTTCGCCGTCGCCTTCGCGATCAAGATGCCGGTGTGGCCCCTGCACACCTGGCTCCCCGACGCGTACGCGGAGGCTCCGCCTGTGGTGACCGTGCTGCTCGCCTCTGTGATGGCGAAGGCGGGAGCGTACGGTTTCGTGCGGTTCTGCCTGCCGCTCTTTCCGGACGCCTCCCGCTCCTTTGGCCCCGTCCTCTCCGGTCTCGCCGTGATCGGCATCCTCTACGGTGGCGCGGTGGCCTGGACCCAGGGCGATATGCGGCGCCTCCTGGCGTACGGGAGCATGAGCCACATGGGATTCATCCTGCTCGGGATCTTCGCCCTGAACATCCCCGCCGTGCAGGGGAGCCTCATCCAGATGATCAACCACGGGGTCAGCACGGGAGCGCTGTTTTTCCTCGCGGGGTTTCTGCTCGATCGGACGGGTCGGACCCGCACGGACGAGTACGGCGGAATCGCGGCCGCCGTCCCCGCGCTTGCGGCCGCGACCCTGATCGTCACGGTCTCGTCGCTCGCCCTGCCGGGAACCAACGGGTTCATCGGTGAGTTCCTGATCCTGGTCGGGACCTATCAGGCCGATCCGGCCTCACCGGTTGCGGCCGTCCTGGCAACCGGAGGAATCGTGGTGGCCGCCGCCTACCTCCTTGCGTTCGTCGGCCGCGTGTTCCACGGCCCGCTGCGCGAAGACCTTCGGGGGATGGTCGACCTCCGCGCGGCCGAGTACGCGGTGCTCGTCCCCCTGGTCCTGGTCATCTTCTGGGTGGGGTTTGCCCCGCAGCCCCTGCTCAGCCGCAGCGAGGCGACGGTGAGCGCCATCCTGAGCCGGGTCGCCACGCGGAGCGCTGCACCGGCGGCCCGGCCGGCCGCGGGCGCGCCACCCGCCCCCGTCCACGGCCTCCAATACCGCGGCACATCGTCCGCCACGCATATCCTGCGGGATCCTCCGCTCGGGGCGGGGGTCTCACCGTGACGTGGGATGACCTTCTCCGCATCGCGCCCGAGCTCGTGCTCACGGTCGCCGCGTGCGTGGTCCTCCTGCAGGACGCCTGGGTAACCGGGCCGGTCCTGGAGTCTGAGGCCCGAGGGCCTGCCGGGACCTGGATCGCGCTGGCGGCCGTCTGTGTTGCGCTCGTCGTCAACGCCCGCCCGGTGGAGGGCCCCGGGGGCGCATTCGGTGGAATGTACGTCCGCGACCACCTGACCCGCATCATTGACTTTGCCGCGCTGGCCGCCGCGGGTCTGGGAGTGCTGCTCTCCCCCGGGTACGTGCAGCGGGCCCGGCTCCCGGCGGGCGAGTACTACGCGCTCCTGCTCCTCAGCACCGTGGGAGCGATGCTGATGGGCGCGAGCCGCAACCTCGTGGTCCTCTTTCTCGGACTGGAGATCCTGAGCTTCCCCCTGTACGTCATGGCGGCTCTCGCCCGGAGGAGCGAACTCTCGCAAGAGGCCGGGCTCAAGTATCTTCTGCTGGGCGCATTTGCGACCGCGTTCTTCGTCTACGGCATCGCGCTCATCTACGGCGCGACCGGGACGGTGGACCTTGCCCGGATCGCGGAGGCGCCGGTTTCCCCGCTCCTAGGCGCGGGGGTCGCGCTGCTGACGATCGGGCTGGGGTTCGAGGCCGCCCTGGTTCCGTTTCACGCCTGGGCGCCCGACGTGTACGAAGGGGCGCCGCTGCCGGTCACCGCGTTCATGTCGGTCATCGCCAAAGTGGGCGCGTTCGCCGGGTTGGTGCGCGTCTTTCCGCTTGCGCTCCCGCATCTGGAGCCCGCCTGGGGGCAGGTGCTCGCCGCGATCGCCGTGGCGACGATGATCACCGGCAACCTGGCCGCCCTCGTCCAGTCGAACGTGAAGCGGCTCCTCGCGTACTCGAGTGTGGCCCACGCCGGATACCTCCTCATCGGGATCGCCTCCGGGGGGGCCGATGGAACGTGGGCCGTCCTGTTCTACCTGCTCGTGTACGTGGCGATGAATCTCGGAGCGTTCGGCGTTCTGCTCCTCCTCGAGCGGCGCGGGGAGGAGGCGGATCGTCTGGAGGACCTCGCGGGGCTCGCGGGGCGCGCTCCCTGGGCCGCGGCCGCACTCGCCCTCTGCATGGTGTCGCTCGCCGGCCTTCCGCCGACCGCCGGGTTTATCGCCAAGCTGTATCTGTTCCGGGCGGCGTTGCTGGATCACCGGACCGGCCTCGCGCTCGTGGGCGTCCTCACAAGCGTCGTCTCCGTCTATTACTACCTGCGGGTCGCGTACGTCGCCCTCAGCGGCGGCGCCGCGGACGCGGTGGCGGTCCGGCGGAGCGCCCTCGCCGGTGCGGCTCTCGTCATCGCGGTGGCGGGCGTGCTCTGGCTCGGCCTGTTCCCCGCCGCGGTCACGGCTGCCGTGCAGCAGGCGGTCGCCGCCCTCAGGTAGAATCCCGCCGCATGGCAGAGGAATTCGACGCGATCGTCGTCGGCGCGGGACCCGGAGGGGCGTCGGCGGCGCTGACGATGGCGCGGGCCGGACTGCGCGTCGTGCTCTTCGAGCGGGGCGAGCGGCCCGGCGTCAAGAACGTGATGGGCGGCGTGATGTATGGCCGCATGCTGGCCGATGTCGTGCCGGAGTTCTGGACGGACGCGCCCATCGAGCGCATCGTGTCCGATGAGCGGCTGTGGCTGACGACGGAGGACACGGCCGTCGCCGTCGGCCACAAGCACGTCCCCCATACCGACGGGCCTCCCAACGCCTTCACGGTGCTGCGCGTTCCGTTTGA
>DASUDA010000179.1:0-11373 GCA_036275835.1 bacterium | reverse complement strand
CCCGAGCATCGAGCAACACAGCACCCTCTAGGACTTCTTGATCGTGATGAGCACCTTCTTCAGGGTCTCGATCTCCTCGAGCGCCCTTCCGGTCCCCAGCACCACGCTGCCCAGCGGATCATCGGCGAGCGTCACCGCCATCCCGGTCTCCTCGGCGAGCAGCCGGTCGAGGCCGCGGAGTAGCGACCCGCCGCCGGCCATGACGATCCCGCGGTCGACGATATCGGCCGCGAGCTCCGGCGGCATCCGCTCGAGGGTCATCTTCACGGCCTCCACGATGCCGGCGATTGGCTCGGCCATCGCTTCACGGATTTCCATGCTGGTCATCCGCACGGTCCGGGGCAACCCCGAAACCAGATCGCGGCCGCGGACCTCAATCGTCTGCTCCTCGCGTTGCGGAAACGCCGAGCCCACGGCGATCTTGATGTCTTCCGCCGTCCGTTCGCCGATCAGAAGGTTGTACGCCTTGCGGGCGTGCTGAATAATTGCTTCGTCCATCTCGTCCCCGGCGATCCGGAGGCTGCGCGCGGTCACAATTCCACCGAGGGCGATGACGGCGACTTCCGTTGTCCCGCCGCCGATATCCACGACCAGGCTTCCCACGGGTTCGGAGACTGGCAGCCCAGCGCCGATCGCGGCCGCCATCGGTTGCTCGATCAGGTACGCCTCGCGGGCGCCGGCCTGCAGCGTGGCGTCAATGACCGCCCGCTTTTCCACCTCGGTCGCACCGGTGGGGATCCCGACGACCACCCGTAGTCGAAGAAAGCTGCGGCCGCGGAGGCCGTTACGAATGAAGTACGTGAGCATCGCGACCGTCGTATCAAAATCAGCGATGACGCCGTCACGCAGGGGCCGGGTGGCGACAATATCGGCCGGCGTCCGGCCGATCATCTTCTTCGCCTCGTTCCCCACCGCCAGGACTTCCCCGCCATCCACTCGTTTGGCCACCACCGACGGCTCGCGCAGCACGATGCCCTCGCGCCGCACGTACACCAGCGTGTTGGCGGTTCCGAGATCGACGCCCATGTCCCGAGTGAACCGACTCAGCAGCCCGTTGAAAATCATCCGGGGATAGACTCCACAGGAAGCCCACTCAACCGGTGAAGACAATAGAGACTAGCACTTGAGCCTTGTAGGTGAGATTGTCGCCGACCCGCACGGTTTCCTCAATATTTAGCATCGCAACCACCTTAGGCATTCCGCACCCTCGCTGCGGTAATTCCAGGGGATCACCGATCAAACGGAGGTTCTTTTCTCAGAAGGCGACGAGCTACCTCACCAACCCCTGCCGTAGGGCCTTTTTTTCTTCACCCACCTGGCGCGGATCGCCTTGCGCGCAAGTTCTGAACGTTACTGGGGAGTCAAGCAGGCCATTCGGGTTTTCCCGCCTTTTTTGCCCCCGCCTTCCCAGGAGGCCTTTGATCACATGAATTCGCTAGCGGAAAGATTAGTACCGGAGCTGAAGACGCGAACAAGGCAGGCACGAGTATAGCCGCCCTGGCGACGCCCGCCGGAGCGGCCCCAAATTCGTCAGACCAAACCTAGCCTTTCCGTGTCCCGGGGTTCAATTTCGCCCCAAAAGACCTGCGTAACGCCCTGTTAGAGGGCTTCTGGATGTCCTAGATACCGGTCTCAGGGGAAAGGCTCTGGATGGGCGGCGGCCGATGCACCGAGGTCCATCTTGCTCGGTTTGGTGGTGCGCGTACTGCCCGTCTGCCTTCGCTCTCTTCGCATAAACATCATTCCCCCTCGGGTCTTAGACCCGGCTCTGCCCCGCCAGAGCGCGGAGCACCCGGTTTTTTGGGGGATACACTAACAGCCTAACACAGATTTCGGTTTTATATGACCGCTAACGGGTGCCCGATAGAACAGTATCCGGAGAGCGTCCGCGAAGATCGCTGAGATTAGGCGAAAATTTATTCAAGCACACACATTTACGAGGTAATAGCTGGGTGACTGGGCACAGGGTTCAACATACCCCTTGATACGAACAAATGTTCGTATTATGATGGGAAATGCACTGGGGGTGCTCCGTGCCTATACCCAACCTGCCCGTACCCGGCCTGTCTGCTCCTGGCCTGCCCGTTCTCCTCGACCGGCCTTTGGATGGCCTTGCCCTGTTCACCGGCCACTCAAGTGTCCTGTCGCTGAGCCAGCTTCTCTGCCTCCAGTACCTCGGCCGCGGCGAGCCCGTGATCCTGGTGGATGGCGCCAATGCATTCAACTCTCTCCTTTTCTCTGATGCGGCCCGGGCGCGGCGGTTGGACCTTCGGGCGATTCTCGACGCCCTGCACCTCTCCCGCGTCTACACCTGCCACCAGCTCGAGGCCCTGTTCACGGAGCATCTTCAGCAGGCCATTACCGCGCTTCGCCCCCGGGCGGTGCTCTGCCTCGGCCTGCTCGACCCTCTTTATGATGAGGACGTTTCTGTGGCCGAGGCCGCGCGCATCTTTCGCCGCCTGAGGACCACGCTTCTCGCTCTCAGGCGCCGCCTCCCGATTCTAGCCGCCTGTCCCGACCCTGCCGCACCCGCCGGAGGCGCCTTCGAGGCCCGCCGGGCATTTTGCGCGGGCCTGCGCCGCCTGGCCCGCTGGTCTTTCACCGCCCGGCCGGAGGCTGAGCGCGTGTTGATCATCAGGGAATGGCCCGATCCGGCCCGGTGGGAGTGGGCGGGAGAGCTCACGGTTCGACCAGGAGGGCTCACGTTTCGAAGGAGGTGATGCGCATGGGCCGCACCGTGCCCACGATGACGCAGATCATCCAGAGTGAAGAGGACGGTTGGGCGCCGTTTCGCCGGGCGCTCCGGGCGCAGGACCGGCCAGCGCTGGACCGGCTCTTCGCCGCTGCCCGGCATTACTCCGCCGCCGCGAGCTACGTTGCCCGGCCCGTGCCGTTTGATGCAATCCTGCTTTCCATGCTTCTGGAGGCGATGAAGGCGATTCAGCGGCTGGAGGCCGAGGTTGACGCGCTCCGTTCACGCCCATCTGTTTGATGTCTACCCTGTCCGGGGCGGAATGGCCGTCTGGCTCCTGGCCGATGACGGCACGCGCCTCCGGCTCGTGCACCCCTGGGCCCCGCGCTTCTACTATGCGGGCCGCCGGGATGCCCTGCGGCAGGCCTCCGCCCTGCTCCGCGCTCTCCGCGCTCCGGTCACGGCGCGCCCGGCGACGCGGTACGATCTGCTGCGGGGGGACGTTGCGGTCACGGAGGTCACCGTCACTAACCCCCTGGCGTTCCCGCGCGTCGTCACCCGGCTGGCGCGACTCGACGACCTCGTCTTCTACAACTGCGATATCGGGCTGCCACAGATGTACCTGTACGAGCACCGGCTATTTCCCCTCGGGCGGTGCGCGGTGGAGGCGACCCCGGACGGCATGATCCGGGAGATCGCTCCCCTGGACTCCCCCTGGGACCAGGAGTACACGGTACCGCCCTTGACCGTCCTGCGGCTGCGCCTGGAGGGGGATCCCGCGAACCCGAACCACGGGCACCGGGCGATTCTGCACGTCGCCGTGGACGGGGAAGAGAGCGCCCTCACGGGGGAGACCCCCGCTGACCTGCTCGCCTCCCTCTCCCGATGGCTCCACCGGTACGATCCCGACATCCTCCTCACCGAGTGGGGCGACTCGTTTCTCTTCCCGCGGCTGCGCCGCCTCGCGGCCCTCTCCCGCCTCCCTCTTCCGTTGAGCCGCGATCCCCAGGCGGGAACGCGGACGCGCCGCCCGCGCTCGTACATGACGTACGGCCAGATCGTCTATACCGCCGGAGGATCGTATCTGCACGGCCGGTGGCACCTGGACACGACCAATTCCTTCACCTACGAGGAAGCGGAACTCCCGGGGCTCTTCGAGTTGAGCCGGCTGGGCCGGCTGCCGGTCCAGCACGCGGCCCGAACGAGCGTGGGAACCGTGATTACCTCGATGCAGCTGGACCAGGCGTACCAGGACGGGATCCTCATTCCCTGGCGGAAGTCGCGCCCCGAGGCGTTCAAGTCGGCCGGGGACCTTCTCCTGACCGACCGTGGGGGTCTCACGTACATGCCGCTCGTCGGCGCTTACGGGCAGGTCGGTGAGCTGGACTTCGCGGCGATGTATCCGGCGATTATGACACGCTTCAACATCTCCCAGGAGACGGTGAACTGCCCCTGCTGTCGCGAAGATCCCGCGTCCCGCGTGCCGGGGATTCCCCATCACCTCTGCCGCAGGCGGCGCGGCCTCATCCCCCGGGTGCTCGCGCGCGTGCTCGCGCGCCGGGCCTACTATAAAGAGCGCCGGGCTGCGACCACCGGAGACGAGCGGCACGTGTACGACATGCGTCAGACGGCGCTCAAGTGGATAGGCGTTGTGAGTTTCGGATACCAGGGCTACAAGAATGCGCGCTTCGGCCAGATCGAAGCCCACGAGTGCACGACCGCCCTCAGCCGGGAGATGCTGCTGCGCGCGAAGGACGTGGCGGAAGCGGAGGGCTACAGGATGCTGCACGCCCTCGTAGACTCGGTCTGGCTCCAGAAGCCCGGCGCCACGCGCGCCGACTATGAAGCCCTCGCCCGGATGATCGTGGAGGCGACCGGGCTTCCGATCGCCGTGGAAGGCGTGTACCGCTGGATCGCCTTCGTCCCCTCCCGCACGCACCCGCTCGTCGGCGTCCCCAACCGCTTCTTCGGGGTGTTCGAGGATGGAACGAGCAAAGTGCGGGGCATCGAACTGCGGCGGGGCGACACACCGCCGCTCGTCGCGGCCATGCAGTCCCGGATGCTGGCCTTGCTCTTCCAGACGGCGACGCTCGAGGAGGCGCGGGCGCAGATCCCGGCCGTGATGGATCTGCTCCACGACGAGCTTGTCCGGCTGCGCCAGCACGAGGTGCGCCCGGAGGAACTCGTGATCCGCACCGTGCTGTCCCAGGATCCCCGGGAGTACGAAAAGGGCGTGCCCCAGGCCGTCGCGGCCCACCAGCTCCTGCAGGCCGGCGCGACGCTCCACCCGGGTGAGGCCATCGAGTACATCATCACAAACGCCGCATCCCGGATCCCCGGCGAGCGGGCGGTCGCCTACGCGTGCCTCCCCGGAGACTGGTCCTACGATGAGGAGCGGTACGCCCGGATGCTCCGCCGGGCCACGGAGACGCTCCTCACGCCGCTCCGCCGCACCGCGGAGGCAGCCCGTATCTCACTCCGCCCTGGAAAGGCGGCGGGCCCGGAGCCGACGTAAAATCGCAGCAGGTGGGTATATGTATGGCAAATGCGCATGATGAGGATTGGCCCTCCGGCCGACCCGCAGGAGCAGCCACCATCTCAACCCGCCCCAGAGCGGCCGCAGCCCCGGAGCCGACGTGAAACCCGCGCAAGTGGGTATATCTATGGGCAAATGCACATGATCGGGCGGTTCGTAGCGATCGCCGTGCTGGCTATGCTCCTGAGCACCGGAGTGCTCTTGACGCGTGAAGCCACGAATTCTCACTTCCGCATCACCGAATCGTATACCGTGCGACCGTCACCCGGGCAGGGGGGTGGGGTACACCGCGAGGTGCGCCCCACGGCGGACGCAACCGAATTATGGATAGGCGTATCGCTCATTGCGTTTGCTGGGGGGATAGCGATCGCGGGGCGATACTTTTGAGGCTCCAGGTCAGCCGGCTCTGATCGGCGGTCCGGGCGCCGCCGCGACGGGCACCCACGACCCCGGCGGTGTCGGCCATGTCGCGGCCTCCGGGTGAAGAATCGCCGCCAGGATCTCCAGCCCGTTAACGATCCGGGGACCGGAGCGGCTGAAGAAGCTGCTCGCATCCGTCGCATAGACGCGTCCCGCGCGGACCGCACCCAGCGACCGCCACTCCGGCGAAGTCTCAATCCTCCGGGCCTCCTGTAGCGTCCGGGGCACGTCAAACCCGCACAGGGTCAGCACGATGATCTCGGGAACCGCCCCGATGATCTCGGGCCACCCCACGCGGACCGATGGGCGGCCCGGTTGTCCGAGCACCTCTCGACCGCCGGCGAGGCCGACAATCTCCGGCATCCAGTGGCCGCCGCAAAAGGGCGGATCCAGCCACTCCATGCAGAACACGCGCGGTCGCGGCAGGTCCCGCACCGCTACCTCGATATGGGCGATCCGCTCGCGAAGACGCGCGGCGACCTGCCGGGCCGCCGGCTCGCGGCCTGTGGCGACCCCAACCTGAAGGATCTCTTCGAGGATGTCGCCGAGTGTGTGAGGGTGCAGGCGAAGGATCCGCGGGGACCCGCGGAGACTGCCCGCAATCGCGTCCACGTCCATGCTTGGGAGAGCGCAGACGTGACAGAGGTCTTGTGTGATCACGAGGTCCGGGCGGGCGGCGGCCAGAGTCTCGGCGTCGATTCGATAGAGGCTCCCGCCCCGGCCGGCGGCCGCGTCTACCTGATTATTGATCTCGCGGCTCGATCGAGAGGAGTCTACGAGTGGATGAACCACCACGGGACGGCTGCGCATCTCTGGCGGGTAGTCACACTCGTGGGTGACTGCGACAATCTCATTGGCGAGCCCCAGGGCGCAGCAGATCTCGGTCGCGCTTGGCAGCAGGGTGGCGATCCGCATGCGCCGTCACCTCACCACGGAGAATGTCACGCCCTCAAGCGTCCGGCGAGCGCCGTGATCATCTCTGGGGTGAGCTCGGTGAGGCTCGCCACGATGAGGTCGGCGCCGGAAAAGTCCATGCCCCGGGTGAGGGGGGATGGGACCGCGATGCACCGCATCCCCGCGGACGTCGCAGCCCGCACGCCATTTTCGCTGTCCTCCAGGGCGACGCAGGCCTCGGGCCGCACCCTCAGGCGGCGCGCCGCCAGGAGGTAGACGTCGGGCGCGGGTTTGCTGCGCTCCGCCTCGTCTCCGCCGGCCAGCACGTCGAACTGCGCTTCAAGCCCGAGCTTCATCAGGATCGCGCGGACACGGGCAAGTCGTGTGGCGGACGCCACGCCTGTGCGCATTCCGAGACGCCTTACCGCGTCCAGGAGCGGCACCACACCCGGGAGTGGGACCAGGTAGTCCCGCAACACCGCATCGCGCTGCGCCTGCCAGAGGGCAGCGACCTCGGCAGGGGTGGGGAGACTGTCCGCGCGGCGGAACGGCCCCAGGGGATCGAACGGATCATCGTTTCGCCCGACATTCTGGAGCCAGGCGGCACGCGGAAACTCCAGGCCGTATCGGGCGTAGACAGCCTGCCATGCCAGGTACTCGGGGGTCTCGCTGTCCAGGATCAAACCGTCGAGATCGAAGATGACCGCCTCTACCGCGGGCATGGATACCTCCCCTGCGTGGATGCGGCGGCGACGGGGTGGAACCCTTCCCGCTCCAGGCACATGAACAAGCGCGATCAGCGCGCGCGTATCGCGCGCGCCGCGGCGTTACTCGTCCGTTGCGCTTCGCCTGCTATAATGAGGGGCCTGATTCACGAGGGCCTCCGTGGACGCGCTCACGCGCCTTGACGCGCACGAACTCATGGACGATCCGGCCCGCCCGGACCGGGAGCTGCGGGATGCCCTGCGCGATCTCGGTCGGATCAACCGCTTCCTGGGCGGCCGGGCGTTCGTCCTGGCCTTCCTGGACCGGGCCCTGCCGGTCTGGCGCGCGCGGCAGGAGGTCCCCCGAAGGCCTCTCCGGCTCCTCGACGTGGCCACCGGCGGAGCGGACATCCCGCTTGCCGTCGCCGCGTGGGCGAAGCGGCGGAACGTCCCTGTGCGCATCACCGCGGTGGATCGCCACCCCGCCACCGCGCATCTCGCCCGCGAGATGACTGGCGCCTGTCCGGCGATCACCGTGCTCCGGGCCGACGCGCGCGCGCTTCCCTTTGCCGATGGGGCGTTCGATGTCTGCCTGTGCACCCTGGCGCTCCATCATCTCGTGCCGGCCGAGGCCCTGGAGCTTCTCCGGCAGCTCGACCGGCTCGGGCGCATCGGCTTTCTGGCCGCCGATCTCGTCCGGGGCTGGAGCGGATATGCCGGGGTGTGGCTGCTCACGCGCCTGTCGCGCAGCCCCGTGCTCCGCCACGATGGCCCGCTGTCCGTGCGCCGCGCGCTCTCGTGGGAGGAATACTGCCGCCTCGCATCCGCGTCGGGCATTCCGGGGATTCGCGTCTCCAGGCTTCCCCTGTTCCGGGTCGCCCTGGAACGGATCACGCCATGCTGGACGTGATCGTGGTCGGCGGCGGGCCGTCCGGCAGCGCGGCGGCCGGGATTCTCGCGCGACATGGGGCGCGGGTCCTTCTGCTTGACCGGGCCGTTTTTCCCCGGCCCAAGCCCTGCGGGGACTACCTCAACCCGGGCTGCGGAATGATCCTCGACCGGCTGGGGGTTGGTGCAACGCTGGCGGCGGACGGCGCGTGCCGGGTCCGGGGCATGCGCGTCGTCGCGCCCGACGGGCTCGCGGTGACGCTTCCCTTTTCACGGGGCGCGGGGTGGGCCATCCCCCGGCGGACGCTGGACCACGCCCTTCTCAGACACGCGGCACGGCTTGGCGTGACGGTGATTGAGGATGCGCGTGTTGTCGGAGTTGTGCAAGACGGCGGCTGCGTACGGGTCGCGGCTGAGCGCCCCCGCCGGACGCGCCCCGAGACGTACGCGGCCCGTCTCGTGATCGGCGCCGACGGCCTCCACTCCTCCGTCGCCCGGGCGGTCGGGGCGGGCGAACCTCCGCGCCGCGGGCGGTTCACCGTTGGGGCTTATGTGGAGGGTGTGGCCCACGAGACTCCCGACGGAGAGCGGGAGGAGATAGGCGAACTTCACATCGGCCGGGATCGGTACTGCGGAGTCGCGTACCTTCCGGGCGGGCTGACGAATGTGACAATCGCCCTGGGACGCTCCGACCTGCGGTCGTGGCGCGGGGCGCTGGAAGCGCGATACTGGGCAACCCTCAACGCGTTTCCGGGCCTGGCAGGCCGGCTGGGCCGCGCCAGGCGCGCTGGCCGGTTCGTGACGAGCGGCCCGCTCGCCTATTGCCGTCGCCGGACCGTGTCCGGGCGAGTGCTGCTCACGGGGGACGCCGCGGCGCACATCGATCCTCTGACCGGGCAGGGAGTGTACCTGGCTCTGCGCGGGGCCGAACTCGCCGCCGACGCGGTGACCCGGGCACTCGCCCGCGACGGAGAGGCCGGGGCGGCGCTGAGGGAGTACGACCGCGCGCGGCGCCGGGAGTTCGGTCCGCTGTTCCTGACCTCCCGGCTCCTGCAGTCTCTCGCGTTTCACCCTGTGGTCATTCGGCGGGCACTCCGGCGGATGGCGGCGCATCCGGATCTTGGGGCGCGGCTTGTCGGTGTTGCGGGAAACGTAGAGTCCCCCCGATCCGTGCTCCATCCGGGATTCCTCACGCGCATCCTGGGGATCCTGTAAGCGCAGCGCTCCGATGCACACCGTAACGGCTATCCGCATTCGGGGGAGTGTCGAAGAGATCTTTGCGTACGCCTCCCGCGTCGAGGAGTGGCCCCGCCTGCTCCCGCACTACCGCGCGGTTCGCGTGATCGCGGCGCAGGGGGTGGAACGGGTCGTGGAGATGAAGGCCCGGCGAAGCGGGATCCCGGTGTGGTGGTGGGCGCGCCAGGTCCTCGTGCCCGCCGAACGGCGGATCCGGTACACGCACCTCCGGGGCATCACGCGCGGGATGGAAGTCGAATGGCGCATGACGCCCGAGCCGGACGGCTCCGTGGTTGTGACCATCGTCCACGATCTGGATCTTCGCTGGCCGGTCGTCGGCCGGCCCGTCGCCCGGTGGATCATCGGCCCCCTCTTCGTGGAGCCGACCGCCGGCGCCACGCTCGGACGGATCAAGAAGCTTGTGGAGCAGGCGCGAGAAACCGAAGGAGGTCAGGCATGAAACGGGACGTCGTGGTCACCGGGATCGGAGCCGTCACCCCGATCGGGTGCGGCAGCAGAGGGTTGTACGAGGGCCTCCGGCGCGAACGGTCGGCGATCCGCCGGATCGCCCGCTTCGATCCATCGCCGTTCACGTGCACGATCGCGGCCGAAGTCCGGGATTTCGACGCCACCGCGTACATCGATCCGAAGCGTCTCCGGCGGCTGGACCGCTACTCGCAGTTCGCCGTCGCGTGCGCGCGAATGGCGCTCGAGGACGCCCGGTTGGACCTGGCGCAGGAAAACCGGGACGCGATCGGCTGCTTTATCGGCTCGGCTCTCGGCGGCGCGGTGTTCGCCGAGGAGCAGCACCAGGTCTTCCTCTCCCAGGGGATCCGGCGGGTCAGGCCGACCCTGGCGCTCTCGGTGTTCTGCGGGGCGGCGTCCTGCAACATTGCGATCGAGTTCGATGTGCGCGGCCCGAGCAGCGCGAACTCCGACAGTTGCGCCAGCGGCGCGATCGCCCTCGGCAACGCGTTCCGCACGGTCCGCGACGGGTACGCCGACATCATGCTGGCGGGGGGCGTCGAGGTGCCCCTGGCCCCGCTGACCTTCGGGTCGTTCGACGTGATCCGGGCGATGTCGACGTGCAATGAGGACCCCGCCCGCGCGTGCCGGCCCTTTGACCGGGAGCGCGACGGCTTCGTCATGGCCGAGGGAGGGGCCGTTCTGGTCCTGGAGGAGCGCGAGCACGCGCTCCGCCGGGGGGCGCCTCTCTACGGGAGTATCCTCGGGTTCGGATCCACGAACGATGCGCACCACATGGCCGCCCCGCTGCCGTCCGGCGCGCAGGCGGCGCGCGCGATGCGGTGCGCGCTCGTCGAGGCGGGGATGGCCCCCGAGGAGATCGACTACATCAACGCGCACGCGAGCAGCACGCCCCTCAACGACGTGATGGAGACCGCAGCGATCAAGCAGGTGTTCGGAGCCCACGCCTACCGCGTCCCGATCAGCGGGACAAAAGCGATGCACGGCCATTCGCTGGGAGCCAGCGGGGCGATCGAGGCGGCGATCTGCATGCTCGCGCTCCGGCACGCCTACCTCCCCCCCACTGTGAATCTCGAGGACCCGGACCCGGCGTGCGACCTGGACTACATTCCGGGGGCAGGCCGGGAAGTGGCGATCCGCACAGCCCTCAGCAACGCCTTCGGGTTTGGCGGGATCAACGCATGTCTCGTCTTCGCCGCAGCCGCGCCCTAAAGTCGTCGCTGGTCCACGACGCGCCTGAGCTTGCCCCCCTCGCTCCGCGGAAGCGCGCCCGGCGCCACGAGGGTCACCGGCAGGCTGAGACCGGTGACTCCCCGCAGCCGCTCGGCGATCCGGCCACGCAGCGCCTCCACGCCGGCAGATTCCGCCTCGAGCGACCCGGCCGCGCTGAGGAACGCGGGCGACACTTCGATGCGGACCTCGAGGTCGTCCAGCGTGCGCGCGCGCGTGACGAGCAGCTGGTAGTGGGGGGACAACTCGGCAAACTGGACGGCCACAGACTCGATCTGCGAGGGGAA
>DASUDA010000178.1:0-4226 GCA_036275835.1 bacterium | reverse complement strand
CGAGTGCCTCGCGGCGTGCGAGAGCGCTCCGGTGGTGATGGTAGACACGGACCGCGTTGGGCCCGTGTCTGAGAGGGACGTCGATTCGCTGCTCGACCAGTACGCGCACGCGTCACCTCCAAGCGCATCCCGTCCTTGCTTCGCCCCGCCGGTCGCGCCCGAGACATCGATGGTCTTGAAATACATCCACGAGCCCGATCAGGGGGAGCTAGACGCCTATCGCCGGCGGGGGGGCTACGAGGGGCTTCGCAGAGCGTTGGCGATGTCGCCTGATGCGGTGACCGATGAAGTAGATAAATCGGGTCTGCGCGGACGCGGCGGAGCCGGTTTTCCCACCGGAAGAAAGTGGAAGTTCATCCCCAAGGACCCGGCGATCTCCCGGTACGTCGTCGTAAACGCGGATGAGGGGGAGCCTGGAACCTTCAAAGACCGCACCTTATTGGAGGGTGATCCCCACAGACTCCTTGAGGGTATTGCGATTGCCAGCTACGCCGTCGGCGCGAAACAGGCCTTCGTGTACCTGCGCCGGGAGTTCCATCGCGCCCGCGCCGGTCTAGAGCGGGCTCTCGCGCAGGCGTCCGGGGCGGGGCTGCTAGGCCGCAATATCCTGAGCAGCGGCTATGACCTCGATGTGATCGTGGCCACGGGGGCGGGGGCGTACATTGCCGGCGAGGAGACATCCTTGCTGGAATCTCTGGAAGGCCGGCGGGCGATGCCGCGCCTGAAGCCGCCGTACTACCCGGCCGTGAAGGGACTCTACTCGCGTCCCACGGTCCTCAACAACGTCGAGACGCTCTGCCATGTGGCCTGGATTCTGACCGAGGGCGTGGAGCGGTACCGCCAACTCGGGCCGCCGATCCTGATCTCCGTG
This sequence comes from bacterium, assembly GCA_036275835.1. Lineage (GTDB taxonomy): Bacteria > Sysuimicrobiota > Sysuimicrobiia > Sysuimicrobiales > Segetimicrobiaceae > DASUDA01. The sequence goes on along the minus strand of DASUDA010000178.1, from coordinate 3,355 downwards.
AGCGGGCATGTCACGCGATCGGGTGTGTACGAAGTCCCGCTGGGCACGACGATCCGCCAGGTGATCGAACGTGCAGGCGGCATGCGCGACGGCCGACCGTGCAAAGCGTGCTTCCCCGGGGGGTCGTCGTCGGCGATCCTACCGGCGAGCTATCTCGACACCCCGATGGACTATGACGCGCTGGCCAAGGTCGATGTCTACGGGTCCATGCTGGGATCGGGCGCGCTGATTGTGATGGATGACAGCACGAACATGGTGGAAGTCGTGGCGCGGACGGTGGAGTTCTATCGGGATGAATCGTGCGGCAAGTGCACGCCCTGTCGCGAGGGAACGATGTGGCTGGGCCAGGTCCTGCGCCGCATGCTCGCGGGTCAGGGGCGCTCTGAAGACCTCTCCTTGCTGGACAGCATCGCGCGGAACATGACGGGCACCTGTTTCTGTCCCCTGGGCGAAAGCGTTCCCCCCGCCATCTACTCGTCGTTGCGGTTCTTCCGCTCCGAGTTCGAGCAATATGCTAAGGGGGCCGGCGCTGTGCCCCAGGCCGTCCATGCGTAGTGGCGCGCCCTCTCTGCGTGAGGGGCATCCTCCCCGCCTGATCCACGGCGGACGCGTAGCGCGATGAACCAGGCGTTGTCGATGGTCACGGTGACGATTGATGGCACGAGGGTGGCGGTGCCTAAGGGGACCACCGTGTACCAGGCCGCCAAGGGGGCCCACATCGAGATCCCCATCTTCTGCTACCACGACCGGATGCCGCCGCTGGGCGCGTGCCGGATGTGTCTGGTCAAAGTGGAGAAGATGGCGAAGCTGCAAACGTCGTGCACGCTGGAAGCCGCGGACGGCATGAGCGTGTCGACGATTGCGCCCGAAGTGAAGGCCGGCCAGGAAGCGATCCTGGAGTTCTTGCTCATTAACCATCCGCTGGACTGTCCCATCTGCGACAAGGGCGGGGAATGTCCGCTGCAGGACCAGGCCTACACGTTTGGGCCGGGGCGCAGCCGGTTTATCGAACCCAAGCGCGACTTCGCCAAACCCGTCTCGTTGGGAAGGGTGCTAGTGCTGGACCGCGAGCGATGCATCCTGTGCTGGCGGTGTGTGCGCTTCGGGGAGATCGTCGCGGGAGATGACGCGCTGAAGGGGTTCGAGCGGGGGTTTCACAGTGAGATCAACACCCCGTTCACCCTCCCCGTAGAGTCGAAGTTCATTGGAAACACCATCGCCATTTGCCCGGTGGGCGCCCTGACCGCGAAGCCCTACCGCTTCGCCGCGCGGCCGTGGGACAACCAAGCCGTGTCCAGCGTCTGCACGCTGTGCGGGGTGGGCTGCGCGGTGGATTTCGATGTCCGGGGCGGAGTCATTACGCGAACGCGCGCCCGCGAGTCTCCGCCGGTCAACGACATCTGGTTGTGTGACCTGGGGTTCTTCGGCCACGGATACGTCCACCACTCCGAGCGGCTCCGCCGCCCGCTAGTGCGCCAGGACGGCTACCTGGTGGAGACGACCTGGGACACTGCCCTCGACCTGGTCGCCAAGCGTCTGCGGGCCGCCCCGCCATCCCGTGTGGCGATGCTCGGCGGCGCGAGGCTGACGAACGAGGACGCGTATGTTGCAGGCCGGTTTTTCCGCGGCGTCCTTGGCACCAACCACCTCGACCACCGCGTCGACGCGCGCCCCCAGAGCGCCAGCCAATCCCTCCCGTGGGGCATGGCCGTTTCCATCGCGGAGATCGATCACGCGGACGTCATCCTGCTGGTTGGCTGCGACATCACTGAGGAGTATCCCGTCCTCTGGCTGCGCATGAAGCGTGCCATCGCCCACGGGGCGAAAGTCATCGCGGTGACGCCCAAAGCGCTGGAGATTCACAGGTTCGTCGACCACCAGCTCGTCCACCGGTACGGGGAGGGGGCCGCCGTGGTGCGCGCCCTGACGGGGTCCCAGGCCGCCTCTCAAGGAGAGGCCTCTCCTGCCGGTGCTCTCGGAGGGGTCGACGCCGCGGCAATCACTGCCGCTGCGTCCCGGCTGGGGGGGGCGACGCGGGCGCTCGTGATGATCGGTCGCGCGGCCTTAGAGGCCCCCGACTCCGCCGAAGCCGCGGCAGCGGTCCGCGATCTCGCCGCGCGGCTGGGCGTGCCGGTAAACGTGATGCGGGGGAAAGGAAATGCTTTTGGGGCAGCGCTGGGGGGTCTGCTGCCGGATGCGGGTCCCGGCGGTCGTCCGCTCGCCGACATCGGAGGCGATCTCCAACAGATCTGGAACCGGGCGGTCGCCCCTCAGTCTGGGATGACGGCCCCGGAGATCGTGGAGGCCGGCGCTCAGGGAGGGCTCGACGTCCTGTATGTGGTGGCGGCCGATCCTGCCACCGACGTCCCGGACCACACACGGTGGAAGGCAGCCCGTGCACGTCTGCCCTTCTTGGTGGTCCAGGATGCCTTCTTGACGCAGACGGCGCAGGTTGCTGACGTCGTGCTGCCCGCCCTCGTGGCTCCTGAAAAAGACGGGACGGTGAGCAGCATCGAGGGGCGCATCCAACGATTGCACGCGGCCGTCCCTGGTCCAGGGGAGGCCCGAGCGGATTGGACCATCTTTGCCGCATTGGCCGAGCGCTGCGGGACTGAGCTCGCATACAGCGGATGGGAGGAAATTTTTGACGAGATGCGCGCTCTGATCCCAGGGCTGGCCCTCGACGCACGCATGAACCCGATGGGAGGCGCGATCGATCGCCCCGCCCGCATGCCTCCCCCTCCACCTGCGCGCGCGGAGGTACGCAGTGCGGACTTCCCGTTCGTGTTGATCCCTGGCGAGGCGTTGTTTGCTCGCGGCGCGATGTCCGCGCGGAGCTCCGCAATCGCCGATCTCGCCGGTGAGCCGTGGGCGCTGATGCATCCGGATGATGCCGCCCGTCTGCCGGTATCCGAGGGGGACGCGATCGTCTTGCAGTCCCCGCATGGAGCGGCAGCCGTCCGCGTGAAGGTGTCGGCGGCGGTGTTGGCGGGGCAGGTATTCTTGCCCCGCGGGTACGACGGCGCCGCAGCGAACGCGCTCGCAGACGCTGCCGAGGCCTTAACTCGTGTCCGTGCGATCCCATTGATGCCGGCCTCGGCGAGGGCAGGATCGGGAGAGGTGGGGAGGCGTCCCCCATGACCGAGGTCGCCGTCGCTGCGGTGAAGAGCGCGATCTTGTTGGGGATCTTGCTCACCGCGTGTGCCTACATGACGTTGCTGGAACGCCGACTGCTGGGGAGGTTTCAAATTCGCTACGGCCCCAACCGCGTCGGACCGTTGGGGCTGCTGCAGCCGCTTGCCGATGGGGTGAAGCTCATCTTAAAAGAGAGCTTCATGCCGGCGAACGTGGATGT
>DASUDA010000177.1:0-4602 GCA_036275835.1 bacterium | reverse complement strand
GCATCAGGGCGATAGCGGCTCCGGTAGCGCCCAGGCCTTTTCAGATCGGATATCTGGCGGGACGAGGAGGGGCAGGTCATGCTGTTCATGGTGGTCGAGCGGTTCAAGAACCGCGACGCCAGAGCAGTCTATCGCCGCTTTCGCGACCACGGGCGCGGCGCGCCCGATGGGCTGAGATACGTCAACAGCTGGATTGAAGCCAATTTGGACCGCTGTTTCCAGGTGATGGAATGTGACGACGCGCGCCTCTTGCAGCAATGGGTCGCCGTGTGGAGTGACTTGATCGAGTTTGAGATCGTGCCGGTCGTGCCGTCATCCGAGACGCGCGCGGCGATTGAATCGCTGCTCTGAAATTGGCGTTAACCTCAGAAATGGCGGGAGGGCCGTAGAGACTCATCATGCCGCTTGACCGGATTGTCGTGCGCGGGGCGCGCGAGCACAACCTCCAGAATGTCGACGTCGAGATCCCGCGGGATCGCCTCGTCGTTCTCACGGGAATCTCCGGATCCGGAAAGTCTTCGCTCGCCTTTGACACGATCTACGCCGAAGGCCAGCGCAAGTACGTGGAGTCCCTCTCCGCCTACGCCAGGCAGTTCCTCGGCCTGATGGAGAAGCCGGACGTCGACCACATCGACGGGTTGAGCCCGGCCGTGTCGATCGACCAGAAAGGCGCGCCCCGGAACCCCCGGTCCACCGTGGGGACGGTGACGGAGATCTACGACTACCTGCGGCTCCTCTACGCCCGCATCGGCATCCCCCACTGTCCCAAGTGCGGCAAACCGATCACCCGGCAGACGCCGGAGCAGATCGTGGACCAGGTCCTGGCCTTTCCCGAGGGGCGGCGCATCCTCGTCCTCGGCCCGATCGTGCGGGGGCGCAAGGGGGAATACCGGCAGCTGTTCCAGGATCTCCGGCGCCAGGGCTTTGCCCGCGTCCGGGTCGACGGTGCTCTGTACGAGCTCGGGGAGGAGATCCCGCTCGACAAGAACCGGAAGCACCAGATCGACGTCGTCGTGGACCGTCTCGTGGTCAGGCCCGACGTCCGCACCCGCCTCAACGACTCGGTCGAGACGGCCCTCAAGCTCGGCCAGGGGATCGTCGGCATCTCCGTCGTGGACGGAGAGGAACTGGTCTTCAGCCGGAACTTCGCCTGTCCCGATGACGGCATCAGCCTGCCCGAGATCGAACCGCGGATCTTCTCGTTCAACGCCCCCTACGGGGCGTGCCCGACGTGTACCGGGTTGGGGTTCAAGCAGGAGATCGCCCCGGACCTGGTGCTGGATCCCAACCTCTCGCTCCTCGACGGCGCGGTGCTGCCGTGGGCCAGCTCCACGAGCGAGTATTACCAGGAGCTCCTCCACTCGCTCGCCGACCATTTCGGGGTCGACATGCGGACCCCCGTGCGCAAGCTCCCCCGCGAGTTTGTTCGGGTTTTGCTCCATGGGGCGGATGACGCGGTGCGGATCCGGTACCACAACCGCTGGGGAGCGCTCCGCCAGTACGACACCGTGTTTGAGGGCGTCATCCCGCAGCTCGAGCGCCGTTACGAAGAGACGGACTCGGAGTATGTGAAGGAAGAGATCGAGCAGTACATGACGACCGCCCCGTGCCCGGACTGCCGGGGGACGCGGCTCAAGAAGGAGAGCCTGGCGGTCACGATCGACGAGAGGTCGATCGCGGAGGCCTGCGCGCTGACCGTCCGCGGCGCGATGCAGTTTTTCACGGCGCTCACGCTCACCGACCGTGAGCGGCTGATCGCCCATCAGGTGCTGAAAGAGATCACGGAGCGGCTGCGGTTTCTGGTGGACGTGGGCCTGGACTACCTCACGCTCGACCGCACCGCCAATACGCTCTCGGGCGGGGAGGCGCAGCGGATCCGCCTGGCGACGCAGATCGGGTCGGGACTGATGGGGGTGCTCTACGTCCTCGACGAGCCGAGCGTGGGACTGCACCAGCGGGACAACCGGCGCCTGATCGCCACGCTTTCCCGGCTCCGGGATCTCGGCAACACGATCCTGGTGGTCGAGCACGACGAGGAGACGATCCGGTCGGCGGACTGGATCGTCGACATCGGCCCGGGCGCCGGGGCGCACGGCGGGCGGATCGTCGCCGCGGGGCCTCTGGACAGGATCGTCCGGACGCCGGAATCGGTCACCGGCCAGTACTTGTCGGGGGTGCGGCGGATCCCGCTGCCGCCCCGCCGGCGCTCCGGCAATGGCAGCGAGCTCGTGATCCGGGCCGCCCGCGAGCACAACCTGAAGAGTATCGACGTCCGGATCCCGCTCGGCATGTTTGTCTGCATCACAGGCGTGTCGGGCTCGGGGAAGTCGACCCTCGTCGACGACATCCTGTACCGTGCGCTGGCCCTGCATCTGCACGGCGCTCGGACCCGCCCCGGCGGGCACGACCGCATCGATGGATTGCGCGAGATCGACAAGGTCATCAATATCGACCAGTCGCCGATCGGGCGGACGCCGCGGAGCAACCCCGCCACGTATACCAAAACGTTCGATCTGATCCGCGAACTCTTCGCGGAGACTCCCGACGCCCGGATGCGGGGGTTCCGGCAGGGGCGGTTTTCCTTCAACGTTCGCGGCGGCCGGTGTGAGGCGTGCGAGGGGGACGGCATCGTCCGCATCGAGATGCACTTCCTCCCGGATGTCTACGTCCCGTGCGACGTCTGCAAGGGGAAGCGGTACAATCGCGAGACCCTCGAGGTCAAGTACAAGGGGAAGTCCATCGCCGACGTCCTCGGCATGACGGTCGACGAGGCGCTCGTGTTCTTTGAGGCGATTCCCCGCATCAAGCGCAAGCTGCGCACGCTGGCGGACGTGGGCCTCGGCTACGTCAAGCTCGGCCAGTCGGCGACGACCCTCTCGGGTGGCGAGGCCCAGCGGGTGAAGCTGAGCACCGAGCTCTCCCGGCGTGATACCGGGCGGACAGTCTACATCCTGGATGAGCCGACCGTGGGGCTTCACTTCGCCGACGTTCAACGGCTCCTGGACGTCCTCCACCGCCTGGTGGACGCCGGCAACACCGTGCTGGTGATCGAACACAACCTGGACGTGATCAAGACGGCCGACTGGGTCATCGACCTCGGCCCTGAGGGCGGTGAGCTCGGGGGCCAGGTGATCGCCGAGGGGACGCCCGAACAGGTGGCGGGAATCGCGGCCTCATACACGGGGCAGTTCCTCCGGAAGATCCTCGGGCCGGCGGCGGCCCGCCGGGCGGCGCGCGACGGTGACGTCCGGGACCGCGGTCCGCACGGCGGCGAGCAGCGTGAGGGGCGGCCGCAGGCCGGGGAGCCGCGGGACGGTGACCGGCGGGTGTCCACGGCCCCCCCGTCGGAGGAGATTGCGTCCCCGAACTCGCTTCCGGCCCGCCGCCCGCGCTCGGGACACGGGCGCCGACACCGCGTGCCCGTCCCGGAGCGTCCCCGCCGGGAGTAGGAGGCGTGCATGGGTGACGCGCAGATTGTTCTGTGGACGGAGAGCACGTCAGGCCCGAGGTTCCCTCTTGATGCGGAGGGGATCGCGGCCGCCGGAGGCGTGGTCCGAACGATCGCCTGCCGGGACACCTCCGAGCGCATCGCGGCCGCGCGGGGCGCCCGCGTGCTGGTGGTGAGCCAGGCCGCGATCTCGGGCGAACTCTGTGCCGCCGCTCCGCGCCTCGTGGGGATCGTCCGGACGGGGATCGGTCTGGACACCGTGGATCTCCCGGGGGCGACCCGGCACGGCGTCTGCGTGGCTCACGTGCCCGACTTCTGCTACGACGAAGTCGCCGACACGACCTGGCTGCTCCTCCTGGCGGTCGTGCGCAAGGTCCTCCAGGCCGACCGCCAGGTCAGGGAAGGAGGGTGGTCTCCCAGCGCTCTTCTGCCGATGCGCCGGCTGCGCGGCCAGATCCTGGGCCTCGTCGGGTTTGGGCACATCGCTCGGAAGGTGGCCGAGCGGGGTCGCGCGTTCGGCGTGCGACTCATCGCCGCCGACCCCTACGTCAACGAGGCCGAGATGGCAAAGGAACATGTCGAGAAGGTCGGCCTGGAGGACCTTCTCGCGCGGGCCGATATCGTCTCGCTCCACACCCCCCTCACCGACGAGACCCGCGGGCTGCTCGGCGCGCCCGCGTTCGCGCGCATGAAACCCGGCGCGGTCCTGATTAATACCTCACGGGGAGGGGTCGTAGACGAACCCGCCCTGATTGCCGCGCTCAGATCAGGCCGGCTCGCAGGCGCCGGATTGGACGTCCTCCACCGCGAGCCCCCGGCCGCGGACAACCCCCTGCGTCAGATGGAGACCGTCGTCCTGACCCCGCACTATGCGTCGACCACAGTGGAAGCGCTCGACGAGCTCGCCCAGAAGGTCAACCGCCAGGTCATCCAGCTCCTCCGCGGCGAGTGGCCCACCTACCTGGCCAATCCTCGGGTGCGGGAGCAGCCTGCCTGCCGGCTGACCGCCGTGCGAAGGGCTTCCGCATGACGCCCAATCAAGCCAAGGCCCGGCTCCGCCAGGGCGAGATTGTGATCGGAACGATGGTGTCGGAGATGCGGAGCGAGGAGATCGCGTACGTCCTGGCTGCGGCGGGGTTCGATTTCTTTGTGAT
>DASUDA010000176.1:0-3615 GCA_036275835.1 bacterium | reverse complement strand
CGGACTTGATCGCGGGGTCGTTCCGCCCGATGGCGCGGACCTCGGCTTCGTTCTTCGTTTCCACTACCGCCAACCCCCACGAGCCCTTCGGATCGAGGACGGGCCCGAACAGGAGGGCGATTCCCCTGTCGGCCAGATCCTTCCAGTACACACCGTGTTCAGCCATCAGCTTTGCTTCTGCCGCGGTCATGTCCTGGGCGAACGTCGGCCGAGGCGCGATGAGCTTGTACAGGAAGTAGCTCATGGAGAGGCACTCCTCGCGTGAAAGTCACGCCGCGTTCACTGTTCGCCTTTGTCTTATCACACCCTCTGTCTCTCCATGCGCGGAGAGCCCGCTACGATGCCCGCGCAGGGCGGCAGGCCGCGCACGGTCGATAGCCCGCCGCGGCCGCCTCGGCATTCGAGTGGAAGAGTACCCGATGTTTGTCGGAGATCCGGCGGGCATAACGGCAACTCGGGAAGCAGTAGATGCGCGTCGTGTCGCTCCCGTAGTAGTGCAGGCCGGAGCGCGCCAGTGCCTCGAGCGTCTTCACGTTGACCCCCTCGGCCGCCAGTACGGCACGCTTCGCCTCGGGTCCGTAGCCATAATTGCCGACGTGCCCGTCGCTGCGCACGACGCGGTGGCACGGAATCAGCACCGGGACGGGGTTTTGCGCGAGCACGGTTCCGACGGCCCGCACAGCCCGGGGGCGGCCGATCTCCCGCGCGATCCAGGCGTAGGGCCTCACTTCGCCGCGCGGGATCTCGAGCGCCTTGCGCAGCACCGCGCGCTCAAACTCCGAGAGCCCGCGGAGGTCGAAGCGAAGCGCCGACCGTCTCGTGCCCTGCAGGTGTCGGGTCAGGTGAGTGACGAGCGATCCAGGCATCTCCTTCACGCGGCGAATCGGACGCGCGAAGCGGGCGCGAAAGGCCCTCTCGAACTCGGCGGCGGATACACGCAACATCACCGCCGAGACGCCGCGGGCGTTGTACGCGATGAACGCGGCGCCGATCGGCGTCTCGAGCCGTCCATAGGCATCCCCTCCCCCGGCGCGTTCCAGGACGGCCGCGAGGATCGTCGCAGGAGCGCGCACATTCCCCATCTCTCGGAGCATCCGAGCGATGACGTGCAGGCCCACAAGAGCCCGGCGATGGCGATCCATCGGGATCATCTCCTCCGCCTTCCGTGTACGTGCAGCGCGGGGCGCTGCTGGGCGTTCACGGCCTGCTGCAGCAGCCGAACTCCGCGGTGGACGTTCCCTTTTACAGTTCCGATCGGTTGCCTCAGGATCGACGCGATCTCGCGATAGCCGAGGTCCTGGACGTGACGGAGTACGACCGGCACGCGATATCGGGCGGGGAGGGCGGCCACGAGTGCGCCAAGCGTTCTCTTGAGCTCGGCCTCCTCCAGCGCTTGCTCAGGGAGGACCGCGGCATCCTGCTCCTCGATCCCGAGGGCGCTCTCGTGGCCCGCATGGTCAAGCGAGATGACCCGCAGGCGGCCCCCCCGGCCGCGATTGCGGAAGACGTTGAGGGCAATGCGATAGAGCCACGGGCGCAGGGCCAGGTCCCGCACGCGCTCGCCCGGGTAGGCCATCAACGCCCGGTACGCGTGCACAAAGGTGTCCTGCGTAATGTCCTCCGCATCCTGCGGCTGGCCGGCAAGGCGGAGCGCGAAGCCGTAGAGCCGATTCTGATAGGATAAGACCATCCACTCAAAAGCGCCGTCAAGATCGGCCGCCAGCGCCGCGGGCAGGCTCCGATCATCCACCGGGCGCTTTTCCCCGTGTCCATTCTTACGGGAAGGCATGGTCACCACGCCGCCAGACTGAAGGCTCATCTCGCCCCTTCAAACACATCGAGGGCAGTGGTGGTTGCACGGACTCGTGTCGCTCACGTGCCGCCCGCCGCCTGCAGGCCGGTGAGCCCTGGCGCTTCGGAGGCCAGCGGGACCCGCCGTAGCCGCCACCACAGCGCCAGGTCATAGGCGATCTTGATCCCCCCGCCGAGAAAGAATGGGAGCCCGACAGCGGCCTGCTGCACCATCCCGGCGACGACAGGCGCCAGCGGTGCTCCCACGTAGCGCGCCGTGTTTGTGTAGGCTACCGCCGCCGTGCGTTCGTGGGGATCGACGAGCGCGATCACGTATGCCTGCCGGGTCGGCACATCCATCTGGCTGAGCGACTGCCTGGCGAGCAAAAGGGCCATGGCGAGCGGCCATGTGGGGGCGACAGGAATGGCGGCCAGCAGAAGGTTGGACGGCAGATGCGTGAAGACCATCGTGTTCAGCAGGCCGATGCGCTCGGCCAGTCGGGGCGCCGCCAGAAGGGACGCGGCCTGGAGGAGGCCCGAGGCGGAGAAGATCACTCCGAGAACCCCGAGCGAAAGCCCGAACCGCAGCGAAAACCAGTACGCGATGAAGCTTTGGACGACGAATCCTCCGGCGAACGCATCGACCGCAAACAGGCCCGCGAGCGACAGAACCGCCGCGCGGGACCGGCGCAGTGACACACGCATGCGTGCCTGTTCGTCGCTTGGCTCGACCCGGTCCGACAGCGCCAGCGTCACGGCTGCGCACGCCAGTCCAACCGGTATGAACGCCAGAAAGAGGCGCTGGTCGGACGGGATGCGGGGCCAGAAGGGCTGGAGGAGAGCGGGGGTGCCGGCCAGGAGGGCGCCTGCCGATCCTACGAGCGTCGCCGTCGCGTTGTAAGTCCCGAAGACCCGCGTCCGTGTGCGGGAGTCGAGTTCGGCCGCCAGCATTGTTTGCTCCAGGGAGGTGAACGGACCAGACTCGATCACCTGGGTCGACAGCGTCCCCGTCAGGGCCGCAAGGATGAGAATTCCGAAGTTGTCCGTGAGGCCAAAGGCGGCTCCCGCGGCCGCCAGCACGACGTACAAGAGGGCGTACACGCGCCGTCGGCCGATCCTATCACCGAACATTCCCACCGCGATGGACGCGAGGGCCGTCCCTGCCAGGATAGCGGTGAGCAGGAGGCCGACCTGTGAGCTCGGCCAGCCCTTGGCGCTAAGGGAGGCGCCGAGCAGAACCGCTCCAAACCCAACTATGAGCGCTCTGAGTCCCCTGGCGGCGAGGATGAGCGCGGTGTCACGACGTGAGTCCACCTCACGCCCCACCGGCGAGCTGTTGAAACGAAGACCGCAGAGCCGGGTAGAGGTCCCTGTACCTTCCGTAGAGCGACATGTAGATGGCCCTGTGCGCCGTGATGGGGTCGGTCCTGGTGGTAGCCGCGAGTGTTGCGTCGCAGGCCGCCTGGACCGTCGGGAAGACCCCCGCTCCGATCCCTGCGAGGAGTGCTGCCCCGTACGCCGCCCCCTCCGTCACGTTCATCGTGACCACCTCGGTGTCGAGGATGTCGGCGAGGATCTGGCGCCACAGGGTGCTTCGGGCGCCTCCGCCGGATGCGCGCACCTGTACGACCCGGAGACCCATCGCGCGCAGGATCTCCATGGAGTCGCGCAGCCCGAATGTCACGCCCTCCATCACGGCGCGTACCATGTGGCCGCGGGCATGGGAGAGGCTGAGCCCGACGAAGGCGCCCCGCGCCAGCGGGTCTGGGTAGGGAGTGCGCTCCCCGCTCAGGTAGGGCAGGAAGAGAAGATTCTCCGCGCCCG
>DASUDA010000175.1:0-15759 GCA_036275835.1 bacterium | reverse complement strand
TGCGGAGTCGGGGTATACGGTCGTGGCGCAGCGGCAGCAGGATCTGGCGGCCGCGCAGGCGGCGCTTGTTCAAGCCCAGGCCAGTCTGCGCTACGTGCAGGTGATCTCGGGACACAACACGATCCTCTCGCCGCGCGACGGGGTGATCCAGACGAAGAACGTGGAGGAAGGGGAAGTGGTCGCCGCCGGGGCGCCCCTCTACACGCTCATCGACCCGCGGGACATCTGGCTTCGCGTCTACATTCCGGAAGACCAGATCGGGCGCGTCAAGGTCGGGCAGGTGGCGCACGTGTCCGTCGATAGCTTCCCGGGCCGGGTCTTCGAGGGCCGTGTCGCGGAGATCAGCAGCCATGGAGAATTCACGCCCGGCAACGTCCAGACCCGCGGGGATCGTGTCAGGCTGGTGTTCAGTGTCAAGATCCAGATCGCAAACACCGACGACACTTTGAAGCCCGGGATGCCGGCCGACGCGGAGATCCTCGCCGGCGGTCAGGAGGATCAGACGGCGCGGTGACGGCGCATGTCCCCCCCGCGATTGAGGCGCAGGGCCTTTGGCGGCGGTTCGGCGCCACGGTGGCCGTCAAGGAGCTCGCGCTGCATCTCGCCCCGGGCGAGATCTTTGCGCTGCTCGGCCCGGACGGAGCCGGCAAAACGACGACACTCAGGATGCTCTCGGGAGCCATCGCCCCCACGAGCGGCACCATCACGATCGAAGGGATCGACCTCGGCCGGGATCCGGAGCGCGTGCACGAGCGCGTGGGGTATATGCCCCAGCGGTTCAGCCTGTACGGCGACCTCACGGTGCAAGAGAACCTCGACTTCTACGCCCAGCTGTTCAGTGTGCCCCCCACGACACTTGCGGAGCGCGGCCAGCGGCTGCTGGAGTTTAGCGGGCTCAGCACATTCCGCGCCCGCCTCGCGGCGCAGCTGTCGGGCGGCATGAAGCAGAAGCTGGCCCTGGCCTGCACGCTCGTCCACGACCCCCGGGTGCTCCTCCTCGACGAGCCGACCGCGGGGGTCGACCCGGTCTCGCGCCGCGAGTTCTGGCGGATTCTCTACGAGCTGAACCGGGGAGGCGTGACGATTCTGGTCAGTACGACGTATATGGACGAGGCCGACCGGTGCACCACCGTGGGGCTCCTGTACGCCGGGGAGCTGATTGCCGTTGAAGACCCCGGCGTGATGAAGCGGCGGATGCGCGGCGACGTGGTCGAGTTCGTCGCGGAGCCGAAAGCAACCGCGCGGCGGATCGTCCAGCAGTCCCCCGAGATTCTGTCGGAAACGGTGATCGGCGATCGGTTCCACGTGGTCGTGGCAGATGCCGCCAGGGCGATCCCCGTTCTGACCCGGCGCCTCACCACGGCGGGGGTGCGGGTCCGGGAGGCCGGCAAGGTCCCGCCGTCCCTCGAGGACGTCTTCGTCTCCGTGATCGCAGAGCGGCGCGCCGGCGCTCCCGGGGCGGAGGAACCCGCGCGTGGCTGAGCACGGTGCGGCGGTGCGCGCGCGGGAGCTGACCCGGGTCTTTGGGACCTTCGTGGCCGTCGACCATCTCAATTTTGAAATTCCTCCCGGGGCGGTGTGGGGTTTCCTCGGTCCCAACGGGGCCGGGAAGTCGACGACGATTCGGATGCTCTGCGGCATCCTCAGCCCGACGTCGGGGCAGGCGGAGGTGCTGGGCTACGACGTGACGCGCGATCCGGAGCAGATCAAGGCCCGGATAGGCTACATGTCCCAGCGCTTCAGCCTGTACAACGATCTCACGGCCGAAGAGAACTTGACATTTTACGCCGGGATCTACGGGCTCCCGCGGGCGGAGGGCCGCGCCCTCGCGGCGCAGTGGATTGCCCGCGCCGGTCTCGGCGGTCGGGAGCACATGCTGGCCGGTGCCCTGTCCGGCGGGTGGAAGCAGCGGCTGGCCCTCGGGTGCGCCGTGCTCCACGGCCCGCAGATGGTCTTCCTCGACGAGCCGACGAGCGGGGTCGATCCGGTGAGCCGCCGGGAGTTCTGGGATCTGATCGGCCAGTTTGCGGAGAGCGGGGTGACCGTCATGGTCACCACCCATTATATGGATGAAGCGGAGCACTGCGATACCCTGGCGTTCATCTTCGGCGGGCGGATCATCGCCATCGGCACCCCGGAAGAGATCAAGCGGCAGAAGATGTCCGGGGACCTTCTGGAGATCACCACCCCCCAATACGCCGAGGCGCTCGACGTGCTGGCCGCCCGGCCGGAGGTGCGAGAGGCGGCCCTCTTCGGGCGGGCGATCCACGTCATCGTGCCGGACGGCCGGACGGCGCTGCCCCTCCTCCGGGAGGCGCTTGTGAATCGGGGGGTGGCGGTTGACCGCATCGCCCCCGTCTCGCCCTCCCTCGAGGACGTGTTCGTGACGCTCGTTGAACACGCAGGCGGCTCCGCGGGGTCTCCCGTCCCGCCCGAGGGGCGACCATGAACCTTCGGCGTCTGCGCAGTATCATCCGCAAGGAGTTCATCCAGATCCTCCGCGACCGGCGGACGCTGACCACGATCATTTCCCTTCCGATCATGCAACTGATCCTCTACGGGTATCTGAGCAACGACGTGACTCACATCCCCGCCGCGGTCTTCGACGAGTCGCGCACGCCGGAGAGCCGCACGCTGCTCGACGCCTTCGCCAACACCACGTACGTCGATCTCCGCTACTACACCACGGGATTCGATCAGGTTCGCCGCCTCATCGACGGCGGAAACGCGAAGATCGGCATCTGGATCCCGCCCGACTACGCCGCCCGCCTGCGCAGCGGACGGACGGCGCAGGTGGAGGTGTTCGTCGACGCCTCTGAGCCGACCTCGGCGCGGACCGTCCTCGGCCTCTCTGTCCAGATCGGGCAGGTGCTGTCGACCCAGTTGATCGTCAAGGAGACCCAACAACTGTCCGGCGGCCGCCCCAACGCGCTTCCCATCGATGTCCGGCCCCGGGCCTGGTACAACCCGACGTTGGAGAACGTCAACTTTCTCGTGCCGGGCGTCATTGCCATCGTCCTCATGTTCGTCACGACATTCCAGGCCATCATCGTGATCGTGCGCGAGCGCGAGCTGGGCACGATGGAGCAGCTGGTGGTGACGCCGATCACCGCGCTGGAGCTGATGCTGGGGAAGGTGATCCCGCTCGTGGCGCTCGCCTACGTCCAGATGACGCTGACGCTGTTCCTGGCCAGCGTGTGGTTCCACGTCCCGATCAAGGGCAGCCTCGTGCTCTTGTACGTGCTGTCCCTGACGTTTTTCTTCAGCACCCTGGGCGTCGGCGCGCTGATTTCCACGGTCTCCAAGACCTTCCAGCAGGCGGCGCAGATGACCCAGCTGGTTCTGCTGCCGAGTATTCTCATTTCGGGATTCATCTTTCCGCGCGAGTCCCTGCCGCCGGCCCTCCAGGTGATCGGCAACGCGCTGCCGCTGACGTATTTTGTGATCATCATCCGCGGGATCCTCATAAAGGGCGTTGGGCTCGAATACCTCTGGCGGCAGATCCTGCCGATGGCCGCGCTGGGCGTGGCGGTTTTCGCCATCGCGATTAACCGGTTTCAGAAGCGCGTCGACTGACGTCCCGCCTCCCATTCCGCGCCCCGCCGGCAGCGACTCAGCCTTGTGCAGCGTACTATAATCGAGGCGACCGAACGCTCCCCGAGATAGAGAGAGGAGGCATCGCCGATGGCGCGACGTGACGAGAGCACCGCTCCCTCCGCCGGCAAGCGAGTCGTCAGGACCGAGCAGGCCCCCGCCGCGATCGGCCCGTACTCTCAGGCCGTCATCGCGAACGGATTGGTCTTTGCCGCCGGGCAGGTCGCCCTGGACCCGCGTACCGGCCAGCTCGTGCCGGGCGACGTCCGAATCCAGACCAAACGGGTGATGGAGAACATCAAGGCGGTGCTGGCCGCGGCCGGGTCGACGATGGACAGGGTCGTCAAGACGACGGTCTTCCTTCGCGATCTCAATGACTTCGGGCCTATGAACGAGGTCTATGGGGAGTACTTTCAGGAGAGCCCTCCCGCCCGCTCGACGGTGCAGGTGGCGAAGCTCCCCCGGGACGCGGTGGTCGAGATCGAGGTGGTCGCGCTGGCCTGAGAGGTGTGGGGGTCTGTCCTTCGCTTCCCGCCGAGTCGCGGGCTCGAAAGTACGCTCAGTCCAGACTCCCACACCCTGTGATGTCTATCGCCGGATCTCTGCGATGGTGCACTGGATTGCGGCCGTCCGGCCGGTAGGATACTATCGCTGTGGTAGTGGGGGATCGGCTAATGGTAGGCCATCAGACTTTGGATCTGAGAGTCCAGGTTCGAATCCTGGTCCCCCAGCCAGCGCCACGACGGCCCTCGATGCCCGCGCGCGACACAATCTTCATGCTGTGATACCATGGAGCATGCGCCCCGGGGCGCGCGGAAACGTGCGCCTGCGATTGTCCGGGGTGCGTGCGCGGCTCCGGAAGGGCAAATCCCGGGAGGCAGGTCTGTGGAGCAGCCAGCTGCCGTGATCCTGGCCGCGGGCAAAGGCACGCGGATGAAATCGGATCTCCCGAAAGTTCTGCATCCGCTGTGCGGCCAGCCGATGCTGAAGTATGTCGTCGAGACCGTCCGCCAGGCCGGAGTCCGGCGCGTGATTCTGGTCGTGGGGAGCGAGGGCGAGGATATTCGCGCCGCGGTCGGCGGCCACGCGGAATACGTCACGCAGAAAACGCCCCTCGGCACAGGCCACGCTCTGGCCCAGGCCCTCCCCCGGCTGCGCGGAGCCGCCCTCGCCTACGTCGTCTACGGCGACATGCCGTTTGTCTCTACCGCGACCCTCAGGGCCCTCCGCCGCGCCCTGCGCGGGCCCGCGGTGGCCTCCCTGGCGATCCGAATCGTGGACCAGACGCGCGGGTTCGGACGCATCGTCCGAGATCCCGCCGGCCGGTTCCTCCGTATCGTGGAGGAGAAGGACGCGACTCCTCAGGAAGCGGCGATCCGGGAGGTCAACGCGGGGGTCTACTGCGTTCGGATCGCCGCGCTCCGCCAGGCTCTGCGGGACGTGCGGCCCGCCAACCGGCAGGGGGAGTATTACCTGACCGATGCGGTGAACGTCCTCGCCGCCGCGGGCCGGGAGGTCGTCACGGTGAGCGTGTCCGATCCGGAGGAGATGGTGGGCATCAACACTCGTGAGGACCTGGCCGAGGCCGAGGCGGTGATGCGGCGCCGGATCACACACCGCCTGATGCAGGATGGGGTGACCGTGATCGATCCACCTACGACGTTCGTGCACGCGGGCGTCCGCGTCGGGAAGGACACGGTCCTCCAGCCCGGCACGATTCTCACGGGACGGACCATGATCGGCGAGCAGTGCACGATCGGTCCGGGGGCGCGGATCCACGACTCGATCCTGGGCCGCCGGGTCCGCGTGTCGGATTCCTCCCTCGAGGGGAGCCGCATCGGCGATGGGACGATCGTCGGGCCGTATGCGCACCTGCGCCCCGGGACCGTCGTCGGGCGGAACGTCGAGATCGGCAACTATGCCGAGATGAAGAAGGCCCGCATCGGCGACCGGACGAAGGTCCACCATAAGAGCTACCTCGGCGACGCGTGGATCGGCGCGGACGTGAACATCGGGGCCGGCACGATCACCTGCAACTACGGCCTGGACCGCCGGAAGCACCGCACGACCATCGAGGATGGCGCCTACATCGGGAGCGACTCGATGCTGGTGGCTCCCGTCAGGATCGGCCGGGGCGCGGTGACCGGCGCCGGCGCGGTGGTGACCAAGAACGTCCCCCCGCGCGCCGTGGCGGTCGGCGTGCCGGCGCGCGTGATCCGCAGACTCGATGGTCGGCCCTGAGGCGCGGCGGCAGTCTGGGGAGGCGGACGGGGAGGGAGGGGGCGGATGACGGGGCCGAGCGTGAGGGTGATCAGCGGGACGAGTAACCCCGAGCTGGCCCAGGGGATCGCCGGCTACCTGGATGCCCCCCTCGGAGAGATCCGCGTCTTCCGGCACGCGGACGGGGAGATCGGCGTCCGGATTGACGAGAGCGTGCGCGGCCTGGACGTGTTCGCCGTCCAGTCGACCTGTCCGCCCGCGAACGAAACGCTGATGGAACTCCTGGTCATCATCGATGCCCTTCGGCGTGCCAGCGCGGCCCGCGTCACGGCCGTGATCCCCTACTTCGGGTACGCGCGACAGGACCGCAAGATCAAGCCCCGGGAGCCGATCTCCGCCAAGCTGGTGGCCAACCTCCTGACGACGGCGGGCGCGGACCGGATTCTTACGCTCGATCTTCACGCCGGCCAGCTCTGGGGCTTCTTTGACATCCCGCTCGATCATCTCCCCGGGCGGATGATCCTGGGCGACTACTTCAAATCCCTCCACCTCGAGAACGTCGTCGTCGTCTCTCCCGACATCGGCGGGGTCAAGCGCGCGCGGGAGTTCGCGGAGTACGTCCAGGCGCCGCTGGCGATCATCGACAAGCGGCGGGACCGCCCCAACCAGGTGGCCGAGGTCGTCCACGTCATCGGCAAGGTCTACCGCCGGATCGCGGTCCTCGTGGACGACATCGTCGACACCGGAGGAACCCTCGTGGTCGCCGCCGAGGCGTTGATGCGCCGCGGGGTGCGGGAGGTGTACGCGTGCTGCACGCACGCCATTCTCTCCCCGCCCGCGGTTCCTCGCCTGCAGCGATCTCCGATTCAACGGCTCGTCGTCACGGACAGTATCCCGGTACCGCCGGAGAAGCGCACGTCCAACCTGACGGTGATCTCGGTCGCCGCGCTCATCGGGGAAGCGATCCAGCGCATTCATGCGCATCAGTCCGTGAGCGAGCTGCTGAGCAAGCCCCGGGTCATGCAGCCGGCGACCGAAGGAGACTAACCCGGCCACGGGGCCGGGCGGCCGCCGATGACGATCTCCCCCTTCCTCCTGGCCGGCGTAATCGGCCTCGTGATCGCGTACTTCCTGACCCCGGCGATTCAGAGGATGGCCACCCACTTCCGCGTCCTCGACCACCCCGGAAGCCGGCGGATCCATCTCGCGCCGGTTCCCCGGTTGGGAGGGATCGCCGTCTACGCCGCGTTCGTCACCGCCGTCGTCTGCCCGGTCGATCGCCCGATCCGGATTGCCGTCGAGGCCCATCACTTTGTCGTGACCATTCCGCATGTGGTGCTGATCGACCGGCCGATCCTCGGCATGCTGCTCGGGGCCACCATGATCACTCTCTTCGGCGTCCTCGACGATGTCCGCGGGGTCTCGCCACTCATCAAGCTCCTCGGCCAGGTCGTCTCGGCCGCGGTGGTCCTGCCCTTCGGCATCGGCATGGACGTCCTGACCAACCCTCTGGGCGGCATGTTCTTCGTGGGTCCCCTCGGGGTTGTCCTGACGGTGGCCTGGATCGTCGCGCTGTGCAACATCATGAACCTGATCGACGGGGTGGACGGCCTGGCGGCCGGGATCGCCACGATCGCGGGAGGGACCGTGTTTGTCGCGGCCTACCAGCGCGGGGACGTCGGGACGGCCATTCTCGCCGCCTCCCTCATCGGGGCAACGCTGGGGTTCCTGCCATACAACGTCAATCCGGCGCGGATCTTTCTCGGGGACACGGGCTCCATGCTCCTGGGCTACATCCTGGCGACCATCTCCGTGCTCGGGACGTACAAGAGCTACACCGCGCTCTCCCTCCTGGTCCCCCTCGTCGCGCTTGGGGTCCCGGTGGCGGATACGGCGTTTGCGATCGCCCGCCGATGGCGCACGCGGCGTCCGATCTTTCAGGCGGATGCCGAGCACCTGCACCACCACCTACTGCGCCGAGGGCTCACCCAGCGGCAGACGGCGGCTGTCCTCTATCTGGTTACCGCCACCCTGGGGGCCGGGGCCCTCGTGCTCAGCGGCATCCACCGGTTTTCGCTGATCGTGGTGTTCGGGCTGCTTCTCGCCGTCCTGGCTCTCGGCGCGCGGCGTATGGGACTGCTCGCGCCCGTGCGGAGCCCGGCGGCGTCTGGAGGAGCGGGAGCCCCCGGGCAGTGAGGAGGGGGAAGGGCCGCGGACCGCGCCGCCGCGCCGGTCCTCATCGAGCGGGCGGGGAGACGGCACGGGCGCGGACGATCCTGGCGGTGCTCGGAACGCGCCCGGACGCGATCAAGATGGCCCCGGTCGTGCGCGCCCTGCGGGCCCACCCCGCGGAGTTCACCCCTGTCGTCGTCGCCACGGCGCAGCATCGGGAAATGCTGGACCAGGTGTTGACCTGGTTCGACATCGTGCCCGACTTTGACCTGGACATCATGACGGAGGGGCAGTCGCTCGCGGACATCACGGTCCGCACGCTTCAGGGTCTCGCGGATGTGATTCCTCGCGTCGCGCCCGACCTGATCGTCGTGCAGGGAGACGCGGCGCCGTCCTTCGTGGGGGCGCTCGCGGCGTTTTACCGGCGGATCCCGGTGGCCCACGTGGAGGCCGGACTGCGCACCGCCGACAAGTACCACCCCTACCCTGAGGAGATGTACAGACGGATGACGACCGCGCTCGCCGACCTCCACTTCGCGCCCACGTCCACGGCCCGTGCGCATCTCGAACAGGAAGGGGTGCCGTCCGAGCACATCACCGTCACCGGCAATACCGTGATCGATGCGCTCCGGGAGGTTGTCCGCCGGGATGCTCACCCCGCCGATCCGCGCGTGCGCTCCCTCCTGGCGCGGCCCGGCCGGCGAGTGCTGCTCACGTCTCACCGCCGCGAGAACTGGGGGGAGCCCCAGCGCCGCATCTTCTCGGCGGTCCATGATCTGCTGGACCGGTTTGTGGACCTCGAGCTCATCTTCCCCGTGCACCCCAACCCCGTGACCGCGCAGCCGGCCCGGGAGATTCTCGGCTCCCATCCGCGCGCGCACCTGTTTCCGCCGTTTGACTACGCGACGGCGGTGTGGTGCATGAAGGCGTCGACGGTGATCCTCACCGACTCCGGGGGGATCCAGGAGGAAGCTCCGTCGCTCGGCCGGCCGGTGCTCGTCCTGCGCGAGACAACGGAGCGGCCGGAAGGGGTGCGTGCGGGGACGGCGCGACTGGTGGGGACCGACCGGGCGCGCATCGTGCGGGCGGCGGCCGATCTTCTCACCAATGAGAAGGCATACGGGCGCATGAGCCGCGCCCGGAACCCGTACGGGGACGGCCGCGCCGCCGAACGGATCGTCGGCGTGCTGCGGCACTACTTCGGGTTTGCGCGGAACCTTCCGCGGGAGTTCTCCGTTTGACAGTCTAACGGCCCCGCGGCTATAATCAGCAGTTACGGAGAGGTGATAATCGTGAGGGGACACCGGCGGTGGGCCGCCGGAAGCGCGCTGGCGATTGCGGTGGCCGCCGTGGTCTGCGTGTCGGTGGTGCACGCCCAGACCACCGTAGTGGTTCGCGCGGCCATCTCCGGCCAGGTCCTCCCGCTCCAGCTGGTGGCGGTCGGGCAGGCCGTCCACCAGGGCGACCCGCTGCTGTTCGTCCGCACCTCGACAGGCGGGGCAGTTCCGGCCGCACGGGCGACCATCGATGGCCAGGTCGTTCAGGTGATGGTCGGCCCAGGAGATCACGTGAACATCGGTGATCCCGTGGCAGCGATTCAGCCGCAGTGACCGGGAGCACATGAAAGGGCGTACTGAGGGGGAACGTGTCCCCCTCGTGTTGTTTCTGAGGGGAAACATCGCCTCGTCGGCATGACAGGATCGGTGCACAGGGAGGGGGGAGCGGTGCGCGCGGCATGGGCGGTGACGGCGATCGTCACGGTGTGCGTGGGAGGCGCGGCCCCCGCGGGAATGGCTCAGCCCGCGGAAACCCCATCGATTATGGCGCTCGACCAGGTGCGCCCCGGGATGACCGGCTACGGACTCACCGTCCTCCACGGCACGACGATCGAACGGTTTGACACACGAATTCTCGGTATCCTCCGGGGCGGCCCCGCGAGTGACCTGATCCTGTTCCGGGCGTCGGGGCCGGTGATCCAGGAGTCGGGGGGAACGGCGTCGGGGATGAGCGGCAGCCCGATCTACGTGAACGGCCGGATCATCGGCGCCCTGAGTTTCGGGTATCACTTCGCGGGGCCCGACTCCGACCTGAGCCTGGCGACGCCGATCGAAGAGATGCTGAAGGCCCTCGCCCCGCCGAGCGCCGCGACCGGAACGCCGCGACCACGTCTGTACCGCGCCGGCGCGCCGCTGGCCACACCCCGCGGCCTCGTGGATCGTGTGATCGTCATGGACTCAACCGCGGACGCCGCCGCGTACAACGCCCGTCCTCTTCCGGACACGATCGCTGTTGCCCCGGTCGCAGTCCCGGTCGTGGCCTCGGGCCTGACCCCCGCGGCCCTGGGTGTGCTGTCGCGGACGCTGCACCGGTTTAACATTGTCCCACGTCAGACGTACGGGGGACGAAAGGTTTTTCCCACGCCTCCGGTCGCGCCGGGCAGTTCCCTGGGTGTCGAGCTGGTACGCGGCGATGTGGAGGTGGGGGCGATCGGAACGCTCACGTACCGCCGCGGCGACCAGATCGTGGCCTTCGGGCACCCTCTCCTGAACGCGGGAACGGTCTCCGTCCTTCTGACGAGCGCCTGGATCGACACGGTGGTCCGATCCCTCGACTTTCCGTTTAAGGAAGGAAGCCTCGGCGAGATCGTGGGGGTGGCGACCGAGGATCGCGCTGTGGGGATCGGCGGCCAGGTCGGCCGGTTCCCCCGAACCTTCGGCGTGCGCGTGTCGGTGCGCGATAAGGATCGGGGGACGCCGCGGACGACACTGGGGGTTCAGGTGGTCCGGCGCAAGGATCTGGCGGAGGGGCTCGTCCCGATGGCGGTCCTCAGCCTCGTCCAGCGGATCATGGACCGCACGGAGGGGGGATCCGCCAAAGTGAAGCTGGTTCTCCGCGCAAAGGCGGTCCCGCATGAGATCGTGCGGGAGGATCTCGCCTTCGACGCCTCCGACATCGCGACGGCATCGGTCCTGGACGTGCCCACGGCCACCCAACTCCTCTTCGGCAACTTCTTTCGGGACATTGACCCGATCGACATGGCCGTGGACGTCGAGGTCTCCTCCCAACCGAACACGGCGCTGCTGGTCAAGGCCCGGCCGTCCGTGCGGACGGTCCACCCGGGGGGCACCCTGGAGGTCACAGTAGGCCTGAGGCCGTTCGGAGGCGCGTCCCCTTTCACGCGGGTGGTCGAATTCGCCATACCGCCCGACTTCCCGGCCGGGCCGGCCTTCCTTCTCGTCGGAGCGGCCGGGGCCCCGTCCAGTCCGGCCCCTTCCTCCCAGCAGTTCGATCAACTTGTGCTGACGGAGGGAACTCCTCCCGCCGCCGCCTCGCTGGATGCGGCGATAGACCAGTTTGAGCACTCCGGCAAGAACACGGAGGTGCTCGTTGAGCTCCTTCCCGATTCCGTCCTGACCGCCGCCGGCAGCAACGCAAACCCGGGGTTTGACGCCTCGGCGGGAACATCGATTCCGACTGAATGGGTGGTGCTCGGCAGGTTTCAAATCCCCATCACGGTGAAGTAATCCTGCACGCAATGACCAGGAGAGGCGAACATATGAGTGGTAGGAGGAAGATCGCGCGAGAGTGGCTTCCGAGGATCGCGGTGTGGGCGCTGGTGATGCTTACTGTGGCAGGGCTCGTGGCGCCTCCGCTGGGCGCCGCTCCCGCCGTCTTCCCCACCTCCGCGATCGTCCCCGGCATGACGGGCGTGGGCAGGACCACGGTTCTCGGCACCGACGTCGTTGAGTTTCACGTCCAGGTCCTGGGGGTTCTCAAGAATGCCGGACCCGCCGGAGATCTGGTCCTGTTCCGCGCGTCCGGGCCGGCGCTCCAGAGCGTCGGCGGGCTCGCGGCCGGAATGAGCGGCAGCCCCATCTACCTGCAGGGCCGCCTCGCGGGGGCGTTCAGCTACTCGTTCCAGGCGACCGATCCTTTTGTCGGCCTGTTCACGCCGATCGATGACATGCTCAAAGACCTCCCGCGCGGATCCTCCACGGGCCGGACGGACCCTCGAACATATGCGGTGGCACCGTTCCGCCTGGGCGATCGCACGATCCGGTGGATCACGATGGCGGCCGGACGGCCCGGCCCCGCCCCCCGCCCCGATGAACTCGTGGCCGTTCCCGCGGTCACCCCTTTGTTTGTGTCCGGGCTCGGGGCGACGGAACTGGACTCCCTCGGCCGCGTTCTCGAGCCGATGGGGATCCTGCCGATGCAGGGAAGCGGCCCGGCGGACCTGCCGGCCTCATTGCCGCTCGAACCCGGCAGCGCCATCGGCGTGGGGCTGATGCAGGGGGACATCTCCGCGTACGCGATCGGAACGCTGACCTACCGCGACGGGAACCGCATTCTGGCGTTTGGGCATCCGTTCGCGGACGTCGGGATTGCCCGCTACCTGCTCACGAACGCCACGATCTTTCAGACGGTTCGCGGGCTGCAGCGGAACCTGAACGTCGGCGCCGCCGGAGCCGTCGTGGGGACGATTTCGGAGGATCGGCCGGCCGCGATCGCGGGGACGATCGGCCGGTATCCGCGGGTGTTCGGCGTGCGGGTCAGAGTGACGGACAGCGATGCCGGGCTCTCCCGGCAATTCAATTTTCAGGTGGTCACCAGCAAAGAGGTCGCGCCCGCCCTCGTCATGCTGGGCGCTCAAGAGGCGATTGAGCGCGCTCTCAACCGCTCCGGCGAGGGCACGGCCCTTGTCCGGATGGTCCTCCGCGGCCGCGAACTGCGGAATTCGATCGTCCGAGAAAATCTGTTCTACAGCGATACCGACATCGCCCAACAGGCGCTGACGGAAGTGCCGCAGGCGATGCGCCTGATGTTTGACAATGACTTCTCCGACGTCGGACCGAGCGACATGCGGATGGACGTCCGCGTCACGGGACACCAGCAGACGGCGGCGATCACCGACGTGGAAATCACGAAGGGTCCGGTCTCCCCGGGCGGCACGCTGGCGGTGCGGGTCACACTTCGACCCTTCCGCGGAGCGCCTCGCACCGAGCAGGTGACCCTGCCCGTTCCGGCTGGCTTCGTCCCCGGGTCCGCGATGCTCATCGTGCGCGCGGGCGGCGTCTCCACGCTTCCGCCGCTGTTCGGCGTGGGGCTGACGTCGAGTCAGTCGCTGGGAACGGCGCGGACGCTGACGGACGCCATCAGCGCGTTTGAGAAGGGGGAGAAGAACACCGACGTTGTCGTCGAGCTCGTGGGGGCCGCGCAGCGAACCTCTCCCGCCGCCGCGCCGCCCGCCGGGGTGAACCGGGCCACGGTGGCGCAGACGACCCCGTGGGTCCTGCGCGGTCGCTTTCAGTTTCCGATCGTGGTTGAGGGAGCGCGCTGACCGCCCCCCTGCCCGGCCGGTACCGGCGCCTCCTGAGGTGGGCCGCCGCCTGGCGCTGCGCGGCGGCCACCGCCGTTCTCGCGCTCGGTGTCCTCGCCGCGTGGGAGATGTTTGTCCAAAGCGGCTGGCTCGCCGGAGAGGTGCGCCAGGGTATCGTGCTGCGCTTCTCGCAGGATCTCGGCCGGTCGGTTGCACTCGGTGAGGTGAGCGGTGATCTCCTCCGCGGAATCGAGTTGCGGGACCTCGTCATCGCCGAAGAGGGTGGGTTCAGCCGGGGGGTGGCGTTCTCGGCCGACCGTGTCCATCTGACGGTCGACCTTCTGGGCCTTGTCCTGCATCCGCGCGCCGTTCTCGAGAGTATCGTGCGGGCGGACGTGACGACCGCCCGCCTGGTCATCGAGCGGGACGCGTCCGGCCGGTGGAATGTGGAGGATCTCTTCACGCACAGCGTGAGCCCGCTGCCGCCGGAATTTCACGGACGCGTTGTGATCACTAACGGAATTATCGCCTACACCGACGCCTGGGGGGCGACAGGATCCCCGTTCGGCACACGGTTCACCCATGTGACCGGGTCGATCGATTTCCAAAGGGGTCGGCGCGTGTCCATCCAGGCGAGGGGCCGCAGCGCGGATGGAGAAGGGGCGGCCGTCCGTGGCCGGTACCTGGCAGATCCCGGGGTCTACGATCTGGACGTAACCGCCGAGAACGGGGTCGCCCAACACTGGGGCGGCTACCTGGTCCGCCTGAGTGACCTCCGCTGGCAGGGGGGACGTTTCGACGGCCAGGTGCACGTTCTGGCCACGCCGTCCCGAGGCGGCGTCGTGCTGGACTACACGGCCCGCCTCCGCCTGACGGACGCGCAGGCCGAATACGTCCCCACGCATATGCACCTGCAGCACGTCTCGGGGTGGCTGGCGCTGGATGGGGATCATGCCTCGACCGAGGGGCTGACCCTGGAGGCCAACGGCTCACCGCTGTGGCTTGTGGGGGAGATCGCCTACCCCGGGGGCCCGTGGCTCAATCTGGCCATCACCTCTCCCGCCCTCGACCTGGCGAGCGTCCGCGCCCTGTTCTTCCCCCGCGCCCGGCTGGGACTGACGGGCGTAGCCCGCGGGGACGTGTGGATCACGGGCCCTGCGGATGCGCCGTATCTCGACGGAGACGTGACGTTCGCGAGCGGCCGCCTCAACCGTCAGGCGTTCTCGGACCTGCGCACCCACGTCTCCTACGCGGACGGGATGCTTACGCTCGCCGACCTCTCCGCCCGCCTCGCGGGCGGGCGCGTGTCGGGTGTTGGGGTGCTGAACGTCACCGGGGGGGCGCCGGAGTATCAGTTTGCAGGGTCCACCGAGAATATCGACGTGCAGGCCTTACAGTCTGTCGGGCTGCAGGTCCCGTCCGGCCTCACGGGCCGGGTGTCCGGGGACCTCGCCGGGGCCGTCAGGGGCGATGGCGCCCATCTGCTGGCGGGCGTTTCGATGAACGCCGGTTCCGTGGGCGGCCAGGCATTTGACGTCCTCCACGCGCTAGTCTGGGACGACGCGGGAACCGTGCACCTGGACTCCCTCCGAGCGCGCGCGGGGGAGGCCACCGTGGACGCGTCGGGCCGTATCGACCCGCGCGGCGCGTTGGATCTGAGCGTATCTGCGCGCAACGTATCTCTTAGCCGGCTCGCCGGCGGAACGCTCTTCGGCACCGTGCCGGTGACGGGCCACGCGACTCTGGATGGTCGACTCACCGGAACAGCGGCGGAGCCGGTCATCTCCGGGGATCTCACGGCATGGGACGGCCGCCTGGGGCCGGTGCCCTTTGCGTTTGCCGCGGGGGATCTTACCGTCAGCCCTGCCGGGCTCTCGTCCCACGGCCTTGATCTCCTGGACGGCCCGACTCGCTACCGGATCCGCGGAGGAGTCCGGTTGCATCCGCTGTCGGCGGAGAACCTCGTCGTGAGCGCAGACGAAGTCCGGCTGGGCCCGCGCGTCCACGACGCGATTCCCTCATCCGACATCACCGGCACCCTGTCCGGTCATCTCACGCTCAACGGCCCGCTCACCCGGCCGGTTGTGTCGGGAGAGGTCTCGCTCGCCCGCGGCAGCGTGCGCGGACAGCGCCTGGACCGCGCGGAAGCGCGGATCGCCGGCGAGGGCACCCTGTTCCGCCTGCTGAACTTTGATGCCCGGGTCAACGGCTCCCACCTGCAGGCGGCGGGGACAATTGATACCCGCGGGCCGGTGGATGTGCACGTGTGGGGAGAGGCGATCCGGCTCGCGGACCTCGACGCCGTCTTCGCCTCGGGCGGGGCGGTGGAGGGGACCGTCTCGCTGACCGGCGACGTGCGGGGGACCCTCCAGGATCCGGATGTTCGGGCGCGTCTTCTCTCCCCAGACCTCGTGCTCCGCGGGCAGACGTTCAGCGCCTCCGGAGTCGCAGAG
>DASUDA010000174.1:0-2844 GCA_036275835.1 bacterium | reverse complement strand
CCGTCTTCGGTTCTCTCCGAAACAGCGCCCCCCTCGCGGGGAGCGGTACCCGCGCCCTCGGCCGCGAGAAGCGGCACCGCCTGGTCGGAGAGCCTCTCCGATATCCTCGAGGC
This sequence comes from bacterium, assembly GCA_036275835.1. Taxonomy (GTDB): domain Bacteria; phylum Sysuimicrobiota; class Sysuimicrobiia; order Sysuimicrobiales; family Segetimicrobiaceae; genus DASUDA01. The sequence goes on along the minus strand of DASUDA010000174.1, from coordinate 2,731 downwards.
GGAGGGTGGACAGCTCACGGACGTTCTGGCGCACCTCAGAAGCGCGTGCGGACTGGCCAGGCCGTCCCGCGGTGAACGCACAGCCGTTGACCTCGTGAGCCGCTGCGTGGAGGATGCGGAAGGGACGATGAGCCTGGTGGATCTCATTCGCGGATCGATCGAGGGCCCCGCGGCCGCGGGGATGCCCGGTGATCTCCGGAACCGCTGGGAGGATACTCTGGTCTCTGCGAGGGCGACGGTCCGCGAGATGCTCACCCCGGTCTGGGATGCCGTCGGGCGGGATCTCACGTCGGGACACCCGGCGCCCGCCGACTTTCGCGCCCTCAGCCATCTTCGCGACCGGATCGGCCTCGTCTTGAGCGCCGCACGGCGGCCGTAAATGATGCTGATCCCGGCCACCTCATAGAAATCCGCACGGCCCCGATTTCGTAAATCCCTCGTCCCACCCCGCACAGTCCCGGCGCACGAATCAGACGTCACTCACGCGCCTCACAGGTCGCGCACAGATTTCGAGGGGGAGGAAAATGTCCTGTCTCCGGAATGTTTGGGGCATACTTATTGCAATGTGGAGGCTCCTCACGGGGGAAATCCCTGGAGGTGGGAAGAGTCATGCGGCATCCGGAGCTCAGGGGTCTGGCGGTCATCCTGGCCGCCCTCATGACATGCGTACTGCTCCCGTGGGCGTGGGCTCAGGGAGTCGGTGCGCTCATTCCGGGAGTCGGGCTTGCCGACATCGCGTTGGGAACACGAATCTCAGAGGTCATCCAGCGGCTGGGGGCGCCAAGCGAGGTCCGGCTGGCCAGCACTGACGGGACCCTTGCGTACACCTTCGATCAGTACGGAATCTCGGCCTACACCCGGGAGAATATGATCATTGCGCTGACGACAACCAACAGCCTGGTGGGAATGATTCGGGGGGTCGGCCTCGGGTCAACGCGAGAGTCCGTGGTGGCCGTGTTCGGCGCTCCCCGCAGCGTCGGTCTGGTGGAGGGGTTTCCCGGCATTCTCTATGAAGCGCAGGGCATCGGTTTTGGTCTGGACCGGCATTCCGTGGCTGTGGTGATGATCTTCCGGCCCGTTGGCTCGCCCGCCCTCCCGACCGCGCCCCCGACCACGCCTTCGTCGCCGGTGACCCCCTCGGTCACGTCACAGGCCGCGCCGGATGAGATACCGACTGCCGGCGCACCGACGAGCGACGGAACGACGGGGGGTGTAACGATCGGCGGCACGCCGATCGGCGGCACACCGATCGGGGGCGGACTGATCGGCGGCGCGGTGATCGGCGGCGCACCAACGGACAGGGCACCGGCTGCACCGGGGCCCATCCAGACGTCCGCGCCGCGTGAAGCCACTGCAACCCCTCCCGGCGCGAGTGCCACGTGGGCCAACGTCGCCGCGGCTCCGGTGACGACGATTCCCCGGGGGGCAGCATCGGGGGAAGGCGCCATTCCGGACATCAGCCGCCTCAAATCGTTTACGGTCCAGACCAGGTATCTCTCGCTCGCAGGATACCTGCGGTACCTCGTCTTTGGGATGACCAAGCGGTGGATCGAGCCGACGATCAGCGAGCTGATCACTCGGCCCCATGAGGATCCCACGGCGCCATAGCCCGGCGGCGCGCCCAAGGGGAACATCGTGCTGAGAGCTAAGCAAGCGGAGAAGACCGCGCGGTATTTTCTCGCAGGTCGCGTCGAGCCGACTCAGGGCCGGCACCATGCGTGGGTGCTGCGCATTGAAGGTGAGGCGTGTGGGTCTCGACTACGTCGGAGGACGCGGGTGGCTCGTGGGCCTCGCGCTCGTATTGGGAACCGTGCTGGGGAGCTTCGCCAACGTCTTAATCTACCGGCTGCCCCGGCAGGAATCCATCGTCGCGCCGGGGTCTCGGTGCCCGCACTGCGGCACCCCTATCTCCCCCTGGGACAATTTGCCGATCGTGAGCTATCTGCTGCTGAGAGGGCGCTGCCGCCACTGCAGGAGACCGATTGGCCTGCGGTACCTTGTCGTCGAAGCCGCCGGAGGCGCGCTCCTCGCGGGTCTCGTGTGGCAATACGGGGTCACGCTCATGGCCGCACGGTTTGCGGTTCTCGCGGTCGCCCTCCTCGTGGTGTTCTTTACCGATTTGGAGACGGGCCTCATCCCGAACGCGATTACGTATCCGGGGATCGCGCTGGGATTGATCTTTGCCGGTGCATCGGGAACGGGAATGCTCGCCTCCTCGGTCTTCACCGCCGCCGGGGCGGGCGGGATATTCCTGCTCATCGGGATCCTCAGCCGCGGAGGGATGGGTGGAGGTGACATGAAGCTTGCCGCCATGCTGGGGGCGTTTCTGGGCTCCCCCGGAGCGATTGTGGCGCTCTTTCTCGCTGTCACCATCGGAGCCATAGCCGGCCTAATCTTGATCGCGCTGCGGCTGCGGACGCGCAAGGACGTGATTCCTTTCGGGCCGGCGCTGGCGGTCGGCGCGGTGATCGCCATGTTCGGTCAGGACGTCATTGTCCAATGGTATCTGACAAGGCTGTCGTGATGCACATCCCCGGTGGGCTGCCCGGAGGAGGGCCATGAAGACGAAACAGATGCAGCGGCTTAAGGAGATCGTGCGGAAGTATCCGCTCGCGTCTGCGGCCGTCGCGGGCGGCCTTTCGCTGCTGCTGGGACTGCAGATCTACCAGGGGCTGGCCACGCGCAGCGTCTCCGGTCCCGCCGCGGTCGCGCCACCTGCACGCACCGCTCC
>DASUDA010000173.1:0-8393 GCA_036275835.1 bacterium | reverse complement strand
ATCCCTTCGACTTGGGCGTGTACTCCTTGCCGCACTTTGAACACGAGAGCATGGCCCATCCCCCTTTGTCGGCGTTCGGGCGTACCGGTTCGGATTGAGGAAGTTTTCCCAACAGATCATACACAACACAAGGAGAATCCTCCTGGAGCTTCGAACTAGCAGACCCCACGATGCCGCCGCGCCGTCCGCGATCCCCGGTGCCGTCCACGCATCCCCTTCTCCTCGAATGGTGGACCGATCTCGAAGGAGCCAGCCGGGCGATGAACACCCGCCTCGCCTATGTTCGCGACCTCCAGGACTTCGCCGAGTACGTCCGCGGGGACCTGGAGGCTGCGACGGCGGGGGATCTCCTCCGATTCACTCGGCGGATGACGGAGGCCGGGCTGTCCGTCGGGACGCGGGCGCGCCGCATTACCGCGCTCCGACAGTTCTACGAGTGGCTCCGCAGACGGCAGGGGCGCGCGTTCTCCGTGGCTCAAGATCTCCGTCCTCCCCGGCGTCCCCGGCGGGTGCACCGCTGGTGGACCGAGGACCAGGTCGCCCTGTTTCGAAGCGCCTTCGAGGGAGATTCTCCGCGCGTGCTCAGAGATCGCGCCATGGCCGAGCTCGGCCTGATGGGTCTGCGGGTGAGCGAAGTGATCCGTCTTGATATCGAAAGAGTGGTGCACCTGTCCGATCCAGAGCAGGCGTCGATCGTCGTGTGGCGCAAGGGGGGCAAGGAACAGGTCCTCCCTCTCACCGCCGATGCCCGGTCGGCTCTCCTGAAATGGCTCGAGGTGCGGCCGGCGAAGGCGACGACCGCGCTCTTCTTCCGCCTGCCATTCCAGAGGAGGCGGGCCCGCCTTCACTACGCGAGCCTCGAGAAGATCTTCAAGCAGTACGCTGAGCGCGCCGGCGTGCCGATCCCGGAGGGGGTGGCGTTTCATCACCTGCGCCATACGGCCGGCCAGCAGATGGCCAACGTCGGCCTCGGCATCGAAGAGGCCCAACGCCTGCTGGGCCACGAGAGCCCCACCACGACGCAGGTGTACTATGAGGTGACCGACGCCCGCCTCCGGCGCGCCGTCCAGCGTCTCCGCTATCGGGGCCGGGCGCCTGCCACGTCGGCCCGTCTCCGGGGTCCGGTCACGACCAGATAACCAGCTGCCTCGTGTGTTGGTAGTCGAATCGCCCTCGTCTGATTCTGACCTCAGGATACCTCTGCCCCTGATGAGCCCGCGCCACCGGCGAGATACTGCGGGGAACTTTCCGGGATCCACTGGCGCTTAGGCAGATGTCAGTCCACACGAGAGGAGGTCCGGTGATGCCGGCGGCGCTGGAGCCGTTTGTGCCCTCGCCCGGAGATCCGTGGGACGCTGCGAAGGCGGCCCACCTCTTGCGGCGCGCGGGCTTCGGCCCGCTCCCGCAGGAGGTGGCCGAGGCCGTCGCCTCCGGTCCCGACCGGGCGGTGGATGCACTCTTCGCGTTCCCGCCCGAACCGGACTCCCCCGGACTGTTCGATGAGGTCCGGGCGGCCGAGCAGCAGGCAGACGTTGTGCGTCGCGCCCTGTCCAGGGTGCGCCTCAGACACAATCCGGAGCTGCGCGCCCTCTACCAGGAGGCGCAGCGGGAGCACGGTCGGGCGATCGTGGGCCTCACGGCATGGTGGCTCGACCGCATGGCGCGAACCCCCGCACCGCTGCAGGAAAAGCTCACCCTGTTCTGGCACGGCCACTTCACCAGTTCGTTCGGCGACGTGCACGACGCGATCGCGATGTACAACCAGAACCAGCTGTTTCGCCACCACGCCGCCGGCAATTTCGCCCGCCTCCTGGACGGGGTCGCCCGCGATCCCGCGATGCTGCGCTATCTCAACAATGACGAGAACCGCCGGGGGCACCCCAACGAGAACTGGGCCCGAGAGCTGATCGAACTGTTCACTATGGGGATCGGCCACTACACGGAGACCGACATCAAGGAATCGGCTCGGGCGTGGACCGGGTGGACGCTTCGGGACTACCGGTCGTATGTCGACAGACGGACGTTTGCCTTCAAGCCGCTCCTTCACGATGGCGGGACCAAGTCCTTTCTCGGCCAGAGCGGCGCGTGGGACGGCACAGACATCATGCGGATCATCCTCGCCCACCCAGCTACCCCGCAGTGGATCGCCGGCAAGCTGGCCCGGTTCTTCGTCTCCCCGCAACCCGATCCGGGCCTTGTGGATGCGATGGCGCAGCAGCTGTTCTCAGCCGGGTACGAGGTCGCTCCGGTCCTGCGGGCGGTGTTTCGCTCACGGGCGTTCTACGGTCAGGAGGTTATGTACACGCAGGTCAAAAGCCCCACGCAACTCGTCGTGGGCGCCGTGCGGCACCTGGGTATTGCCGATCCTGACTGGGTGCGCCTGTCGCAGGCGATGGCCGGGATGGGGCAGCGCCTGTTCTTTCCCCCGACGGTGGCCGGCTGGCATGGGGAAGCCGCGTGGATGAACGCCGGAACCGTGTTTGCCCGCACAGACGTCCTCGCGGGCCTGGTGGCCGGCGCGCTGGGTTCCCCCGACCTGTCGGCGTTCTCGTCCCTCGACGCGGTCACATCGCGCCTTTTTGGGCGGTCCCTCCCCACCCCCCGCCGGAGTGTCTTGTCCCCGCTGGCCGCGGGCGGCGTGACCCCCGAAGTGCTCCACCTCACGATGAGCATGCCCGAGTATCAGGTTGCCTGAGAAGGGAGACACGATGCGCAGCATGATGACGCGGCGGGAATTCATGGCGAAGGGGCTGACGATCGTCGCCGCGGGGGCGACCGCCCCGATGTTCCTCACGCGAACGGCGCTGGCCCTGAACAACCCCTGGGACCAGACCCTCGCATCGTCCGCGCCCGGGCGGCCCGACTGGCCGACGCTCGTCGTCGTGCAGTTGGGCGGCGGGAACGATGGCCTGAACACCGTGGTCCCCTATGCCCACGACGAGTACTACCGAGCGCGGCCGCACCTCGCGGTGCCGCAGGGGAAGCTTTTCCGGTTGACGGATGAACTCGGGCTGAACCCGGCGCTCAAAGATCTCAAAGACATCTTTGATCAGGGGCGGCTGAGCATCGTCCAGGGCGTCGGGTATCCCAACCCCAACCGCAGCCACTTCCGGTCAATGGAGATCTGGCAGACCGCCGATCCCGCGGGAACCGGTCCGCGAAGCGGCTGGCTGGGGCGGCTGTTCGACAGCGAGTGCCCGGACTGCGGGGTGGCCGCGGGGATCACGCTGTCCAATGAGCTGCCGCTCGCCATGCAGGGAAGCACCGCCCGCACCGTGGCCCTCGAGAACCCCGTGCGGTTCGGCTTCCACCCGATCCGGGGGGCGGGCCCCGAAGAGCTGGAGGCCTTTCGCCGGCTGCTCCAGCCGGTTCCGGGCGCGGAACCGACGGTGGACTTCCTCGCCCACACGGAGATGAACGCGCTCCTGGCCGCCGCGGACATCCACGCGATCGCCGGCCGCTTCCCCAAAGACGGGGGGAACGGATATCCCAAAGATCCCTTCGGCCAGAAGCTCCAGATCGTCTCCGAACTTATCGCCGCCGGCGCACCCACCCGGGTGTACCATCTGAGCCTGGGGGGCTTTGACACGCACGCCACCCAGGCCGGCCGGCACGACCGCCTCCTCGAGTCTCTGGACGCGGGTCTCGGGGCGTTCGTGAAGGACCTCGCGCAGAAGGGGGTCCAGGACAAGGTTTTGGTGATGACCTTCTCCGAGTTCGGCCGCCGGGTGGCAGAGAACGCCTCGGGCGGCACCGACCATGGGACCGCGGCGCCGATGTTTCTGATCGGCAGCACGGTCGTCCCCGGAATTCACGGTGCCCATCCGAGCCTCGCGGATCTCGACCAGGGAGATCTCAAGTACCGGATCGACTTCCGGAGCGTCTACGCGAGCGTGCTGGAGCGGTGGATAGGCGTCAACAGCGAGGCGATCCTGGGCGGACGGTTCCCGGCTGAAGACATTCTCACGCCTCGGGCGGAGGCGGCGTCCGGATCGGCGGCGTAGTGGCGTTCAAGGCGCCCAGCAGGGTATTCCGGAGCGCGGCGACGGCTTCCTCAATCCCCTGGCTCAGCAAGACGGCCTTCGATCCCGCAAGATCGTGACTCGGGGCCGCGGCCAGATACGGCGGGGCGTGTTGAGGGAGCGGCGGCGGCGGCTCGAAGGCTTCGTGCTCCAGGCTCTTTAATAGACGCGCCAGCGCCTCCAACTTGGCCCGGATGGCGCGGGGCGCTTCGTCAGGCGCGACGCCGGCCGGGGCCTGGCTGTCTGGAAGAACGATGGGAAGCGACTGCTGAACATTCCCGAGGGTCTCGCTGAGCCCGCGAAAGAGTTCCCGGAGCTCCGCGTCGTAAGACCGCCCGCTCCGCGCACGCGGGTAATCAGGCCGCGCCTGGAGCAGAGGCTCTTCCTGAGACAGGCGCCGGAGCCGTCGGGCGTAATCCTCGAGAGCGTCCAGGCAGCGCCACAGCGAGTGCCACGTGGAGTGCCAGGCGTGGTCCCCCGCCTCGCTCACTGCGCTCTCGCTCGGCAACCGTGCGGTGGGAAGGGTTGTGCTATCATCGGTATACCGTGGCGTGTCCACTCCACATGAGGAGACCCCCGGACTCCAGCATTCCCCCCGCATGCGTGCCCTCCCTCCCCTCACCAGCGGCGGGTGATGCCGCCGCGCGCGCAGCCACTCGAACCGGCGCCGGCGTCGTCCTATGAGCGGACCGGGGTGGAAGCGCGCCCTGCACCTCCCGCCCGCCGTCCGGTTGGTCTGGCACGAGTCCGAGCCGCATCCACGGGATGTCCTGATTGGCGATCTCTACACACGGCTTGCCTTCCCCTCTCCCACGCCTCCCCTCCCCTATCTCATCGCCAACATGATCATGACGCAGAATGGCGAGGCGACGGTCGGGGGGAAGGCGGCGACAATCGGGACTCCTGTGGACAGTCTCGTGCTGACCCGCCTGCGGGCGGCCGCCGACGCCCTGCTGATCGGCGCGGGCACGATGGTTGCGGAGGACGTCGGTGCCGCGCTGCCGGAGTCGGAGGTGGCACGACGGACAGCAGAGGGGCGGCCTCCGCGGTTCCTGGCGGTGGTGATCACTTCACACCTGGCCTGGGATAAGACCGTCCTCTCCCGGCGATTCTTCTCGGACCCCTCCTTCGAGAAAGTCATCGTGACCGGGGACCGGTCGTTGCCGGAGGACGTTCGTCGCGTCGAGGCCCGAGGCGTCGAGGTGGTCCGGGTGGCGTCCGGGCGGGACGGCCGTCCCGACGTGCGCGCGGCGCTGGAGGTCCTGAGCGGGCGCGGCGCCCGCCTCGTGGTGAGCGAGGGCGGCCCGCGAGTCCTGTCTTCCTTGCTGCAGGCGAGGGTGCTCCGCGAGTATTTCCTCACCACGAGCCCGTGCGTCACCGGGGAGACCGGAGCTCCCCGCCCTATCCTCGGCGACGTGACAGGGGGCGCCCGGCCGCTTGTCCTGGCGCGGGTGAGCCGCTACGAATATGCGTTTACGGACCCCGAATCGGGGGCCGCACTTGTCGAGGCCTACGACCGGTTTCGGGTGATTTACCCGCCGTAGCCTGACATCGCGGAGGCGTCCTCCTCGCCCGGAGCGAATGTTTCTCGAGCAGTGGTCCCTGCGCGGTGATCATCTGTGGAGACGGAGGGGCGCCTGTGCCGGAGATGGCGGCGTATCTGGAGCAGACCCTATGTGATCTCGTCAGCGTCCGAAGCGTCACGGGCGAAGAGGCGGCGATCTCACAGTACATCCACGACACACTGGCGCGCGCCGGCGTCACGGTCGGGCGGGACGAGGAAGGGAATGTGACGGCCGAGGTCGGCCGGGGCGACCGCCTGCTCGTCGTGAACGGGCACATGGACACGGTCCCGCCTGTCCCTGGGTGGACGACGGACCCATTTGCGCCGCGTGTGGAAAACGGTCGGGTGATCGGGTTGGGCGCCTCGGACATGAAGGCCGGACTGGCGTGCATGATGTGGCTCACGCAGCACGTCCGGCCTCGGGTCCGCACGTGGTTTGCATTTACCAATCACGAAGAAGGCGGAGCGGTCACGCCCCGGAACGGGGTCAGACGCCTCATCAGCCGGGTTCGGCCTGATTATGCGCTCACCACGGAGCCGTCGTTTGATGAGGCAACGGGCAGGCTGCACATCGGCATCGGGTGCCAGGGCCGCGCGATCGGGTATCTCACCGTGCTCGGTCGCAGCGGCCACTCCTCAGACTGGCGCCGGGCAGAAAACGCTATCTACCTCGGCGTGGGGGTCATCCAGCGGATCGCGACCGTCGCCGAACGCCTTCGTCCCTTCGACGTGGCGCCGGGCGTGCAAAGCGTGCCTTCCCTCTCCGTCGTGGCCGCGCAGGCCGGGATCGCCGACAACATCATCCCTGACCGCCTGCATCTCACGGTGGACCGGCGTCTGGCGGTGGGCGAGGATTATGGCACGTTCGAGGCCGAGCTGCGGGAGGCCACCGAGGGGGTGCCGCACGAGGTGGAGATCAGCCGCCTCTGCCTTCCCACCCTGGCCGACCGGGAGGGGCACACGTTGACCGTGGCCAGCGAGGTGCTCACCCGCACTCAGGGAAGCGCCGCGCTGCAGCTGTCCCAGGGCCGCCAGGATCTTTCGATCTTCGCGGAGAGGACGCGCGACTTCTGCAACATCGGGCCGGGCTCCATCGGCAAGGCCCATGTGGCGGGCGAGCATGCCACGATCGCCGGCATGGTGGCGGCGGCGACGGTCCTCCGGGACGTGATCGAGGCGATCTAGGCGGCGGACGTCAGGCGGCGCGCGACCTCAGGCGGTCGCGGGCTCGGCCGGAGGCTTGAAGCGTTCGAACGGATTCCGGCAGGTCCGGCACAGGTACGTCGCCCGGCACAGGGTCGGGCCGAAGAGACTCTCCACCCTGACATCCCGCGATCCGCAGTAGGGGCATTCCGGGGGCTCGGCGAATCGGCAGGCCGGAACCGAGAGGCCGTACTCCCGCAGGCGCTGCCGGCCCCGCGGCGTCATCCGCTCGAGCGTCCACGGTTCGTCGTAGGTGTACTCCACCGACGCCTCCCGGACGCCCGCCAGGGCACGGAGCGCTTCCCGCACCCGATGCCGGATGACCGTCAGCGCCGGGCATGCGGTCCACGTGGGAATAAGACGCACCGCGACCCGGCCGTCCGCCACCCGGACATCGCGGATCAGTCCCAGGTCCGTGATCGTAATGGGGAGCTCCGGATCCTCCACCGACCGGAGAACGTCCCACACCGCTTCGAGGAGCGCCGTCTCGCGCATAGCGGCGGTCACCATCGGGCCTCCGGGTCTGAGCGCCGGACCTCGGTCATCTGAGCCAGCATCCGATCAAACTCCGGGGTATGGACTCCGCGGCGCCCTCCCTCGCGGGCCGCCGCCGGCGGCACAGTCAGCCCGAGCCCTTCCACCGTCGGGCGTATGGCCTCTTCCCACTCCGTGCGCAGAGATGCGGGAGACTGTGGAAGCACGCCGCGCGCACGCAGAAGATCGTCGGCCGGGGTGGCTTCGAACAGTCCGAGGGCGTCGGGCCAGGCAGCGTCGAGCGCCCCCTGGACTCTCATCCGTCCTTCAGCGGTCGCCCGGGCCAGGCGCGTGAGCCAGGTCTGCGCAAATATGCCGTGGTAGCGTTCTTCTCGGGAAATGGTCCGCGCCAGGCCGGCGAGCGGTTCGTGCCCGCAGGCGCCCAAGAGGCGGAGGCGCGCGGCCTCGAAGGGCTCATAGAGGGCCAGCCGCAGGATCGAGAACTCCCACCCGCCATTTTCACGCTCCAGCAGGATCGCGTGGCGGTACTCCGCGGGGGAGCGGCCGAACGCGAGGGTGTCTGCATCGCTCCCGTCCTCGGTGGCGGCCTGCTCATAAAATGCCCGGGCGTGTCCGATCTCTTCCTGGGCGATGCTGCTCATCGCGACGTCACTCTCAATGTCCGGTCCGAAGCCCGTCCACTCCGAATGCCGGTGTCCGATCACCAGCTCGTCGTCCGCGGTCCGGAGCAGCCAGTCTCGGAAGGCGGCGCGGAGGGCGGGATCTGCGATCGCGGCGAGTCCGGGGGGCACTTACTGGTCCTCCTCCCGGTGAGACAGCCGCCACCCGCTCCGGTACACCTTCTGCTGCTGGCGATACGAGCCCCCGAACCTATAACTCTTGTCCGTCGCGGGCTCGAACATCTCCACCGCGTCGGAGGTCGTCGCATGGATCTGGTCGGCCCGAACGACCCACAGGTTGACGCACGGGTCGCGCCGGGTGTAGTTTTCTTTCGCCAGAACCAGCGCCATCTCCGCATCGGGCGCGTGGATGTCTCCGACGTACGTGTGGGGGTCGCGTTTGCGGGCCTGGAGAAAGACGGCCCACACGTCCGGCGGCGCGGCCAGCGG
>DASUDA010000172.1:0-2976 GCA_036275835.1 bacterium | reverse complement strand
CCGCCGGCTGCGGCGTGCGGCGGCCGACAGCCGGGGATTCGCCCTGGTGACGGCCGTCATCCTGCTCTTCGCCCTGGGGATGATGCTCTTCGGATTCATGTTCATCAACCAGAACGAGGGCATCTTCGCCTCGACCAACCGCAGCAGCACCCAGGCGCTCGGGCTCGCGGAAGCGGGGGCCCAAGAAGCGGCGGCGCGGCTGGGGATGTTCGGGACCGGCCCGGGGTCGGTCATCACCGCCGGGGGGCCGTGCCCCGGGGCCGGGTGCTTCACCAACAGCCTGGCGTCCAGCAGCTCCGCGCAGCCGGGAGCGAGCGGGACGGTAAAATACCAGGCCACCGTGGCGAGCAACCCCTGGATGTTCCCGGTTCTGTCGACGGCGACCTACTCGGGAGCGCAGCGGAACGTCCGCATCTTTCTCCGGGCCGTCTTCAGGAACGGCACGGGCACCATCCTCTACGGCTCGCAGGTGATCTTCAACGGCGACGCGTCCCTCGACACCGGTGACGTGTATTCCAGCTCGAGCGTGTCGTTCAGCCAGTACAAGAAATCGCCGCTGTGCGCGACAGGGGCGACGGCGACGAACCTGACGGGCACGCAGGTCCTGGCGGGCTCGACGATCTCGGCTGGTAGCGGGCCAGCGCCGTCCCCAATCCCGTGCGGCCTGCCGCCGACCAACGTCACCGGAACCTTCACCGGCGATGAGTGCGCGTCCGACACGTTTCGCCAGGAAGTGGCGCCCACTCCGTGCGCCCGGGCGACCGACAGTCTTGGCGAAGCGGCCCCGGTCAACTGGCACCCCCAGACGCCGATCGGCATGACGGTCGCCGATTTCACCGTGGTGATGAACGCATCGTCGCTACCCGCCGCGGTGGATCGAAGGCCAGCGGAGCAGGGCGGGGTGAACGTCAGTTACACGCCTCTCGCCTACACCCCGTCTTACTGGTCGAATCCGACCTACAGCGGAAAGGTCATGCTGATCACGAGCACCCAGCCCTTCTGCGTGAACCCCACCACCGGCACGGTGTCGCTGACGATCCCCGTGATCACGGGGATATGTCCGGTCGGATCTCACTACTACGGCTCCCAGAACGCGGGTCTTCCCAATGGGACCCGCTATGTCGACTGGAATCTCATCGACGACGATCTCAAGCGCCCCGTGGCGCAGACGTTCTTCCAGGCGCCAACCTGCACCGCGCCGTGCGCCACTCCGGGGAACCAGAACGGGATCCGCTACATCCCCTTCGTCCCCACGCTGAACATCAGCTCGCTGTTCTGCAAACAGAACGAGAATCCGGGGATCAACGTCTTCGACGCGATGAACCTCAGCGACCCCACCTGTCCCAACCCGCCCATCACGCAGTACGCCTATCCGGGACAGACGAGCGTCACCTTTAGCGGGACCAAGAGCAACCCGGAGAGCCTGATCATCGACAACGCGGGGTTCACAGGAGTCAATCCCTGCGCCACGGGCTGGGGACCACCACCCGCCCCCGGGGACACGGTCTGCATTTCCCCCTCGCTCACCGGCAGCGCCGGGTTAACGTGCGACAACACCGTCTGGGATAACTACAACTGGGGGATCATCATGGCCACAGGCGACATTGCATTCGCAGCGAACATGGTCCTTTCCGGGTTCATCTACACGCCGGGCAACATCTATTTCGCGGGGACGCCCAGGATCCACGGCGGCATCTTCTCGGCCACGCCTCTCAGCAACACGCCACCTTCCGTGTCGGACTCCTCGACCGGCAACTCGGCTTTGTGCGCGGGCCCCGGGGTGCTGCCGCTGAGCCCGCTGTTCTTCACCTTCCAGCAGACGAGCTGGCAGGACCGTTCCCAGGATAAGCCCTAGGGCACCCGCGTCTGCGAGGGGAGGGCAGCACACATGGCCAGGAGATTTCGCGCGGGCACGGTCGTGGGCGTGGACATCGGGAGCGCCAGGATCAAAGCCGTCGAGATCGGCCGCGGCGGCGGCGGGCTCACGATCCGTGCCGCCGGCTCTGCGCCAACGCCGGCCGGCGCGGTGCAGGAAGGGAAGATCACGGATCCTCAGGCCGTCGGGCGGGCGCTCCGCGAGGCGCTGGCGTCCGCCGCTATCCGCACCCGGCAGGCGGTCGCCTCCGTCAACGGCCAGGTGGCGATCGTGCGCGAGGTCCGCATGCCCAAGCTGCCCCCGGCGGAGGTCAAGGCCGCGGCGCGGTTCGAGGTGGAGCGGTACCTCCCGTACCCGATCGCCGAGGTCACCTACGACACGTTCGTCGTGGGCGAGTTCAAGGACAACGGCAACACCCGGCTGGACGTCCTGGTGGCGGCCGCTCGGACGGACGTGCTGACCCAGCACCTGACGGCGCTCAAGGCGGCCGGCCTGGAACCGGAGATCCTGGACGTCGAGCCGTTTGCGCTGGCCCGTGCCATGACCGTGGGCGGAAAGCAGGCCCAGAACCGAATCGTGATCTACGTTCACATCGGCGCGGAGAACACCGGTATCGTCATCGCCGACGGGCAGGTGCCTCGCGTCATGCGCACCGTCGCCTTCGGCGGCAACGCGGTGACCCGGCTCCTGGCCGAACGCCTGGGGGTGGAGTTCGCCCAGGCGGAGACCCTCAAGGTCAAGCTGGGTAGCGGGCAGCAGGAGGGAGCCCCCGTCCCCGATCCCCGCCAGCTCGAAGAGGTGATGATCGCCGGCCTGGGCGATCTGACGACCGAGGTCCGGCGGTCTCTCGATTACTACGAGGGCCGGAACAGGGGCGCCGGTCCGGAATGCGCTCTTGTCACGGGAGGGGGCGCGCTGCTGCCGGGGCTGACCCGGTACCTCTCGACCGATCTGGGCGTGCCGGTCGAGGTGGGGGATCCGTTCCAGGGACTTGGCGCACCCCCGCGCGTGAAGGCCGGCGAGCAGGCTGCTTCGATAATGGCCATCGCCGTGGGACTGGGGCGAAGAGGAGTGGAAGACCCGTGATCCGCATCAACCTT
>DASUDA010000171.1:0-3920 GCA_036275835.1 bacterium | reverse complement strand
CGCCCGGCGCGGGAGAGGGAGTGCGTCTAGGGTTCCGCGGCCCCCAGAAGGAGCCGGGCCGGACCAAGCGGCGCAGGCAGCCCACGCGGCGGCTACACCATCGGGACAAAAGCCCGAGGGAGAGGTTCCTCTCGCAGGATCGCCCCCTCGGGCATTTTTGTATCGCCCGGCGGGACCGGACGATGGCACGGCCTGGAGGCGCGTGAGCCGCGTATGACCGGTCTGTACGATCCACGGTTTGAGCACGATTCCTGCGGTGTCGGGTTCATCGCGGCGACGGGCGGCCGCAGTCATACCGTCCTCGAGCTCGCCCTCGAGGCCGTGGCGAATCTGACGCACCGCGGGGCGGTCTCGGCCGACGGAAAGACCGGCGACGGCGCCGGAGTCCTGACGCAGATCCCGCACCGCCTGCTCATCCCCGGCCTCCACCGTCTCGGCGTCCGTGTCACCCGGCACACCGACCTGGGCGTCGGCATGGTCTTTCTCCCTCAGGAGACTCCCCGGCAGGCGCGCGCGCGGGCCATCATCGAGGACACGGTTATCAAGGAAGGGATGGTCCTCTTCGGCTGGCGGAAAGTGCCCGTGTCGCTCTCGGCGCTGGGCGACGAAGCCGCCCGGACGCGGCCGGAGATCGAGCAGGTTCTGATCGGCCGGCCGGAGAGGCTCGGCAGCGAGGAGTTCGAGCACACGCTCTACCTGGCGCGCAAGGTGATCGAGCGCCGGCTGCGCGAGGACAAGGTAGACGACTGCTACGTCCCGTCCTTCTCCCACCAGACGGTCGTGTACAAAGGTATGTTCATCGCTCCCCAGCTTCCGCGGTTTTATCCGGATCTCCGCGACCCGCACTTCGAGACGGCGCTCGCGCTGTTCCACCAGCGGTACAGCACGAACACCTTCCCCAGCTGGCCGCTCGCCCAGCCGTTCCGATTCCTGGCCCACAACGGCGAGATCAACACGCTGTGGGGGAACATCAACTGGATGCGGGCGCGGGAACCCCACCTCCGGTCCACCGTGTGGCGGGAGCGGATGCGCGACCTCCTGCCGGTGATCCAGTCGGGCGGCAGCGACAGCGCGATGCTCGACAACGCTCTCGAGCTCGTGGTCCACTCCGGCCGGGACCTCCTCCACGCGATGATGATGCTTGTGCCCGAGGCGTGGGAGAGCATCTCCGAGATGCCCGATGACCTGAGGGCGTTTTACGCGTACCACGCCGGGATCTCCGAGCCGTGGGACGGACCGGCGGCCCTTGCCTTTTCCGACGGGCGTATCGCCGCGGCGGCGCTCGACAGGAACGGGTTGCGGCCGGCCCGGTACGCCATCACGGGCGACGGACTCGTGATCGTCGGGAGCGAGGTCGGCGTGATCGACCTGGATCCCGCGCATGTCGTGGAGAAGGGCCGCCTAGGTCCCGGGCGGATGATCGCGGTGGACACGGTCTCCGGACGCATCCTCACCGACGGCATGATCAAGCGGGAGGTCGCGGCCCGGCGGCCCTATGGCGCCTGGCTCGAAGCGGGCCGTGCGCGCCTAAGCCACGCGGAGAAGGACCCGGGAGCGGACCCCGGCGCGCTCGGCCGGCAATCCGTCACCTTTGGGTACTCGCAGGAGGAGATCCACCGGATCCATGAGCCGATGTTTGCCGAGGCCAAGGATCCCGTCGGCTCGATGGGCGATGACACGCCGCTGGCCGTGTTTTCCGCGCGGCCCCGGCTCGTGTACAATTACCTCAAGCAGCGCTTCGCTCAGGTGACGAATCCGCCGATCGATCCGTTTCGGGAGCGGCTCGTGATGTCTCTTGTCACCTTCCTCGGCGCCCGCGGCAACTTCCTCGAGGAAGCTCCCGACCACGCGCGCCTGATCGAGGTGAGGACACCCCTCCTCGATGAGGCAGACCTGGCCGCGCTCCGAGAGCTTCCGGACGAGAGGTTCCGGGCGCGGACGCTCCGCGCGCTCTTCCCGGCGGCGCGCGGGGGGGAGGGGCTGGAGCGCGCGCTCGTCCAGCTCTGCGACGAAGCCGCCTACCAGGTCGAAGAGGGAACAGCGCTCCTCATCCTGTCCGACCGCGCCTGTGACGCCGCGTACGCCCCGATCCCGATGCTGCTCGCCGTGGGCGCGGTTCACCACGCCCTGATCCGCCGCGGTCTGCGGATGCGCGCCAGCTTGATCGCCGACACCGGGGAGGCCCGGGACGTCCACCACATCGCGGCCCTCATCGGCTACGGCGCAAGCGCGGTCTGCCCATACCTGATCCACGACCTGATCCGCGAGGAAGCGCGGCGGACCGGCGGCGATCCGGCGAAGGCGATCGCCAACTACCGCACGGCGATCGAGGCGGGGCTGCTGAAGATCATGTCCAAGATGGGGATTTCCACGGTCACGAGCTACCACGGGGCCCAGATCTTTGAAGCCGTCGGGCTGGATCATGCGCTCGTGGACTTCGCCCTGACCGGCACCCCGTCGCGCCTGGGCGGGATCGGGCTCGCAGAGATCGCCGAGGACGTACTCGCAAGACACGGGGAGGCGTTCGGCCGCGAAACCCCGCCTCCGCTCGGCGACCCGGGGATGTTCCGGTTCCGCAAGGAGGGCGAATATCACGCCTTCCACCCGAACGTGCTGCGCACCCTCCACCGTCTCTCACTCAGCGGAAGCCGGGACGACTATCTCGCGTACGCGTGGGAAGTGACCCACCGGCCGCCCACGGCGATCCGCGACCTCTTCGCGTTCCGGGACGGGACACCGGTCTCGCTCGATGAGATCGAACCGGCGGCGGATATTGCCCGGCGGTTTGTCGTCTCTTCCATGTCGCACGGAGCGCTCGGCAAGGAGGCCCACGAGACGCTGGCCATCGCCATGAACCGCCTGGGGGCGAAGAGCAGCAGCGGCGAGGGCGGGGAGGATCCCGATCGGTATGCCCCGCGGCCGAACGGCGACTGGGCGAACTGCGCCGTGAAGCAGGTGGCCTCGGCCCGGTTCGGAGTCACCGCCGCCTACCTGGGGGCGGCGCAAGAACTGGAAATCAAGATGGCGCAGGGCAGCAAGCCCGGAGAGGGCGGCCAGATCCCCGGCCCCAAGGTGACGGAGGAGATCGCCCGCATTCGGCGCGCCCAGCCGGGGATCTCCCTGATCTCGCCGCCTCCCCACCACGACATCTACAGCATCGAGGACCTGGCCCAGCTCATCTATGACCTCAAGCAGGGCAACCCCCGTGCCCTCATCTCCGTCAAGCTCGTGAGCGAAGCCGGCGTGGGGACGATCGCCGCGGGCGTGACAAAAGCCTACGCCGACATCGTCCACATCGCGGGGTGCGACGGCGGCACGGGCGCGTCGCCTCTCGACTCGATCAAGAACGCGGGCATCCCGTGGGAACTCGGACTCGCGGAGACGCAGCAGACGCTCGTCCACAACAACCTCCGCGGCCGCGTCCGCTTGCGCGTGGACGGCGGGATGAAGGCGGCCCGGGATGTCGTCATCGCCGCGATGCTGGGCGCCGAGGAGTACGGGTTCGGCAGCGCGGCCGTCGTGGCCCTCGGGTGCGTCATGGCCCGACAGTGCCATCTCAACACCTGCCCCGTGGGGATTGCTACCCAGCGCGAGGATCTGCGGGCCAAGTTCCCCGGTACCCCGGAACGGGTGGTCCACTTCTTCCTGGCGATCGCGGAGGATGTGAGGCGGATCCTGGCCGCGCTCGGCTTTCGGGCGCTCTCCGAGATCGTGGGCCGCCCCGATCTCCTCCGGATCCGGGAGGACATCCCGGTCCCCCGGGCCCGCCGGCTGGTGCTGGACGCGCTTCTGGCCGATCCGGACCCATCCGGGACCCGGCCCCGGCGCCACACGCGCGAACGGAATGACCGTCCCGGCGAGCCGTTTGACGACCGGATCTTGATCGAGATTGGCGAAGCTCTCGTCGCGGGTCACCCCGT
>DASUDA010000170.1:0-7868 GCA_036275835.1 bacterium | reverse complement strand
CCCGGGCTCGACGGGGATGCGATCCGGCGGCGATTCTCGGAGAGCCACCGCAGGCAGTATGAGTATGCGACAGATGATCCCGTGGAGGGCGTCAACGTGCGCGTGACCGCGCTCGTGCCGTCTGGAGAGAAAGACCTCCCTTCCCCTCCGCCCCTGCCCGGCCGTGGACCGGAGAACCGGCGGGCATTCTTCTACGGGACGGGCTGGGCCTCGGTGCCCGTCCATTCCCGGCGCGGACTCGACGCCGGGGACACCGTTGCGGGGCCGGCCATCGTCGAAGACGCGTGGTCCACGCTCGTGGTCTACCCGGGGCAGGCGTTGCGATGTGATGCGCGGGGTCTGCTCTGGATGGAGGCGACGTGACGATGGACCCGATCACGCTGGAGGTCGTGCGCCATGCCGTCCTCTCCATCGCCGAGGAGATGCGCGTCATCCTGATGCGGTCGGCCCGTTCGCCGGTGCTGAAGGAAGCCGGGGATCTCTCCTGCGCTCTGACCGACGCGCGGGGGCGGTTGATCGCGCAGGGCCACGACATCCCGATTCATCTGGGCGTGATGGCCTTCACGGTAGAGGAGTTCCTGCGGCGCGTTCCGGCGTCGGCGCTCCACGAGGGCGACGTCTACTTCACGAACCACCCGGAAGTGGGCGGCAACCACCTGCCCGACGTCAAGGCGATCATGCCGGTGTTCCATCAGGGACAGCTTGTGGCGTTTGCGATCAACCTGGCCCACTGGCCCGATGTGGGCGGCGCCCGCCGCGGGAGCTACGTGGTCACCGCCCGCGACCGGTTTGCGGAGGGGCTGTGCATCCCCCCGGTGCCTTTGTTTGTGCGGGGAGAGCCCCACGAGTCCATGCTGGAGATGGTGCTGAGCAACGTTCGCGACCGCGGGGAGCGGCGGGGAGACATTCTCGCCCAGTACGCCTCCAACGCCGTCGCGGCGGCACGCCTCCGTGAGGTCTTTGACCGCTTCGGGACCGCTGTCGTGACGGGATGCCTGGAGCGGTTCCTCGACGAGTCGGAGACGATGATGGGCGAGGCGATCGCCACGCTGCCGCCCGGTGAGTACACGGGCGAGGACTGGCTGGACGATGACGGCATCGAGAATGGTCCACTCAGGATCGCCGTGCGCGTCCGCGTGGAGGGGGACACGCTCCACGTCGACTTCGAGGGAACCGCCCCCGAAACGCCGGGCCCGCTCAACGCGACACGTTTCGTCACCGCGTCCGCCGTCTTCTACACGGCCCGGGCGCTGCTGGGCCCCGAGATCCCGGCCAACGCCGGGTGCTACCGGCCTCTCGTCATCCGCATTCCCGACGGATCGATTCTGAATCCTGGGCCGGACGCCTCCCGGGTCGGCGGCAATCACGAGACATCACAGCGGGTTGTGGATGCCGTCCTGCGTGCGCTGTCGCCGGCCCTGCCGGGCCGGATTGTGGCGGGCGGTTCCGGGACGTCGGGACTCGTGATGCTCAGCGGGCGGCGGGACGACGGCCGGCCGTTCATCTTGTACGAGGTCCACGGAGGAGGGGAGGGAGCGAGCGCGGATCGGGACGGGACCAACGCGGTGCGCGTGCACATGAGCAACGTCATGAATACGCCGATTGAGGTGATTGAGAGCGAGTACCCGCTGCGGGTCGAGTGCTGCGAGCTGCGCCCGGACAGCGGCGGGCGCGGGCGGCACCGGGGCGGGCTGGGGCTGCGGCGGGCCTATCGGCTCCTCTGCGAACACGGGGAACTCTCCACGATGATCGAGCGCGTCAGCATCCCGCCGTGGGGGATCTTTGGCGGCGAAAACGGGACCCCGTTCCGCGTGGTCTGCGAACGGAATGAGCACAGCGTTCCTGTGAGAGGCAAGGAGAATCGCGACCTCCGGCGGGGGGATCTCATCCTCGTGGAGAGCTGCGGGGGAGGAGGCTTCGGACCTCCGGCGGAGCGGCCGGCCGCGCTCTCCCAGGCCGACCTCTGGAATGGCTACGTCACGGACACGCGGGGGAGGAAGACGTCGTGAAGCTGCGAGATCGGGTCGCGATCGTGACCGGGGCGGCCAAAGGCATGGGCGGCGCGATCTCACTCGCGCTGGCCCAGGAGGGCGCGCACGTGGTGGGAGCAGCGCGCGGGGGGCGCGACCTGGAGGCCCTGGGGGAGAGGCTCCGCGGGCTGGAGGCGGGAAGGCGGTACCTGGCGGTCCCCACCGACGTGACGAACGACGTGCAGGTTGCGGCGCTGGCGCAGCGGACGCTCTCCGAGTTTGGGCGTATCGACATCCTCGTCAACGCCGCGGGGGTCATCGGTCCCATCGAAACCCCTCTGCACAAGATCGCGCCTGAGGCGTGGGACCACGTCCTGGGCGTCAACCTGAAGGGCGTTTTCCTCTGCTGCCGGGCGGTCGTCCCCACGATGATCGCGCAGCGGCACGGGAAGATCATCAACCTCGCCGGAACCTCCGGGCTGCGTGGGTACCGCAACCGCGCCGCCTATTCGTCCTCGAAGTGGGCGGTGAGAGGGTTGACCCGCACTCTGGCCCTCGAGGTGGGCCCCTACAATGTGAACGTCAACGCGATCTGCCCGGGCGTGGTGGAGGGCACCCGCATGACCACGATCATCGGCGAGAAGGCTCGAGTACGCGGTACGGCGACCCAGGACGTCTTCGACGAGTACGTTCGCGAGATGGCCCTGCACCGCTTCTCGACGCCTGAGGATGTGGCCCACGCCGTCGTGTTCCTCGCCTCCGAGGGCAGCCGCCAGATCACCGGGCATGATCTGATCGTGGACGGCGGCTGGGACGTCTGACGCCGGAAGGAGCGACCAATTGTGACGAAATCGGTTCAGCGTAACTCGCGGACGCCTCTGAGCGACTACTGCGGGGGGTGACGACGCGACCGATGCCGGCCGTCCCGTTTGAGTACCATGCGCCTGCGACGCTGAGTGAGGCGCTGGAGCTCCTCCAGGCTCACGCCGGAGACGCCAAGCCGCTGGCCGGCGGCCAGAGCCTCGTGCCGATGCTCACCCTCCGCCTGGCGCGGCCCGCCGTCGTGGTGGACCTCCACCGCCTGCATGAGCTCGAGGAGGTCCGCCGGGACAACGGGGTCCTCGAGATCGGCGCCCTGGCGCGTCACCGCGCGCTGGAACGCGGCGAGGGCCTTCTCAGCGCATGCCCCCTGCTACAGGAGGCTGCTCCTTTGATCGGCAACGTGCGTGTGCGCACGCTGGGCACACTCGGCGGCAGCCTCGCCCACGCGGACCCCGCCGCCGAGCTTCCGGCGGTCGTGCGGGCGCTCGATGGGACGCTCGTCCTGCGGAGCCTGCGTGGGGAGCGGGCCGTCCCGGCGCAGGACTTTTTCGTGGGCATCCTCACGACGGCCCTCCAGCCCGACGAACTCCTCATCGCGGTCCGGCTTCCCATCTTCGGCCCCGGCGTGGGCTGTGCCGTCGAAGAGTTCAGCCGACGTGCCGGCGACTTTGCCATCGTGGCCTCGGTTGCGGTGGTGGAGCTGGACCCCGCCGGACGGGTCGCCCGGGCCCGTGTGGCGCTCGCCGGAGTCGGGCCCACGCCGCAACGACTCGCCGGCGCGGAGGAGGCTCTCGTGGGCGTTCAGCCGTCCGCGGAGACGTTTCGGAAGGCACTGGCCGGCCGGCCTCTGGAGATTGAACCGGAGAGCGACATCCATGCATCGGCCGCGTACCGGCATCATCTCGCCCGCGTACTGACCGCGCGGGCTCTGGAGAGGGCGTCGGCGGCCGCCGGGAGGCCGATCCGATGACAGAGCTGAGCATCGTCTTCACGCTGAATGGGGAGAGGCGGGAGATCCGGGCTCCCGCTCACCACACGCTCCTCCACGTGCTTCGGGACGGCCTCGGGGCAGTGGAAGTCAAGGAAGGGTGCGGCGAGGGCGTCTGCGGGACGTGCACCGTCCTCCTGGACGGGGAACCGGTGAGCAGCTGCCTTGTGCTCGCGGGACGCGTTGCCGGCCGGGACGTCACTACGATTCGCGGGCTGGGCAACGGCGAGACGCTCCACCCGCTCCAGGAGGAGTTCGTTGCGCACGGCGGCGCCCAGTGCGGGTTCTGCACGCCGGGGATGATCCTCACAGCCTACGCCTTCCTCAGGGAGCACCCGCATCCCACCCGCGCCGATATCCGCCGGGCGATCGCCGGCAACCTGTGCCGGTGCACAGGCTACACCAAGATCATCGACGCCATCGCCGCCGCTGCCGACAGGGAGACGCGCCCGCGTGGCTAAGTGTACCGCCGTCTCGCGCACGGAGCAGCTGCGCGTCGTCGGCCGCCGTCTGCCGCGTCACGACGCCTGGGACAAGGCCCAGGCCCGGACGCTCTACGCCGCGGACTGGCAGATGCCCGGGATGCTGCACGGCGCCGTCCTGCGCTCGCCGTACCCGTCTGCGCGCATCACCCGCATCGACACGACACGCGGCGCCGGGCTGCCAGGTGTCGCCGCCGTGCTGACGGCGCGGGAGGTCCCGCACAATACCCTGTGGACGGATGTCCCCGGCCAGACGAGCGCGGTGGGACCGCTCCGCGCCCACCTCCAGGTGCTCGCCGAGGACAGGGTCCGGTACCAGGGAGAGCCAGTGGCGTTGGTGGCGGCACAAACCCCCGAGATCGCGGCGCAGGCGCTGGAGTTGATCGAGGTGGCCTACGAGGAGCAGCCGGGGGTGTTCGATCCGGAAGAGGCCCTGCGGCCTGGGGCGCCGCCGGTGCACGAGGAGGGGAATCTCCTGGCCCGGTGGCAGGTGCGGTGCGGGGACGTCGACGCGGCGCTCGCCCGGGCCCATGTCGTGGTGGAACACACCTATCGCTGCCATTTTATCGACCATGCCTACCTCGAGCCCGAAGCTGGCGTCGCCTGGGTGGATGCGGACGGCGTCATCGTCATCCGCGCCTCTACCCAGGTGATCGAGCACTTCCGCGATGTCGCCGAGGTGCTCGGACTGCCCCACAACAAGGTGCGGATGATCGGTCCGTATGTCGGAGGGGGCTTCGGCGGCAAGGAGGACGTCACCGTTGAGGTGTTTCTCGGCCTCCTGGCCTGGCGGACTCGCCGTCCGGTGCGGATGGTGTGGTCGCGCCAGGAGTCGCTTCTCGCCCGCCCGAAGCGCCACCCGTTCATCCTGCGCTATCGCACCGGAGCAGAACGGGACGGAACGCTGGTCGCTCAGAAAGTCGAGCTGCTGGCAGACTCGGGCGCCTACGCCTTTCTCAGCGCACTCGTCTTAATGTACGCGACCGTCACCGCCGCCGGTCCCTATCGCGCTCCCCACGTCGCGGTGGATGCCCGCGTGGCATACACCAACAATCCTCCCACCAGCGCCATGCGGGGCTTCGGGGCGATGCAGATGGTGCTGGGGTATGAGTCGCAGATGGACCAGGTGGCGCGCCGCCTGGACCTGGATCCCGTCGAGCTGCGCGTGCGCAACGGGCTCCGCAAGGGGGACCGCCTGCCGATCAGGCAGGAGCTCGACACCTATGTCGCCGTCGCCGAAGCAGCGCAGCGGGCGTGGGGGACACTGGGGCCTCGCCGGGCGCCGTCCACGCCCCATCACCGTGTCGGCCGAGGCCTGGCGTGCAACCTCCAGCCCTACGGCCGGATCGTCTGGCTGCACGACTGGGCGAGCGCATGGGTGGGGTTCGAGACGGACGGGAGTGTGGTCATCCGCACCGGCGTGCCCGACGTGGGAGGAGGCCAGGCGTCCTCCCTCTGCCAGATCGCGGCCGAGGTTCTCGGGGTCGAGCCGGACAGGGTCTCCATTCATATCGCCGACAGCGCACTCACGCCTCTGGCCGGCACCACGACCGCGACCCGGCAGCTCTACATGTCCGGAAACGCGGTGCTCCACGCCGCCACCCAGCTCCGCCGGCAGATTCTGGATGTGGCCGCACAGATGCTCGAGATTCCGGCCGATCGGGTGGACCTGCAGGAGAGCAGCGCCGTGGCCCCAGACGGCCGGCGCGTCTCCCTGGTGCAGCTCATGAGGGAGTGCACCCGCCTCGGCGTCTCGCGAAGCTATCTCGGTGTCTATCGCGCTCCGGCGGGCGATCCCGTGGACCTGGAGCGAGGGGGAGGGCGTGTGTTTCCCGACTACACATTCGGGGCCCACGCCGTCGAGGTGGAGGTGGACAGCGAGACCGGCGCCGTCACCGTCCTGCGACACGTGGCCTGTCATGACGTGGGCCGGGCGATCAACCCACAGAGTGTCGAGGGACAGATTCAGGGCGGCGCCGTGATGGGACTGGGGTACGGGCTGATGGAGGAGGTCGTGGTGGACCGCGGCGTCAACCTCAGCACCAGCTTGGCCGCGTACCTGATCCCGACGTCGCTCGACGTGCCCGACGTGGAGCCTGTCATCATTCAGTCGGGAGAAGGAAAGGGCCCGTTCGGCGCGCGGGGCATCGGCGAGCCGCCGATCGGACCGCCGGCCGCGGCCATCGCCAATGCTATTGAAGACGCGATCGGCGTGCGGATCACCGAACTGCCGATCACCCCTGAGCGGGTGGCGCGCGCGCTGGGGTTAGTCACCAACGGCTAGGGGACTTTACTCTCCCAGGTAGGCCCTCTTCACCTCGGCGTTGGCCTGCAGGTCCGCGGCCGAGCCGGCCAGCACGATGCTCCCGGTCTGCAGGACATAGCCCCGGAAGGCGATGTCGAGGGCCATGAAGGCGTTTTGCTCGACCAGCAAGATTGTCGTGCCCTGCCGGTTGATGTCCTGAATGGCGCCGAAGATCTGCTCCACCAGGATCGGCGCGAGTCCCATCGAAGGCTCATCCATCAAGAGCACCCGAGGCCGAGCCATGAGCGCCCGGCCGATCGCGAGCATCTGCTGCTCACCTCCGGAGAGAGTCCCGGCGACCTGCGTCCGCCGCTCCTTGAGCCGGGGAAACAGCGCAAACGTCCGGTCGATCCCCTCCTGCATCTCCTTCTGACCGGCCAGCGTGTACGCGCCCATCTCCAGATTCTCCTGGACCGTGAGCCGCCCGAAGATCCGCCGGCCCTCCGGAACCTGCACGATGCCCTTGAGCACGATCTCGTGAGGCGGCACGGCCGTGAGGTCCTGGCCGTCCAACCGGATGCTTCCCTGGCGGGGCCGCAGCAGTCCGCTGATGGTGTTGAGGGTCGTGCTCTTGCCTGCGCCGTTGGCCCCGATCAGCGCGACGATCTTCCCGGCCTCGACCGCAAGCGAAAGCCCGCGGAGCGCGTGGATGGAGCCGTAGAAAACGTGGATGTTCTCGATCTCGAGGAGCGCCACGGGTGATCGCCTCAGCCCGCCATGAGGCGGCCCGTCAGCCCGCCGAGCCCGCGGCGGCCCGGCGCGTGCCGAGGTACGCTTCGATCACCCGCGGATCACTCTGAATCTCCGCCGGAGTGCCCTCGGCGATCTTGACCCCGTAGTCGAGCACGGTGACGCGGTCGGAAATGCCCATCACCACCCTCATCTGGTGCTCGATCAAGAGGATCGTGATCCCCAGTTCGTCGCGAAGGCGGCGGATGAACGCCATGGTGTCGAGAGCCTCCCGCGGGCTCATCCCGGCGGCCGGCTCGTCCAGCAGCAGCAGCACGGGCCGCATGGCCAGAGCGCGGACGATCTCCAGCCGCCGCTGGTCCCCGTACGGCAGGTTCCTGGCCAGAAACCCGCCCTTTCCCTCCAGGCCGACGAACCGGAGAAGCCGCCAGGCCTCCTCCAGCCCCCTTCGCTCGTCCTGCTGGGTGCTCGGCGTATGGAGAATGGCCCCGACCCACGTCGACGTAAGGTGGATGTGCTGGCCGACGAGCGCATTCTGGAGGACGGTCATGTTCCCGAAGAGGCGGATGTTCTGATATGTGCGTGCGATCCCCAGGCGGGCGATCTGGTCG
>DASUDA010000169.1:0-2316 GCA_036275835.1 bacterium | reverse complement strand
GCGCGGCGGTCGAGCTCAAGTTCTACTATCCGGTCGGGGTGTCGGGCCCGCTGGCCAAAGTCATGGACGGCATGGTGGCCGACTTCAACCGCATCCACCCCGGGAGTCACGTGACGCCCATTTTCGCCGGCGGTTACGTTGACGCGCTGACGAAGACCCAGACCGCCGTCCTGGGGGGCACGCCCCCGGACGTGGCCGTGCTGCTCTCGACCGACCTCTTCACGCTGCTCGACCTGAACGCGATCACCCCGCTGGACGCGTTCATCCAGGAGGCCGGCGGCGGCCGGTTTCGCGGCGACTTCTTCGACGCGTTCTGGTTCAACTCGCGGATCGGACCCACGACCTACTCGATTCCGTTCCAGCGCAGCACGATCGTCCTGTATTACAACCAGGGCGCGTTTCAAAAGGCCGGGCTGGATCCGGCGACCCCTCCGAAGACCTGGACCGGGCTTGTGCGCGACGCGCAAACGCTGACCCTCCGCGATGCCTCGGGCACGGTGACGCAGTGGGGTGTGGGCATTCCCACCTCGGGCATCACGTACTGGTTGTTCCAGGGGTTTGTGGCCGAGGCGGGCCAGCGCATGCTGGCCAACCCCGAGGGCACGGAAGTGTACCTCGACACCCAGCAGACGCGCGAGGCGCTGAGCTTCTGGCTGAAGCTCCAGGCCGTGGGCGTGGAGCCGCGGGGCATTACGCAGTGGGCGACGCTGCCGACGGAGTTCGCCTCCGGTCGGTACGCGATGATCTATCACTCCACGGGCAGCCTCGCGTTCATCCGCGCCAACGCGCCGTTCAAGTTCGGCACGGCGTTTATGCCGGCAGGCACGCAGTACGGCACGCCGACGGGCGGCGGGAACTTCTACATCTTCCGCGGCATCCCGCCGGACCACCAGAAAGCGGCGTGGGAGTTCGTCCAGTGGATGACCGCCCCGCAGCAGGCGGCGCGGTGGAGCGAAGCTTCGGGCTACGTCGCTGTGCGGAAATCGGCCTTCAACATCAAGCTCTACCGGGAGTACACGGAGAAGTTCCCGCAGGCGCTCACGGCCCGTGACCAGCTGCCCTACGCTCAGGCTGAATTGTCCACGCACAACGGCGCCCAGATCCAGAGGATCTTCTCGGATGACCTGCAGGCCGCTCTCACCGGCGCCAAGACGCCGGATCAGGCGCTCCACGACGCGCAGCAACAGGCGGACCAGATCCTCAGCCAGTTCAAGAAGAAGTAGGGGTCCCACCGGGCTGTGGGCCATCTTCCCCGGGAACGGTGACGGCGCCCATCGAGATCCGGTTTCTGGGAAGCGGGGACGCCTTTGGCAGCGGAGGCCGCTTCCAGACCTGTTTTCTCGTCACGGCGACCAACGCGCAGTTCCTCATCGACTGCGGAGCGTCGTCCCTGATCGCGATGCGCCGCTTCGGCGTGGACCCCAACGCCGTCGGGATGATCCTCCTGAGTCACCTGCACGGGGATCACTTCGGGGGACTGCCGTTCGTCCTGCTTGACGCGCAGTTCGTCAGCAGGCGCGCCCGCCCTCTCGTGATCGCCGGACCGCCCGGCACGAAGAAGAGGATAGCGGAAGGGCGGGAGGTCTTCTTCCCAGGATCCTCGGCGGCGGAGCTGCGCTTCCCGCTCGACGTGGTGGAGATGGAACCGGACCGTCCCCGGCGGTTCGGGGAGGTCACGGTCACTCCTTATCCCGTGCAGCATCCCTGCGGTGATCCCCCGCTCGCTCTTCGCGTCGAGTGCGCCGGCAAAGTGGTCACCTACACCGGAGACACCGAGTGGACGGAGGCGCTCATCCCCGCAGCTCATGGCGCGGACCTCCTCATCGCGGAGGCCTACACCTTCGACCGGAAGGTGAAGTATCATCTGGACCTCCAGACGCTGCTGGCGCACCGGGGAGACCTCCAGGCGAAGAGGCTGATCCTGACCCACATGGGCCCGGATATGCTGGCCCGCCTGGACGCTCTGCCGTGCGAGTATGCGGAGGACGGGAAAATCGTCGAGATTTGACATCGGGGCACAGGGGCCGTCGCGAACGGCCAGCTTAACCTCTCGCTCGTATCACTCGATGGGTCGGGGAGAGCGCTCTAGCCCGCGAACCGGCGACGCCAGGACCCAGAGGAACGCCAGGAGGTTTCCCGCGGCTCCCACTCCGATTGCCCCTCGCAGGCCCAACTGTTCGCCCAAGAATCCCCCGACGAGCCCACCCAAGGGCATCGTCCCCCAGACCAAGAAGCGCATCGTGGCGTTCATACGGCCTTGCAGGCGGTGCGGGACGATCGCCTGGCGGAGGCTGACCTGGGTGATGTTATAGACTT
>DASUDA010000168.1:0-3336 GCA_036275835.1 bacterium | reverse complement strand
CGGAGAGCGCGCGGCGAGACCCTTTTCGGCTTCTCGTCTATCGCGCTGACGAGGGCGTGCTCATCAAAGGCGAAGCACACGGGGATAACGTGAGGCCGCCCGTTCCGGTCGGCGGTGGCCAGCCTCGCGACGCGGGCGCGCCGTAGGAGCTCCTTCGCCTTAGCAGCGGTCACACTTGCCGTGCACCAACATCAGCGCCCGCGGGTCGCTCCCGAGGTCATCGGGATCGGATCGACCGGCCCGGCGGCGGCTAGTTCGTGCAAGATCGGGGCTTGACATTATTCTTGACCTCATTACTCTGGATTTTTGGTAGAGTGTTCTCGTCTTCCTGCATTTGAGGAGGTCAAAGCATGACGATCTGGCAGACGGTGGCCCTCGGTGCCATAGCCGGCTTTACGATCTATCTCGGCTTGCCCGTGGCCCGCCTGAAGCAGAGGCGGAGCGCCGCGCAGAGCCTCCTCAACGCGCTGGCGCTTGGCGTTCTGCTGTTTCTCACGTGGGACATCTTGTCGAAAGGCTTGGACCCCATCCAGAATGCGATGAAGAGCAGTCTCCGGTCCGGCGACTGGGGCCCGTTCGTCTCGCTCCTTCTGATGCTGGTCGTCGGGCTGGTCGTCGGCCTGGTGGGTCTGGTGCTCTTCCATCAGTCTGCCGTACGCCGGTCGCCGGGCGGCGCACACCTCTCCCCGCAGCATCTCGCCCTGATGATCGCGTCGGGCCTGGGACTCCATAATTTCGCGGAAGGCCTCGCGATCGGGCAGGCGGCCGCCACGGGCGCGATTGGGTTCGCGCTCATCCTCGTGATCGGCTTCGGCCTGCACAACATCACCGAAGGCTTCGCTGTCGCCGCTCCCCTCGCCGTCGCTCGGGAGACTCCCCCCTGGTCGTTCCTGGGCACCGTCGGCCTGATCGGCGGGGGACCGACCTTTCTGGGAACGCTCGTCGGATACGGAGTCACCTCTTCGCTGGCGTTTGTACTGTTTTTGGCCCTGGCAGCCGGGGCGCTCGTCTACATCATCGGGGAGATGTTCGCCGTGAGCCGGAACTTCCAGGCCCCCGTGTGGACGGCGTGGGGAATCGTCTCCGGCTTCCTCGTCGCCTTCGGGACCGATCTGATCCTGACCGCGGGCGGGCTGTAGGCGCGAGGGCGCGTGCGCCGAGAGGGACCGGCCTCTTTCGCGCAGTAGAAACCCATCCATGTCCCTCGACCTTTTCCACCCCGTCATCGCCCGCTGGTTTTCCCGGCGCTTCACGGAGCCGACCGCTCCCCAGTCGGCCGGATGGGCGTCTGTCGCTCGTGGAGAGGACACCCTGCTCGCGGCTCCCACGGGATCCGGAAAGACGCTCGCCGCGTTCCTCTGGTCCATCAACACGCTCGTCCGCGCCGGGGCCGCCGGGTCGCTCCGGGACGAGACAACCGTCGTCTACATTTCGCCGCTCCGGGCGCTCGGGAACGATATCCAGGTAAACCTGACGCAGCCGCTGGCCGAGATCCGCCAGATCGCCGCCACGGAGGGCACCGATCTCCCTGAGATCAGGGTGGCCGTCCGCTCGGGAGACACGCCCGCGCGGGACCGCGCCCGCATGACGCGGCGTCCTCCCCACATCCTCATTACGACACCCGAGTCCCTGTCCATCCTGCTCACCGCCGACGGCAGCCGGGCCTTCCTGCGGACCGTCCGCACCGTGATCGTGGACGAAATCCACGCCATCGCCGGAGACAAGCGGGGCGCACATCTCGCGCTGTCGCTGGAGCGGCTGGATCTCCTGACCGGCGCCCGCTGCCAGCGGATCGGGCTCAGTGCGACCCAGAAACCCATCGCAGAGATCGCCCGCCTCCTTGTCGGCACACGGAAAGAAGACACGCCCGAGGGGACCGGCGCGCCGAAATGTACGATCGTTGACATCGGCCACCGCCGCTCGTGGGATCTTTCGATCGAAGTCCCCGGCCCGCCGCGCGGGCCGATCGCGACCCATGAGATGTGGGACGCCGTGTACGACCGCGTGGCGGCGCTCGTCCGATCCCACCGGACCACGCTCGTTTTCGTGAATACCCGGCGGCTTGTGGAACGCGTCGCCCACAGGTTGACGGCGCGTCTTGGGGAGGGGACCGTTGCGGCGCATCATGGGAGCCTGGCGCGCCGCATCCGTCTCGACGCCGAGCAGCGCCTGAAGTCCGGCCAGGTCCCCGTGGTCGTCGCCACGTCGTCCCTTGAGCTGGGCATCGACATCGGGCACGTCGACCTGGTCTGCCATCTCGGCGCTCCCCGCGCGCTGGCCACCCTGCTTCAGCGCGTCGGCCGCTCCGGGCACTGGCTGGGGAGCGTGCCGCGCGGGATCCTGTTCCCCCTTACCCGGGACGAGATGGTCCAGTGCGCCGCCGCTGTCCGCGCCGCCCGGGCGGGGGACCTCGACGGCGTCGTTCTCGCTCGAAAGCCGCTCGACATTCTGGCGCAGCAGGCCGTCGCGATCGCCGCGACCCAGGAGATCTCCGAGGACACACTCTTCGACCTCGTCCGGCGGGCCTACCCGTATCGCTCCCTGACCCGTCGCGAGTTTGACCAGGTCATCGAGATGCTCTCGGAAGGGGTGGCGCGGAGATGGGGGCGGACGACCGCCCATCTCCACCGTGATCGCGTGCATGCCCTGCTTCGCGGCCGCCGCGGCGCGCGCCTGGCCGCGATCACCTCTGGAGGTGCGATCCCCGACACGGCCGACTATGAGGTCGTGCAGGATCCCGAAGGCGCAGTCGTCGGGAGCGTCAACGAAGACTTCGCCATCGAGAGCGCGGCCGGAGACATCTTCCTGCTCGGAAATGCGTCGTGGCGGATCCGCCGGGTCGAGGCCGGACGGGTGCGCGTCGAGGACGCGCACGGCGCTCCGCCGACCGTGCCGTTCTGGCTTGGCGAAGCGCCCGCGCGAACGCCGGAGCTCTCGGCCGCCGTGTCCCAGTTGCGGGGGGAGATCGCCGAGCGTCGGGGAGACCGTGCCGGCACCCTGGTCTGGCTGCGGGACGAGACCGGCGTCGACTCCGAGGGCGCCGCGCAACTCCTCGACTACATCACCGAGACGGTCGCGGCGCTGGGATGCGTCCCGTCTCATCACCAAATCGTCGCCGAGCGGTTCTTCGACGAGGCCGGGGGAATGCAGGTCGTTCTGCACACGCCCTTCGGCGGCCGCATCAACCGCGCATGGGGATTGGCGCTGCGGAAGCGGTTTTGCCTCACCTTCGACTTTGAACTCCAGGCCGCGGCCACGGATGACGGGATCGTCCTGTCGCTGGGCGCGCAGCATAGTTTCCCCCTCGAGAGCATCTTCGAGTTTTTGCGCAGCAGC
>DASUDA010000167.1:0-4306 GCA_036275835.1 bacterium | reverse complement strand
GCGCGCGACCTCCGCGCGAGACTCCTGAATGATCCGCGGGATCTCCCGATAGAGGCGTCCCTCGGGGCCGTCCTGCCCTGCGCGGGCGGCAACCTCGTCCGCGGCAAGCGCCCGGAAGACGACCTGATCCCCCCCGGCAAGAAACGCCCGCACCTCCGCGACCTGATCCACAGTCTTCCCGTATATGATCGAGCGGGCGCCGGAGGAGTTGTTGCCGATCATGCCGCCGATCGTGGCGCGATCGCTCGTCGACGTCTCCGGGCCAAACACAAGCCCGGCCGGTGCCAGGACCGCGGACAGCTCGTTGCGGACGATGCCCGCCTGAACCCTGGCCCAGCCGGCGGCGGGATCGACCTCGAGCGCCCTGTTCATGTATTTGGAGAAATCCAGGACGACCGCGCGCCCGACCGCCTGTCCCGCGAGGCTTGTGCCGCCTCCCCGGGGGAGGACCGGGACCTTCGCCGTGTGCGTGATCTCCAAGACGGCCTGCACGTCGTCGGCGTCCCGCGGGAGGACGACCCCGATCGGCTCGATCTCGTAGATACTGGCGTCGGTGCTGTAGAGAGCCCGCGACACCGCGTCGAAGCGGACTTCGCCCCTGACGCGGCGACGAAGATCCTCGACAAGGTCCGTGTGATCCGAGAGGTGCTGCATGGGAGAAGGATCAGGGGCCCCGTCACCCCTGGAGAACGGCGCCCACCTCGATCGGCTCTGACTTCCACACACGTGGATGGACACGTCCGGGCACCCGGTCGACCGTCAACACAACACTGATGCCATCCCCGTCGCGCAGTGTGACCGCCTCGTAGAGGCCATGGTCGGCCGCCCCCTCGATCCGCGCCTCGTACTTCTCGGCGCGGCGGACGATCCGGACGAGCTCCTGTTTGTCCGGCAGCGTGACGGTAAAATACCGCAGGCCAGGACTCCCCGGCGGGAGCGGCGCCAGGCCGGTCCCGCCCCAGATATTCACGCCAAGGTGATGGTGATATCCCCCGGCGGACAAGAACAGCGCCCCCGGGTACGCGCGAGTCGTCACGTCGAATCCGAGAACCCCATGGTAAAAGTCTTCGGTCCGACCCAGGTCCGATACGCGCAGGTGAACGTGGCCGAGTCTCGCCCCGGGGGCAATTCCGGTCCACGGCTCAGTCTCGTCCGCCGCCTCGCGCAAACTCTCCAGATCGAGCGGCTCCGTCGTCATCCGTATCTGCCCGTCCAGCCGGGCCCACTCGTCTTGCGGGCGGTCGGCGTAAAGTTCGATGCCGTTGCCTTCGGGATCCCGCAGGTAGATCGCCTCGCTCACCAGATGATCGGCGGTGCCGTCTACGGGGACCCCGAGAGTCTCTAGCCGCAGGAAGCTCCGTCCAAGCGCCCGCCGATCAGGGAAAAGAAATGCCATATGATAGAGCCCTGCCGTCCGACGGGACGGCCGCGGGGCCGACGCGCGCGTGAGTCCGAAATGGAAAGGATACCGGCCGTCCGAGGACAGGAACACGGTGTCCTCTCCGTCCGTCCAGGCGTCCCGGAACCCCAGCACATCGCGGTAGAAGTGGAGCAGGCGCGGCAGATCGGCGACGGTGAGGTGTACATGCCCGACCGACGTCGCGGGATGAATGGATGTAGGTTCCGTCACTTTTCGCGCCTCCCCCGGCACCTCGGATGCGATTGGGGCGCCGATGCCATTATACCGCCTGGGCGGAGTGCGGCCCGGGACGCCGCCAGGACCAGATGTGACTGTCGCCGAACGGTCCGACTAGATGATTCGCGTCATCTGCCCGCATTGCTCTGTCCCGTTCCTCATCCTGGCTTCGCCCGATGAAGGCGAGCAGATCGTCTGTCCTCACTGCCACCTGCCTTTCGCCCCGGATGAAGAGGAGTGGGTAGATCCGGAGGACGACTAAGGGACGCCTGGGGACACGGTGCGACGTCCCTGGTAGAATGGAAGACGGGAGGGGACCTCTGTGGTGAACCATCTGGCGGATATGAAATGTGTGCCGTGCCGGGGCGGAACGCCCCCCCTGACCGCGGAGCAGTGTGCACCCCTGCTGGTCCAGCTTGACGGGTGGAGGGTCGAAGAGAACAAGAAACTGATCAAGTACTTCCGGTTCAAGAACTTCGCGCAGGCGGTGGAGTTCGTCAACGCCATTACGGCGGTTGCGGAGGCCGAGCAACACCACCCCGACCTGTACGTGCGGTGGGGCGAGACCCGCGTCTACCTGTGGACGCACAAGATTGACGGGCTGAGCGAGAGCGACTTCGTGATGGCGGCGAAGATCGACAGGCTCTACGCCGGCCGCCCCGAGGCGCCCGGCGGCGCTCCGGCATCCCGCGGAACGCCCGCCCCAAGCGTCTGAAGAGCAGGGCGAAGTCGACTCTGGCGGCGCGCTGCCCTACACCGCGTTGGCCACGTCCCGCATGAAACGCTCAAGGGCGTCCACCGCCGACTGAATCTGCTTGACAACGTCTTTCGTGGACGGGTACTCGCCGAGGCCCTTGAGGTCTCCCGCCACCCGGTGAAGATCCCGCTGGCAGCTCGCAGCGGCATCCCGTATGGCCGTGATTCGCATCGCCACCTGCGCCCCCTCCCCTTTCCCCGGTCTCGACTCTCCGGATTTTCCTCCCGTCTATCGGCCGTTCCCGCAAAGTTGCAGACAAAGGTCAGAGAATCTCCCTTATACCTGCGTTGACACTGCACCACGGCCGTGCCATAGTTAAGACTACAATTGAATAGTCGGGAGATCCTACGCTGTTGTCAGGTTGGGTCTCTCGCCCTCGCCGAGAAGAGCAAACCTACAGGAATGTAGGGGCGCAAAGCCGCGGGACCGAGTACGATGGTCGGCCGGGCTGCCGAAGCCAGGACGAAGGGTTTGCCGCCTCGAGCGTTTACGCTCCGGCGGCATTTCTCTTCTCCGAGAGGAGGGTCGAAATGCGGATCTCGCGGTGGATGGCAACTCTTGCTCTGGTTGGGCTGCTCTTCGGTTTCGGAAACTTCGTCGCAAACGACGAAGACGTCTCTCCCAATGAAGACCAGCCGCCTCAGAACCAGACTCTCCAATTCCACATCGACAACAATCACTGACGGGGGGTCAGCGGAAGTTCAACGGAGGGCCGGACTCGACCCGGCCCTCCGTTCCGTATTTCTCAGGGCATCCCCAAGGTGACGCTGCGCACCACCGGCACCCCCAGCAGGGAGGGCGACGTTGTTGTCCCAGGGAAACAAAACGTGACGAGATGCGGCCGCGGCTTTTCTACGATCTGGGGAGTCCCCACGCAGAGAATTCCCCCTACCAGCACCGGAGGAACGAGGATCGTCACTGTCTGTCCCGGCTGCAGGTCGACCTGCTGCACTCCTCCCTGAAAGGGAATCTCCGCAACGACATCGCGGACCCAGGACTGAGGAATCGAGCCCGTCCCGCCGATTGAGACGAGGACCTGCACCCTCGGGGCGCGGGTTGTGTTCGACGGCGGCCCGAACTGCACGTCCACCTTCACTTGCCCTTGTGCGAGTTCTGCATAGGTGTCGACGGGGACCGTGAACGCCTCGTGCACGATGGGCGGCCCGCCGCCGCCGGCCGTCGCGTCCACGGCGTAGCGAACGACGAGATCCCCTCCCACGATCGTCTGCAGCAAGGGAGTATCCACGGTGAACGCCGCGCTCGAGCCGGCTGCGACCGGCTGCGGAAGCACGACCTGCTTGCGGATTTCATCGCCGCTGCTCTTGATGAACGTCGTGACCACGGTGGCCCTGTCGACGGCAATGGAGCTCACGTTCACAATCTCCCCGGACACGCGGAACAGACCCTTCGCCGCGTCGACCACCGCGGAAACGTTCCGGAGCGCCACCAGGGCGGGGGCTGTGGGCGTGCTCGCGGGGGGCAGAAGCGGAGTCCCGGGCTGGACCGATACGGAGGGAACAGGAACGCGGGACTGGGTCCAGAGCGTCAACGAGCCCGGAGCAACCGACTGGCCCGGCGGAATCCGCGCCACCACGAAGGCCTCCACGGCGCGCCCACCGTGGAAGACGAAGCCGATGCCCCTGTAGGGAGAAAGCACGCTCGTATCGCTGCCAGCGATGGTCACGGCCAGGGGGAAGTCGCCCACCAGGCGCGGAAGATCATCGAGACGGATCCCCACGCCCGCGCCGGATACCGTCCGGAACTGGGGGTTGGTCGTGCCGAGCCGCACGGCGGTACCGTCCTGAAACGCCACGCTCACGCCTAAGCGCGGGAAGCTGACCTCTCCGCCCTGCCCCGGGGTGGGCTGACCCAGGACGGCTGTGACGTCGGCCGCGGACATGCCTAACCGAACC
>DASUDA010000166.1:0-21182 GCA_036275835.1 bacterium | reverse complement strand
CTCTCCTGTGATCTCCATCCCGAGAATCGCGCGCGCCTTCTCCTCTGCCTCCGCGGGGGTCGCGGCCAGCTTGACCCCCCCGGCCTTGCCGCGCCCGCCGACGAGCACCTGGGCCTTAATGACGACAGGGTAGCGCACTGCCAATCCGGCCACCTGCTCCGGCCGCTCGATCACCGTCCCCGGCTGGACGGGAAGCCCGTAGCGGGCGAAGATCTCCTTGGCCTGGTATTCGTGGAGCTTCATGGGGGGCTACATCTTCAGGAGCGCGATGTTCTCGCGGATGTTCTCGACCGCCGCCGCGAACGCCGTCCGTTCGTCTCCCCCGAGGGGCACGTCAAAAATACGCTCCACGCCGCCGGCGCCCAGAAGGACCGGGACCCCGACGTAGAGGCCGCGGACGCCGTACTGGCCCGTGAGATAGGCGGAGACGGGCAGGACCCTCTTCCGATCGGCGAGGATCGCTTCGACCATCTGCATGATCGCCGCTCCCGGGGCGAAAAAGGCGCTGCCTGTCTTGAGAAGGCTCACGATCTCCGCCCCGCCTTTTCGCGTTCGGTCGACGACGGCGGCGATCCGCTCCGGCGGCAGCAGGAGACGCAGGGGAATCCCCCCCACGGTGGCCAGGCTCGCCAGAGGGACCATGTGCGTATCGCTGTGGGCGCCGATGACCATCGCGGAGACATCCTGCACCGAACATCCGACAGCCTGGGCGATGAACGTCCTAAAGCGTGTGCTGTCCAGCGCCCCGCTCTGGCCCATCACCCGCTCGGGAGGAAACCCGCTGACCTTGTGCGCGAGGTAGACCATCGCGTCCAGCGGGTTCGTCACCACGATCAGGCAGGCGTGGGGGGAGCGCTTCGTGACCTCGGCCGTGACCCCGCGGACGATTCCGGCGTTCACGGTAAGGAGATCCTCGCGGCTCATCCCGGGCTTGCGGGCGACGCCGGCGACGATGACCACGACGTCCGAGTCGGCGGTCTCGTCGTACCCATTGGTGCCGGTGATCCGCAGGTCGAACCCTTCGATCGGTCCGGCCTCACTGAGGTCCAGGGCCTTGCCCTGCGGCATCCCCTCGATGACATCCACCAGCACCACGTCGGCAAGCCGGTGGGACACGATCCACTGGGCCGCCGAGTGGCCCACGTTCCCCGCCCCAACGATCGTCACCTGTGCCCGCCGCGTGCCCACCGCGTCTCCCTTCCCCGGCGGCCGCTCACAGGCGACCGCTCATATCTGGTCGATGATGGCCGTGGCGAACTCGCTGGTCCGGACCTCGCGGGCTCCGTCCATCAGCCGGGCGAGGTCGTAGGTCACGATCTTCCGCCGGAACGTCGCCTCGAGCGCCTGGACGATCGCGTCGGCCGCTTCCTGCCAGCCCAGGTGCTCCAGCATCATCACGCCGGAGAGGATGAGCGACCCGGGGTTCACCTTGTCCTGGTTCGCGTATTTCGGGGCTGTCCCATGCGTGGCCTCAAACACCGCGTGAAAGTCGCTGATGTTCCCCCCCGGCGCCATCCCGATCCCGCCGACCTGCGCGGCGACCGCGTCGGAGAGATAGTCGCCGTTCAGATTCCCGGTGGCGATCACGTCGAAAGACCGCGGTCGGGTCAGAAGGTGCTGGAAGGTCACGTCGGCGATGTAGTCCTGGATCAGCAGTTTGCCTGGCGGGACCACGCCCCCGTGCGTCTCCTGGACGTCATCCCAGGCGATCGTGCGATCGCCGAACTCCTCACGCGCGACTTCGTACCCCCACGTCTTGAACGCCCCCTCGGTGTATTTCATGATGTTGCCTTTGTGGACGAGCGTGACGCTCCGCCGGCCCCGGTCCAGGGCATACTGGATCGCCTTGCGGACCAACCGCTTACTCCCGAACGGGCTCATCGGCTTGAGTCCGACGCCCGCATCCTCGCGGACCTTCCACTGGAACTCCCGCCTGACAAAGTCGATGAGACGCCGGGCCTCCGGGGTCCCGCTCGCGAACTCGTACCCCACGTAGATGTCCTCGGTGTTTTCTCGGAAGATCACGACGTCCACCTGCTCAGGATGCCGGACTGGGCTGGGAACACCCTGGAAGTACCGGACCGGCCGGACGCAGGCATAGAGGTCAAGCATCTGCCGCAGCGCAACGTTCAGGCTGCGGATGCCTCCCCCGATGGGGGTCGTGAGGGGGCCCTTGATCCCCACGACGTAATGGGCAAACGCCCGCAGCGTATCCTCGGGCAACCAGGTGCCAAACCGGTTGTGGGCCTTCTCACCGGCGAAGACCTCGAACCAGGCGATCCGCCGGCGTCCGCCGTAGGCCTTCCGGACCGCGGCGTCCAGGACGCGGACCGTGCCCCGCCAGATGTCCGGTCCCGTGCCATCCCCCTCGATGTAAGGGATAATCGGGACATCGGGCACGTAAAGGGCCCGCTCCCGAACCTCAATCCGTTGCCCTTCTCGAGGTGGGGTTAATGTCTCCAGCATTTTCCCCAGCGGACCTTCACAACTGTCCGAGAACGACCACGGTGAGCAGCGTCCCGACGATCGCGCCCCCATAACACGCAATGGCCACGGGAAGACGCCCGCCCTTCAGCCCGAGGTCGATCAGAATGAAGCGAAACCGGTGCGCCCAATGGAAGAGAGGCAGTGAGATAAGGACGAAGAGATAGAGCCGGCTGATAGGGTGAGACACCAGCGCGAGCGCCCGCTGGTACTCGAACGCCTCCCGGACCCAGCCCGCGGGCGCGGCGATCCCGGTGAGCACAATAGTAATCGGTACGAAAAAGGCCGCGACGACTCCTCCGGCCGCGAAGAGGGACCACCAAAATGGCTCGGTTGACCTGGGCACGTCTTTACCTCCACCACCGCAACACGATCACCGTCATCGCGATGGAGGCCGCAATCCAGGCCGCGTAGGTGACGCCCACGATGATCCTCGGTGGTACCCGCTTCTCCCCGAACCGGAGTCCCATCACCATGGGGGTGAAATTGAACCACGTGATCGTATGAAAGAGGGCGGCAGCGAGCGCCAGAACATGAAAAGCGATCATCCCCGGCGTCGCGAGAAACCGCAGGTACGCCTCGTACGCCTCGCGCCCCACGGCCACGTTGCGAAGCATGAGCAGGAAGAACACCAGATAGGCGGCGATGAAGACGCACGTCAGATCCCGCAGCATGAAGAGAGAGTACGCGCGGGTGCTCAGCCACCAGGTGCGCGCCATGGGACGGTAATACGGGCTCATCGCTTCCCCCACGGCACGAGAACGCTCTTAAACCAATCGAGGGCGCTGGACACCTTAGCCTGCTGGATGGCGCCGGCCGGATCGACGTGCGTCGGGCAGACGGTGGTGCATTCGCCAACGAGGGTACATTCCCAGATGCCCTCATGGCCGGCGAGGACCTCCTGTCGCTGCTCGCGGCCCTGGTCGCGCGAGTCCAGGTTGTATCGTTGGGCGAGAGCAGTTACCGCCGGACCCAGGAAGCGATTGTCCATGCCGTAGACCGGGCAGGCAGCGTAGCAGAGCATGCAATTAATGCACATGCTGAACTGCTTATACCGATCCAGGTCCGCCGGACTCTGCCGGTACTCCCCCTCGGAGAGCGGCCTCTCCTCCTCGCGGACGATCCAGGGATTGATGCTGGTGAGCTTCTCCATAAAATCGTCCAGGACGATCACCAGGTCGCGTTCGACCGGGAAATGCGCCAGCGGCTCAACCCGCACCGGCGCCGGGTAATAGTCCCTCAAGAACGTGGCACAGCTGAGCTTCGGAATCCCGTTGATCATCATCCCGCAGCTGCCGCACACACCCATCCGACACGACCAGCGATAGGAGAGGGTCCCGTCAATCTGATCCTTGATATAGTTGATCGCATCCAGGACCACCCAGTCTGTGCGATAGGGCACGTCATAGGTCTGGAAGCTGGGGGCCGGGTCTTGGTCCCCTCGGTACCGGAAGATCTCCAATGTCATTGTTGGCGCAGGCATCCTCATCTCCCATACACGCGCGCGGCAGGCGGCCAGCGGGTAATCACGACGTCCAGGTAGTCGATCCGCGGAGCGCCGCCGGTTCGATAGGCCATGGTATGCCTGAGGAAACGCTCGTCGTCGCGCGTCGGGTGATCGGTTCGCTGGTGCGATCCGCGCGACTCGGTACGGGCCAGGGCCGAATGGGCGATGGCCTCCGCGACATCCAGCATAAAATCCAGTTCCAGCGCAGATGTGAGTTCAGTATTGAAGCTCAGACTGCGATCGTCCAGGTGGATATGGGAGAACCGCTCGCGGAGCCTGGCCAGCCGGTCGCAGGTCTCTCGAAGCGAGGCCTCGTCGCGGTAGATGCCAGCGCCGGCCTCTATGGTCTGGGTCATCTCGGCCCTCACGGTGGCGATACGCTCCGCGCCCCCCTCTTTGCGGATGAAGTCGGTGGCGATGCGCTCCTGCTCGTCGCGGCCTTGGGCCGCCAGGCCCGCGCGGTCGACCTTCGAGTGCGCCAGCGCAAATGCGGCCGCACCTTTGCCTGCCCGGGCTCCGAACACCAGCAGCTCGGGCAGCGAGTTTGACCCCAGCCGGTTCGCCCCGTTGATGCTGACACAGGCCACTTCGCCCGCCGCGTACAAGCCGGGCAGGGGCGTGGCGCCGTGCAGGTCCGTATGGACACCTCCCATCATGTAGTGCACGACCGGCCGAACAGGGACGGGTTCATGTACCGGATCGATGCCAGCATAGCGCCGCGCGAGCTCCCGAAGGAAAGGGAGATGCGTGTTGATCTTCTTCTCACCCAGGTGCCGAATGTCGAGGTGCACGACGTCCCCGTAGGGACCTTTGATGGTGCGACCCTTCTGGACTTCCTTCACAAAGGCCTGCGAAACCTTGTCCCGGGGCCCCATTTCCATGGCCCGCAGGCGCGGCCAGGGATCCGGCGGGCCCAGGCCGTAGTCCTGCAGGTAGCGATAGCCATCTTTGTTGACCAGGATGCCGCCCTCCCCGCGGGCTCCTTCGGTGATGAGGATACCCGAGCCCGGTAGACCCGTGGGATGGTATTGGACAAATTCCATATCTTTCAGCGGTACCCCGGCCCGGTAAGCCATCGCCATGCCGTCGCCCGTCTTGATAGCCCCGTTGGTGGTAAAGGGGAAGACGCGCCCCGCTCCTCCCGTGGACAGGATCACCGCCCTGGCCGCGATCAGGTGGACATGCCCCGTGCGCATCTCGATGGCCGTGAGGCCTTGGCATCGACCGTTCTCCACGAGCAGCTTCGTCGCGAACCACTCGTCGTACCGCTTGATCGTGGGGTACTTCAGCGAGGTCTGGAACAGGGTGTGCAGCATATGGAAGCCGGTCTTGTCGGCCGCGAACCACGTACGCTCAATGGTCATGCCGCCAAAGGGGCGCACGGCAATGCGCCCGTCCGGCTGGCGGCTCCACGGGCATCCCCAGTGCTCAAGCTGCACCATCTCGTGTGGAGCTTCCCTGACGAACGCTTCGACGGCGTCCTGATCGGCCAGCCAATCCGAACCGGAGACTGTATCGGTAATATGGTCCTCGACGCTGTCGTTCTCTTTGATCACCGCTGCGGCGCCGCCTTCGGCTGAGACGGTATGGCTGCGCATCGGATAGACCTTCGAGACGATCGCGATATCGAGCCGGGGATCCATCTCCGCCGCCGCGATGGCGGCCCGCAGCCCGGCGCCCCCGCCGCCGATAATGACGATGTCGTGTTGGTTGCTCTCGACCACGTTTTATGTCCCCCGCGGCTCCTTCTTTCGTCCGAAGATCCGGAGGATCGATCGCCACGGATCAAAATAGTCGTCCGCCATGCGTTCTTTGAGGGGGATAATGGCATTGTCGGTGATATGGATGTGCTCGGGGCAGACCTCCTCACAGCACTTGGTAATGTTGCAAAAACCGATCCCGCCGCGCTCTTTGAGGAGGTCCGTGCGCGAGAGCGTGTCCTTGGGGTGCATCTCCAGAGCGGCGATCCGCACCATGAACCGGGGCCCCATGTACCGGTCGAATCCGCCATGCTCCCGCAGGACGTGGCAGACGTCCTGGCAGAGGAAGCACTCGATACATTTCCGGAACTCGAAGATCCGCTCCACGTCCTCTGAGTACATCGTCCAGGGCCCGGGATCGTCGGGCCTCGGCGTAAACGGCGGGACCTGCTTGTTG
The DNA here is from genome assembly GCA_036275835.1 of bacterium. Lineage (GTDB taxonomy): Bacteria > Sysuimicrobiota > Sysuimicrobiia > Sysuimicrobiales > Segetimicrobiaceae > DASUDA01. Next base: position 15,034 of record DASUDA010000166.1, on the reverse strand, counting down.
ACGCGGTAGTTCCAGGACACGTCAGTGACGAGGTCTTTGATCACCGGAAAGGCCTTCATCGGTCGCACGGTAATCGGCGCGTTCTTGAACTCATCCACGCGGGCCTTGCACATCAACCGGGGGCGGCCGTTGACCTCGGCGCTGCAGGAGCCGCACTTCGCCGCTTTGCAATTCCAGCGGCACGCGAGTGTGCTGTCCAGATGAGCCTGGATGTAGTGGATCGCGTCGAGCACGACCATGCCTTCGGTCAGGGGCACCGTATAGGAGACCAGGTTACCGCCCGTGGCATCACCGCGGAATACGTGGAAGGTCGCCTCTGGCATCTCCGCCTCCTGGGGCAATTACTGCACGAGCCGGGCAAGCTCTGGGGACATCTGCGGCACAGGGCGTGACGTCACCTTCATCTCGCCATTGTCCCGGTAGACGACGACGTTCATGGCCCCCCACCGGGGGGTCTGGTCCGGGAAGTCCAGCCGCCAGTGTGCCCCGCGGCTCTCCTGACGCTCGCTCCCCGATCTGAAGATCGCTTCGCACAGCGTGAGCATGAAGCGGACATCGTGACATGCGTGCCAGCCCGGATTAAAGAGCATCGATCCCACGGCCCGGAGCCCCCTGGCGCGCTCTTGCAGCGCCCGCACCCTCTCCAGCCCTTCGGTGAGCCCTGCGCCGGTGCGTGCGATCCCGGCGTACGTGCCCATAACCTCCTGCAGCTCCTCATGTATGGCAAAAGGGTTTTCGTGTCCGCCCCCGTCGAAAAGGTGCTGAATGAGGGCCCGCTCTTCTCCGACGTGTCGCTCGTCCACCCGTGGAGCGGCGGCGAGCGTCCTGACCTGGGCGGCCGCGTGCTCGCCGGCCCGCTTACCGAAGACCAGAAGGTCCGCCAGAGAGTTCCCCCCCAGCCGGTTGGCACCGTGGAGGCCCGCGGCTACCTCACCGGCAGCAAACAGACCAGGGACAGTCGTCGCTCCCGTCCCCGGTTCCACGCGCACTCCTCCCATGACGTAATGAACCGTCGGCGCGACTTCCATGGGGGACTTCGTGATGTCGATGTTCGCCAGCGTCAGGTACTGCTCGTACATGCTGGGGATCTTCTTCTTGATGTACTCTGGCCCCCAATGGGTGATGTCCAAAAACACCCCGCCGTGGGGGGTCCCGCGCCCTGCTTGCACTTCCTTATAGATGGACCGCGCCACCACATCCCGGCTGCTGAGCTCCATCTTTTTCGGATCGTACCTCTCCATGAAGCGCTCGCCCAGCGCGTTGCGCAGGATTCCCCCCTCCCCGCGAACCGCCTCGGTCACAAGAATGCCGCGAACGCCGGGAGGCCAGACCATGCCGGTGGGGTGAAATTGAACCATCTCCATGTCCATCAGTTCAGCCCCCGCCTCGTAGGCCATCGCGCAGCCGTCCCCGGTGCATTCCCAGGAGTTGCTGGTCACCTTGTAAACCTTCCCCCAACCGCCGGTGGCCAGGATGACGGCCTTCGCCCGGAAAACCACGAACCGCCCATCCTCCCGTCGGTACCCGAACGCTCCGGCGATGCGCTCCTCGTCCTTAAGCAGGCGAGTCAGCGTGATCTCCATGAAGACCTCGATCCCGCTGTACACCGCCTTGTCCTGAAGCGTCCGGATAAGTTCAAGCCCGGTCCGGTCGCCAACGTGACAGAGCCGTGGATGGGTGTGGGCGCCGAATGGACGTTGGAGGATCTTCCCGCCCTCCGTGCGGTCGAAGACCGCTCCCCAGCGTTCCAGCTCGTATACCCGGGCGGGTGCTTCCCGGGCGAAGATCTCGACCATGCGGTAGTCGCTCAGGCGCTGCCCTCCTCGCATCGTGTCCGCGAAGTGGACCTCCCAGCTGTCCCGGGGATCCACGTTGCCGAGGGCAGCGGCGATCCCTCCCTCGGCCATCACGGTGTGAGCTTTGCCGAGGAGGGACTTGCACACTAAGGCGACGGAGACCCCGGCCGCCGCCGCCGCGATCGCCGCCCGCAGACCGGCGCCTCCGGCGCCGATCACCAGGACGTCGTGCTGGTGCGCTTCGTACCACTCAGCCACAGAGATGCGTCCTCAGTGTCACGGCTAGAAGAACCTCGGATCGGCGATGACGCCGGCCATGAGCATGCGAACATAGATGTCGGCGATGCTGACGGAGAACAGGCTGGCCCAGGCCCAGAGCGCGTGGTGATGGTTCAGGGGGGTGATCCACTGCCAGAGGCGGTGCCGGATGCGTCCGCCGCGGGCGCAAGAGAAGCAGTCGAGGTTGCCGCCGGCCATGTGCCGGAAGGCGTGGCAGCCGAAGGTATATCCTGAGAGGAGGACCACGTTCACAAGGAACAGCAGCGAGCCGAGGTGCGCGCCGAACCGCCCGCTAAAGATGAATGCGGCGATCGTGTCCTTCCACAGGAAGGCGAGGACGATGATCGCGCCGTACAGAAAGAACCGGTGCAGGTTGTTGAGGATGAACGGAAACACGGTCTCGCCCGCGTAACGCTGGCGCGGCTCCGGGACAGAGCATGCGACCGGATCGAGAAAGTACGAGCGGTAATACGCCTTCCGGTAATAGTAGCACGTTGCGCGGAATCCCGCCGGAACCCATAACACCCACCAGGCCGGGGAGATGGGAATCCCGGCCACCACCACGGGCGGTGAGTACAGCGGCGAGAGATACGGCGCGATGTACCCGTGACTCTGGAGCGCCGCCCAGATCGAGTACAGGACGAACGCGCTCAGGATCACGACGGTTGCGACCGGCTGGAGCCACCAGGGAAGTGACAGGGCAGGCGGGTGAGCTGCGGTGTGCTCGGCCATGGACCGTCCGGAAACGTGACCTGCGAATCTACCGGAAAGTTCGGTCAGGAACTATGCGTTTCCTTCGTGTCACGTGGCGTCCGCGACTCGGGCCCTGGACGTGCGCTCCAGCACGCCCCAGCACGCGCGGTCCGGGCGCCGAAAAGTGCGGATGCCGTGAGAAGGCAAAAAGGGGAGGAACGTCGCTCGATCCGGAATGGTCTCCGGGAGAGACGAGAGGAGATATGGGAGGGACTCATGTCTGCCATCGGTTTTTCCGACATCCTGTGGATCTTCTTCCTCATCTCCGTGCTTCAGCCGATACTCGCGCGGCAGTATCAGCAGATGAGCCGGTTCCGGATCCTCCAGCAGCTGGAGCGCAGGCGCGCCAGCAGGGTGATCGCACTGATCCACCGCGAGGAAACGATGAGCTTCCTGGGCTTCCCGATCGTCCGCTACATCGACATTCAGGACTCCGAGGAGTTGCTCAGGGCGATCCGCCTCACCCCGCCGGAGATGCCGATCGACGTGATCCTGCACACGCCCGGGGGGTTGGTGCTCGCCGCGGAGCAGATCGCCCGGGCGCTCCGAGACCACCCGGGGCGGGTCACGGTGTTCGTCCCGCACTACGCGATGTCGGGCGGGACGCTGATCGCCCTCGCCGCCGATGAGATCGTGATGGACGAGCACGCGGTGCTCGGCCCGGTCGATCCGCAACTGGGGAACTACCCGGCCGTCTCGATTCTGAGCGCCGTCGAGCGCAAGCCGATCGAGCGCGTCGACGACGAGACGCTCATCCTCGCGAACGTTGCACAGAAGGCGATCCAGCAGGTGCGCGCGGCCGTCGCCGAACTGCTGGCGCGGCGGCTTCCACAAGACGCGGCGGAGGCGCTGGCCGCCAAGTTGTCGGGGGGAGGCTGGACGCACGATTATCCGATCACCGTCGGGGAGGCCCGGAGCCTCGGGCTGACGGTCTCCACTGAAATGCCGCGCCCGATCTACGCGCTGATGGAGTTGTACCCGCAGGCCGGGCGGCGCCGTCCGTCGGTGGAGTACATCCCCGTCCCCTACCGTGCACCCGCCACTCCGCTCCCGCATGATCGGGAGCGCAAGTAGGCGCGTGGCCGCGAATCTCGTACGCATGCGCCCGGGCCGTCAGACCGCGGGCCCACGGTCACCCGAGCGTCAGCGCGTGGGCGCCCAGACGACGTCGGAGCGTCCGGCCGCCTTGTTGGCCGCCCTCGCCAGGACAAAGAGAAGGTCGGAGAGGCGGTTCACGAACTTCAGCACGTCGGGGTTGAGCGACTCGCGGGCCGCCAGGGCCACGATCTCCCGCTCGGCCCGGCGCGCCACTGTGCGCGCCAGATGCAGCATCGCGGCGACCCCGGTCCCTCCGGGGATGATGAACTGGCGGAGCGGTGGAAGGGCAGCGTCGAAGCGATCGATATCTTTTTCGAGCGCTTCGACCCACCCGGAGCCGACCCTGGGAGCGTGCGCGGCGGCGCCGGCGGGCGCGGTCGGAGAGGTCGCCAGTTCCGCGCCGAGGTCAAACAGGCGGTGCTGCACGCGCTCGAGCACCGCGTCAATCTCCGATCCCGGTCCGGCGGCGCGGACGACTCCCAGCACGGCATTCAGTTCGTCAATCGTCCCGTAGGCGCTGACCCGCGGGTCGCTTTTCGGAACCCGCTGCCCGCCGAAGAGGCTCGTCTCGCCGCCATCTCCGGTCCGGGTGTAAATCCGCGTCATCTCTTTGCGGGCGTGCCTGTGCCTACGGCGTGGCCAGTACGCGCGTGAGCCATAACGTCTCCGTGGCGCATCATCTCACTCATCCGCGGCCACCTGTTCCCGCCGGGCAGCGGAAGCGGGGGAGGAGACCGCCGCCTGCGGCGCAAGATACGTCTGGAACCAGGTCAGGATTTGCCGGAGCCGCTCCACCCGGTGCTTGGGCTGCCCGGTGCGCGAGAGATCGTGGCTCTCGTTGGGAAAGCGGACCAGCAGCGTGGGCGTGCCCTGCTTCTTGAGCGCGACGAAGAGCTGTTCGGCCTGCTCCATCGGGCACCGCAGATCGTTTTCACTGTGGATGATGAGAAGCGGTGTCTGCATCTGCCGCACGTACGTGATCGGCGAGCGCTGAAGGTAGAACTCCGGAGATTCCCACGGCTCGCCGGGATACTCCCAGAACCCCTTCATATACGCGAGATCGGACGTCCCCCACTGGCTGTACGCGTTGCTAATGCTGCGGTCCGTTACGGCGGCCCGGAAGCGCCGGGTGTGCCCCACCACCCAATTCGTCATGAACCCGCCATAACTGCCTCCGGACACTCCGAGCCTGTCGGGGTCCATCCACGGACACGTGGACAGAACAGCATCCAGCCCCCGCAGCAGATCGTCGTAGTCCTTGCCTCCCCAATCGTGGCGAGTCGCGGCCGTGAACGCCTGCCCGTACCCCTGACTTCCCCGCGGGTTCATGTAGATCACCCCATACCCCTGCGCGGCCAGGAGCTGAAACTCGTGGAAGAAGGCGTTTCCATACGCCGCGTGAGGGCCGCCGTGGATCTTTAAGATCGCCGGGCATCGCGCTCCGGTCGCGGGGGAGGACGGCCGCATGACCCAGCCTTCGACCGCCAGCCCGTCTCCGCTCTCACATTGAAACCGCTCGGGCTGCGAGAGCACAAGCGATCGCAGAAGCGGTCCGGCCAGGTCCGTGAGGCGGCGCACCGGGGCCGGCGCGGTTCCCACCTCCGCCACAGCGACCTCGCCGGGGGTCAAAGGATCGCTTTCGATGCAGGCCACCATCCGGGCGCCGCGGTCGAGCGAGCAGCCGATCAGTTCGTGGTCACCCCGGGTCTCCATCCTGACCTGCCGGCCTGAGACACGGACAGAGGCGATCTGGGTGTTGCCCCCGTCGGCGATCATAAAAAACAGGCGGCGTCCGTCGGGGCTCCAGGTGAGGCCGCCCGCCGGAGGATGCGCGCGCATGTCGGTGATCAGGTGATGCCCGACGCTGCGGTCCGTCTCCTGTGTCAGGCACACCGGCTCACCGCCATCCGTCTCGGCGACCCACACCCGCCAGCTGGTGGCTCCCCAGCAGGCGTTGTCGTGCCCCACATACGCGATCCGGGTCCCATCCGGCGACCATGCCGGAGCCTGAACGGGACCGATGCCGCGCGTGAGGCGGCGCGGGGGCGCGGCGCCGCCGACCGGTACCGTCCAGAGATCGGCCACGTTGGTCAGGTCGGCCTGTGGATCGGGGTTGGCGGTGTAGGCGAGATGGGTGCCGTCGGGTGACCAGGCGGGGGACAGATGATCGTGCTCGCCCTGGGTCACCTGGCGGATTTCTCCGCCGGATGCGGGAACGACGAACACCTGCTTCCAGCGGCCGTCCCAGAAGCCCTCCCCATCCTGTTTATAGCGCAGCCGGGAGATGACCCGCACATCGCTCTCGTCCCGAGAGGGCGCGTCGGGCTTGCCCACGAACGCGAGCCACTGCCCGTCGGGCGCCCAGACCAGATCGGACGGAGAGTTCTTTCCGGCCGTCAGGGCGTGCGCCTCGCCCCCGTCGACGCGGATGACCCAGACCTGCTTCTCCCCGCCCCGATCCGAGATGAACGCGATTCGAGTTCCATCGGGAGACCATCGCGGTCCCGTGTCCCGGGCCTGAGGGGTCGTCAGCTGTCGGGCCTCTCCTCCCTCCACGGGCGCGATCCAGAGGTGCGTTCGGTAGGCGTTGGCCCCCCGATCCGCGACGGTGACTGTGAAGATCACACGGCGGCCGTCCGGAGACATCTGAGGGTCGCTCAGGACAGGCAGAGCCAATAGGTCATCAATCGTGATAGGCCGGCCGGCCACGATCTCCCTCCGTTCTCGCGCGCTCGTTCGGGAGGATGCGAGTCTCGACATTCTCGTTCGCCGTCCGCGAAGCGCTCCCTGCGGCCGAAGCGCCCTAGAGACCGGCGGAGAGGCGGCGCGCCAGCAGCGCGGGCAAGCCGCGGGCGATCATCTTCTCCTGGGTCGCCGTCAGCGGGTACCGAAGGCGGCGCAGGGTCACGCTACGTGCGGCGGTGTCCAGCAGGAGATAGCAGGCGCGGGGATCGCCATCCCGAGGCTGGCCGACACTTCCCACGTTGACGATGAACCGGGATCCTCGCGTGAGGCGGACGGCCTCACCCGGGGGAAGGGCCCGCACGCCCACCTTGCCGTCGCCCCGGAGGACAAACGCTCCCGGAACGTGCGAGTGCCCGACGAAGCAGAGGGTGAAATGACTGTCATTGAAGACAGCAAGGGCCGTGGGCAGATCGAGGATATACTCATCCACCGGATCGCGGGGACTCCCGTGGACGGCCAGAAAGGTGGGTGTCTCGAGGCGGAGCGGCAGCGACGCCAGGAAGCGCCGGGTCTCATCGCTCAGCACGCGCATCGTCCACTCAATCGCCGTTCGGGCGAGCGGACTGAACAGATCGAGGTCCGCGCCTCCGATGGCCGCCCGATCGTGATTGCCGGCGATCACGTCTCCGCCGAGCGCCTGCACCCGCGCGACACACTCGTTGGGATCGGGCCCGTACCCCACGACATCACCGAGACACACGTACGCGTCGGGACGATGGCGGGCCGCGTCCGCCACGATGGTCTCCAGGGCCTCCAGGTTGGCGTGGACGTCGGAAAACACCGCGTATTGCATGGGCTGCGTCCGGCGGCTTATCGTCTTCGCTTCACGAGCTCGGTGAACACGGCGCCGGGATCGACTCCCTGGAACACAAGAAGAGCGAGCGAATGGAACCACAGATCGGCAGTCTCCTCGACGAGCCGTTCGGGCGTCTCCTTGCGGGCGGCATGCGTGACCTCCGCCGCCTCTTCCATGATCTTCTCATTGAGGCGGGCCAGGCCTTCGGCAAAGAGCTGCGCGGAATATGATCCCGGGCGGGGCGTGCGCCGCCGGTCTTGCAGCACCTCCGCGAGTTCGGTGAGGATCTCAGGACCCCGGGGGCGCGCCTCCGTCGTGCCGCGGGGGGCGGCGGAATGTTCCGCCTCCGTGAGGGTGATCCCATGGTCGCCCTCCCGGGTGACCGTCCGATAGAAGCACGAGCGGCGGCCCGTATGGCAGGCCGGTCCGACCTGCTCCACCGACAGGAGCAGCGCGTCTCCGTCGCAGTCCACCCGCACTTCACGAACGCGCTGGGTATGGCCCGACTCCTCTCCTTTCCGCCACAGCCGGCGCCGGTGCCGGCTCCAATACCACCCCTCCCGGGTCGCCAGCGTGCGCTCGAGCGCCTCCCGGTTCATATGCGCCACCATCAGCACCTGACCCGTCTTGGCGTCCTGGGCGACCACCGTGACCAGCCCCGCCGCATCAAACACGACCGACCCTGCCTCGCTCATCATCTTTCAGGCTCCCCCGCACCCGCGTCCGCACGGCGCACGGAGATTCCGTGGGCCGCCATGAATTCCTTCACCGCGCCGATGCTGTACTTCCGGAAATGAAAGACCGATGCCGCCAGCACCGCATCCACGTTCGCCTTCTGGACCGCGTCCACGAAGTGCTGCGGCTCCCCCGCCCCACCCGATGCGATGACGGGGATCTGAACCGCGTCCGTGATGGCCCGCAGCAGGTCGAGGTCATACCCATCCTCCCGGCCGTCCTGATCCATGCTGGTCACCAGGAGCTCGCCCGCCCCGAGGGACGCCGCCCGGCGCGCCCAGGCGACCGTATCGAGACCGGTGGGCGTCCGGCCGCCGTGGATCCAGACCTCCCACCGGCCGGGGGCGACCCGTTGCGCGTCGATCGCCACGACGATGCACTGGCTGCCGAACTGGCCGGCAGCCTCCCGGATCACCTCGGGATGCTGCACCGCGGCAGTGTTGAGTCCGACTTTGTCGGCCCCGGCGCGGAGCATTCGCCGAAGATCGTGCACCGTCCGGAGGCCCCCTCCCACCGTGAACGGAATCGTGAGGACCTCGGCCGTCTGGCGGACCACATCCTCCATGATCCCGCGGCCTTCGTGGCTGGCCGTGATGTCCAGGAAGGTCACCTCGTCGGCGTTCTCCCGATCATAGAGCACCGCCAGTTCCACCGGGTCTCCGGCGTCCCGCAAGTTGACAAAGCGCGTGCCCTTGACGACCCGCCCCCCGGCCACATCCAAACACGGAATCACGCGCCGGGCCAGCATGGTCGCGATCCTGCTACGGCGTGCCACACGCCGGGATGTCGGGCCGAGGCGGGGGGAGGCGGGAAGAAGCGGCCAGGAGGTCTTCGAGCCGCACCCGTCCCTCATACAGCGCGCGACCGACGATGACCCCCTCCAGCCCCGCCGGCTCAAGCGCGCGGAGGCAGCGGACATCCTGCACGGAGGAGACGCCGCCAGACGCGATGACCGGCACATCGACCGCGCGTAAGACCTGCTCGAATGCGGGGAGGTTGGTGCCCTCCAGTGTTCCATCCCGCGCCGTATCGGTGTAGATTATCCTGCGGGCCCCGGCGCGCACCAGGCGGGCGGCGGCCGAGAGGACGGGCTCCCCCGTGCCCGTCAGCCATCCGTCTACCACCACGTTCCCGTCCCGTGCGTCGATCGCGACTGCGAGCCGGTCACCAAACCGCTGGCAGGCCTCCGCGAGGAGTCCGGGAGATGTCGCGGCGAGTGTACCCAGGATCACCCGTCCCGCCCCCGCGTCCAGGAGCCTCTCGATCATGCTGAGGTCGCGGACGCCCCCGCCGACCTGAACAGGAATGCGCACCGCCGCGATGAGGCGGGTGATCACCTCCGCGTTCACCCGCTGCCCGGCGAACGCGCCGTCGAGATCCACCACATGAATCCAGGGGGCCCCGGCTGCTTCCCAGCGCAGGGCGGCGGCCACGGGATCGCTGTCGTAGACCCGCTCCCGTTCGCGCGCGCCCTGGATCAGCCGGACGCACCGGCCCCCTCGGATGTCAACGGCCGGAAGCACCAGCACCGACGGCCCACCGAGCGAAATTGGCCAGCATCTGGATCCCGACCGATCCCGATTTCTCGGGGTGAAACTGCGTCGCCCACAGGTTGTCCCGGCCGGCCACGGCGGCCACGGTCACCCCGTACTCCGCCGTCGCCGCAATGACCGCGGACTCCCGCGGCACCGCGTGATACGAGTGCACGAAGTAGACGTACGCGCCCGTGTCGATCCCATCGAGCAGCGGAGAGGGCCGGGTGATCCGGAGTTGATTCCACCCCATGTGGGGGACTTTGACGGCGTTCGGAAGGCGGACGACGCGGCCGGGCAGCACCCCCAACCCGCGGTGCGTTCCGTCTTCCTCGCTCTCGTCAAACAGCAGCTGCATGCCCAGACACACCCCCAGAAAGGGCCGGCCGGACTGGACGTACTCGCGGATGCGGTCCGCGAACCCGAGCTGGCGAAGGCGGGCGATGGCCGGACCGAACGCGCCATCGCCCGGCACAACCAGCGCCTCCGCCGCATCCAGGAGGCGCGGGGACTCGGTGATCCGCACGTCGAGCCCCTGGCGTTCCAAAGCCTTCCTGATGCTGTGGAGGTTGCCGGCGCCGTAATCGGCGATCGCGATCACGCCAGGGTCCCTTTCGTCGACGGCACATCCCGGATGCGCGGATCCGCCTGTGTCGCCCGGTCGAGGGCCACGGCCAGCGCTTTGAACGCGGCCTCGATGATGTGGTGGGCGTTCCGGCCGTGGACCAGCAGCATGTGGAGCGTGATCCCCGCATTGGTGGCGAACGCGCGGAAGAACTCCTCGGTCAGGTCTGTGTCGTACGCTCCCAGGCGCTGGCGCGGCACGGGGACGGCGTAGTGGAGGTACGGTCTCCCGCTGCAATCGACGACCGCGAGCACGAGGGCCTCGTCGAGCGGGGCGTAGGCCGAGGCGTAGCGGTAGATCCCGGCGCCGCCGCCCAGCGCCTCCTTGAGCGCGCGCCCCAGCGCGACCCCCACATCCTCCACCGTGTGGTGCGCATCGACGGCCAGGTCCCCGGTGGCGGACACCGTGATGTCGAACCGTCCATGGCGGGCGAGCTGGGCGAGCATGTGATCCAGGAACGGCAGCATCGTGGAGATCTCGTACCGGCCGCTGCCGTCCAGGTCCCACGTCACCTCCACCCGCGTCTCCCCGGTGCTGCGCACGAGGTGGCCGGTCCGGCTCATTCACCGATCCCCCGGGCCGTCACGGCCAGAACGTGGGCCGGGAACTCCTCGTACCGTCCCAGACGCTCGATCACCGGCCGGACCGCGGCCAGACCCCGCGCGTCCAGGTGGGCCACGGACGTGGCTTTGAGGAAGCTCAGCACACTGACTCCGGCGAGGACCCGCGCAAACCCGCTCGTCGGCAGGGCCGCCGGGACGCCGATCGCGTAGTTGCCGGCGGAAAACGGCGTGTCTTGTCCGAGCAGGACCTCTCCGGCGTTCCGGATCTGCTGCAAAGTCGCGAACGGATCCCGGGTCGCGATCTGCAAATGCTCGGGAGCGTACAGGTTCGCGAACGCGACGGCGTCGTCCATCGTCCGGGCGATGACGGCTCCGCCGTAGTCGCTGAGCGCAGAGGCGGCGAATTCGCGCCGCCACTCCGGGAGCTGGGCCAGATACCGTGGGAGTCTGTCCTGCACATCGCCGACCAGAGCCTCCGATGTCGTCAGGAGGATGGCCGCCGAGTCTTTTCCATGCTCGGCCTCGTTGAGGAGGTCGAGCGCCAACCGCTCCGGATCGGCGCTGTCATCGGCCAGGATCATCGCTTCCGTCGGGCCGAGGACAGACAGAAGGCGCACGCCGAGTGCTTGCACGGCGATCTGCGCCGCTGTGACGTAGGGGTTGCCGGGCCCTCCGAGGAGGCGCACCCGGGGGAGGGTTGCGGTGCCGGTCGCCAGCCCGGCGATCCCCGCGACGCCGTTGCACCGGAACACCCGGGACACGCCGAGGAGGTCGGCCGCCACGAGCACCGCCGGATCGGCGCTCCCATCCGGGCGGGGCGGCAGGACGACGGCGATCTCGTCCACGCCTGCCACGACCGCCGGCGTGACGAGGGTGATGAACGTCGACGGGAACGCCCCTTTCCCGCTCGGCACGTAGAGGCCGACGCTGTCGACGGGTGTAAACTTGACGCCTGTCGTAATCCCCGGCTCGCGCTCGTCCAGCGTGAGCGCGGGCGGCCGGAGCCATTCATTGTACCGTCGGGCCCGCTCGATACTGGAGGCGAGGGCGGCGCGGAGGGCGTCATCCACGGCCTCGTACGCGCGCGCCACCTCCTCGCCGCTCACCTGAAAGCGATCCGGGGAGAGGGTCACGCGGTCGAACCGCTGCGTGTACTCGACGATGGCTTCGTCGCCCCGGCGCCCGACGTCGTCGATAATCGCACGGACATGCGCCAGCCGGTCGGCGGCAAACACCTCCGCCCCCGACCGCCGGAGGACGCGCTGCAGACGCTCCGGGGATACCCCGTCCAGCCGAAGGATCTCCACCGGCCTCCCCCCCGTCAGGCGGATGGCGGGACGGCACTGCGTGCGACCGCAGCCCGCATCCGCTCCACGACGCCCGCGACCGCGTCCGCGCGGCTTCGGAGGCTCACGCGGTTGACGACCAGCCGGGCGGTCGACTGGAACAGTTCGGCGACCTCAACAAGATGATTCTCTCGAAGCGTCCGCCCCGTCATCACGAGATCGACGATGCCGTCGGCGAGCCCCACCTGGGGCGCCAGTTCGACGGTCCCGTTCAGCCCGATGATCTCCACGGGACGTCCCCGGCTCCTGAAATAGCGCTCGGTGATCCGCGGATACTTGGTCGCGATCCGCAGGGGGCTCTTCTTCTCCCACGAATCCGCCGCGTTCGCAGGAAAGGCCAGCACGCCGCGGCAGGCGCCGAACGCAAGATCGACCAGTTCATAGACGTCACAGGACTGCTCGAGGAGCATGTCCTTCCCGGCGACGCCGAGGTCGGCGGCCCCATGCTCGACATAGATCAACAGGTCCGCCGGTTTCGCGACGAGACATCGCACATTCCCGTCCACCCCCGGCAGGAGGAGCCGGCGAGTGGACCGCCACGCATCGATGCTCAGGTACCCCGCGGCTTCGAGCGCCTTCATCGCGCCATCCAACAGGCGCCCGGAGGGCACGGCAACGGTCACAGGGGTCACGGCGCGCCTCCCCCCACCGGCCTCAGCGTCCGCAGATCGGCAAGGGCCACCTCGCGCTCCCGGCCGTCCGCCTCCCGAACCACCGCCGTCCCGTGGCGCACCAGGACAGCGCGGCCGGCCCCGCGCGCCCACGCGTCGCGGGCAACGTCGTCCCAGGACCGGCCCAGGACCTCGACGGTCACCACGAGATTCTGCGCGCGCAGGTCGCGGGCACACGCCAGCGCCACGTCCCGGCTTCCGGCGACGAACGTCACCACGACATCGGGCGCCCCCGAGTCCCCCCCCGCGCCGCCGGCCGCCAGGACGCGCTCGACGCGCACGGCAAATCCCGTGGCCGGATACGGCGCCCCGAACCGCTCCAGAAGCCGGTCGTACCGTCCTCCGCCCAGCAGCGGAACGCCCAGCGCGGCGGTGTGCCCCTCAAACACGATCCCGGTGTAGTAGTCGAAGTCGCGGATGATGCTGAGATCGACCGTCACAGCGCCCCCCACACCATAGGCGTCCAGCATCTCCTGCAGCTCCGCGAGGTCGCGGACCACGCTCTGCCCTTCCGGCGTGACCGCGAGACGCCGGGCCTCGGCCGTCGCAGCCGGTCCCCGCAGGGCCGGCAGCGCCAGCAGCGCGTCAACGCTCTTGGGCGAGGCATGATGGCGCTCGAGAAGCGCGCCGAGCCCGACAAAGTCCTTCTGATACAGCAGCGCGCGCACGTGCGCCTCATCCGCCTCAGGCAGTCCGAGGCCGGCCAGGATCCCGCGCAGGAATCCGACATGACCGAGGCTCACCGAGAACTGCTCGAGACCGGCGGCCGCAAGCGACTCGACGGCGAGGGCGACGATCTCGGCGTCGGCCTCGAGGGTCTGGGAGCCGATCAGTTCGCACCCCACCTGGGGGAACTCCCGGGGGCGCCCCGACCCGGTCTCCCATCCCCGGAACACCTGGCCCGCATACGCCAGCCGCACCGGCAGTGGCTCTTCCCGCAGCCGCGTCGCGACCAGCCGCGCCACGGGAGTGGTCATCTCGGGCCGAAGAGCCAGCACCTCGCCCCGGCGGTCCACGAGCTTGAACACCCGATCGCCCGCCTCGGGACCCTCGCCGCGCACGAGCACATCAAGGTACTCAAGAGTCGGGGTCGTGACCTCCCGATACCCCCACCGCATCATTTGCCGCACGATGCCGTGTGTGACCGCGCGCACGCGCCCGGTCTCCGCGGGAAGCAGGTCGCGCGTCCCCGCAGGAATCTGCTGCCAGCGCTCCAGAAGCATCCGGTCCGCGTCACGCCTCCTTGGAGTCGTGTACTTTATCGCGATAAAGCACTAGCGCGCCAAAGCACGCCGCCTATCCTAGCACACGGCGGGGGAACACGTCAACCTGCGCGGGGACCTCGAGGACCGGACGGGGCGTGAGCCGTCCAGCGGCGGATGGCGACGGCGGCGATCACGAATCCGAGGGAGAGCGCGAGCATGGGACCGAGGTACAAGACGAGGGAAAAGCCGCGCCGCGGAGGCTCCGCCAGAACCCCGTCGCCGAACTCCGCCACGAAATACCGGAGGATCTGATCCGGAGTTTCACCCGCCAGCAGCTTCTGGCGGATGATCGCCCGCATCTCGCGCGCCACGGCGGCGTCGCTCTCCGCGACCGTCTGCCCCGCGCAGACCGGACACATGAGTTGGCGGGCGACCGCGTAGATCCGATCGTCGAGCGTTTGCGCCCGGGCCGACGCCGCCAGGAAGATGGCCGCCAGGACCACGGCCGTCGCCCACGCGGCGCGCACAGGGTCAGGCATCGCCCCGCTGGCCGTCGCGGCCCCGCCGGACACCCCCCGGATGGCGCCGCAGGCGCTCCAGGATGAGCGTGTAGCCGTCGGCACCGTACGTCAGGAAGCGGCGGACCCGGCTGATCGTCGCGGAGGACGCTCCGGTCCGGGCGGCGATCTGCTGATAGGTCATCCCCTGATCGAGCATGCGGGCGACCGCAAATCGCTGCGCGAGCGCCTTGATCTCTCCAATGGTACAGAGGTCCTCGAAGAACCGGTAGCATTCGTCCACGGTCCGGAGTTGAAGCACCGCCCGAAAGAGCACATCCGTCTCGGGGTCCCGGAGCTTCGGATTCACCACGACGCCGCCCGCCTTTCCAC
>DASUDA010000165.1:0-14868 GCA_036275835.1 bacterium | reverse complement strand
CCGCGCAGTTCGGGTTTGATCCGCACAGGGAGTCCGGGGTGATCACCGCCGCGCCGCCGCTGCTGAATCAGCTGCTGGAGCGAGGGGATGTGGATGCGATAGTGCAGTACTGGCAGTTTATTCCGCGGCTGGTGGCGACGGGCCGGTACCGCGAGCTCGTTTCGACGTCGGCCCTCGTCCGCCGCATCGCGCCCGGACCCAATCTACCGTTCCTTGTGCTGGTGGCCACAGACGATGCGGTCACGTCTCGGGACGCCGTCCTGCGTGCTTTCCTCGCGGCGCTCCACGAGAGCGCGGCACTGCTCGGGTCGCGGCGAGGCCTCTGGGATGAGCTGTTCGACGAAGGCGTGCTGGGCGTTCCCGATCGAACACTGATCCCCGGCTTGATGGCGCGCTACCGCGCGGGGATGGGGGGCCGCTGGGACCAGGCCACCATCGACGGACTGACGAAGCTGACGGCCAGGCTGGTGGAGGTAGTGGGTCCCGACATCGTGGGCGTCCCAAGACTGGACCCGGCGGCGTACAACGCGCAGCTGGTGCGCCCCCCCTGACGGAGGCCGTGCGAGCGGCGTGCAGCGGTGGCGAGCACGCCTTTCCTTTACTTCAGCCCGTACGCGACCACAGCCTGCGCGGCGCCGACGTACACGCGCCCGCCCGCCACGGCCGGTGTGATGAAGCGATGCGTCCTGCCCGGCGCGTCCTGCCCGGCCGACGCGTAGACCTGGGTGCCCGTCCGGGCATCCAGCGCGTAGAGAGTCCCCGCGTCCGCGGCCCACACCAAACCGCCGTCCGCCCCTGTGCTTGAGACGGCCGGGGCTCCGGGATCCTGCATCGAGGGGCTGCACCAGGCAACGTCATACATGGGGGTCCCCGATCCCGGCGCGGGCTTCAGGCGCAGCGCAACGACGCCGCCCGCCCCGTGGCAGGGTGCGGGCTGGCTTCCGCGACCCGGCACCAGGATGAGCCTGCCGGTGCGGCCTCCGTCCCAGTAGGCGGCGGCGGAATACGACCCGGACCAGCCGGCCTGACACGTGCCGAAGATGCACCGGCTGAACACGCCCTCGCCGGTGACGCCGTTGCCCCTGCTCACGCCTCCCATCTGATCGCGGCTGACGAGGTACCCCACCCCCTGCTTGCCTGCGATAAACACGAGGCGTGACGGTGCCACGTCGGGCTGGTCGGGGAGCACGAGAGGCGCAGACGATCCGAGGTCGGTGTCGGTTTCGTTCAGGCTGACGAAATTGCTGGGGGTGAAGAAGTCGTGCGCCGACCCCGAGAATGTGAGGGTGGGCTTGGGCGAAAGGCGCACGACGCTGTTGCTGAGGTCCGCGGCCGCGAAGGAATCGCTGTTGCCGGTCGCCGCGTAGAGGTTCCCTGCCGCATCGGCCGCCACGCCGCCGGTCGCCCAAATTCCGCCCATCCGGTGGGTAGGGGTGGCGAACGCCTGCTGGCGGTGAGGTAGGGACACGGGGATGCCGACGACCCATCCGTGATAATCCCCGCAGTCGCCGAAGTATCCGCCGAACGGGACGTACACGATCCCATGCAGCAGAGTGAGCGCTCCGCGCTGCTCCTGGATTTGGGGATCAAAATGGACACCGCGGGAAGCCGGGGGAGCGATCACGACCGGCCACCCCGGTCGGGGAGTGCCGGTGGCCAGGTCGAGCGCCGCCAGGATGTACACTTTCGTCTTGCCCGCGTCTGGGGTGGTGAGGCCGGCGGCATACAGCGTGGAGGAGGCTCGATCGATCACGGGTGTGCCGGTGATCCCGACCGGATCGAGATCACCGCAGGGGAGGGTGTCGCCCGGGACCGGCGCGCCGAGCGAGACCGGTCCCCACACGCGCTTTCCGGTCGCGGCGTCAAACGCAAACACCAGGTCCTGCCCGGTCACGGCGTACACGAGCGTGCGCGGAACCCCGTGGACATCTACTCCCGACGCGATCAGTGGCTCGGCATACATCTCTCCCTCGACCGGCGCGGTCCACAGCCTGCCAAATGTGCGCGTGCGGACGGCCTCGGGCGTGAGTTCCCGCTCTGCCGGGTCCCACCCCGTGCGCGCGGGGTCGTCGTGGAACGTGAGGACCTCCGTTTCCTGCCCGGGAGGCGCCGGCGCCGCGGACAGAGAAAGGGGGAGAGCAATCAGGAGGCACACCAGAGCTCCGATGCGGCGGACGCGCAGCGGACGCATCCCTAGACGCTGTGGGAAGCGTTCTGTGATGAGGGCATCGCAGGCGCGGTCAGCGTACGACGAACGAGGTCTCTAGCCTGGCCTGATACACCTGTCCCCGCTCTTCGTCTGTGCAGTGGACCAGAATCGGCCAGCTCCCCGGAGTGGCGTGAGCGTCGACGTGCCAGGTCCAGGTGACACGGCCGCGCTGGTCGGCCGTCTTCCGGTCGTTGACACTCATGGCCTTCGGGCCGGACTGGTAGTGAACCATGAGCACGCACTTGGCGCGAGGAGCGGTCTGCACGGCCACCGCGCCATCATCCCCGCGGCGGACCACCGA
This sequence comes from bacterium, assembly GCA_036275835.1. Taxonomy (GTDB): domain Bacteria; phylum Sysuimicrobiota; class Sysuimicrobiia; order Sysuimicrobiales; family Segetimicrobiaceae; genus DASUDA01. Next base: position 12,358 of record DASUDA010000165.1, on the reverse strand, counting down.
GGTGAGGGATACAACCTTGAAAGGAAGTTGTGGGACAGCCGCCAGGGCCGTAGGGGCGCTCAGGGCTGCCACGGCCAGAACGAGAACGAGTTGAGACAGCCTCCGCATAGACGACCTTTCCTTCTCACCCGCGACTGGTACGCCATTCTACGATCTCGGCGTTATTGTCCCCTGCTGTCTTCGCCGGGGTCTCCGCACCGATCCCCGCGGTTTCCTTCCGCGGCAGGGGCTTCTGTGTTGCCGGCGTATCACGGTCACGTGAGTGGGACGACGGGGCCAGGGGGTGATCCAGTGCACAAGGCATGCGTGCTCGCCGCCGGCCTCATCCTGGCCGCGGCGGCCACGGCGACCGGATTCGAAGATCCCCACGGGATCGGATACGATGGGCGCGACTGGAAGGCGATGTCGGAGCAGGCGAAGCTGGCCTATATCGCCGGATTCCTAGCCGGTGCGATCGCCCAGCAGGCGGTCGAGAGGCACCGCGCGAACCCGAGGGTCTCGGTCGATGTGGCCGCGTCCGAGATCACCGGGACGCACAGCGCGACCTTTCCGTTCGGGGCGAGCGTTTACAAGAACGATCTCGAGAACTATTACTTCTACCGCAACAATCTGCCCACGAAGATCTATCGGGCCCTCATCGACCGGAACGCGGAGATGCTGAAGAGGTAATCACCGGCGCGTCAGCGCGATGCCGGCAAGCACCAGGATCGCGCCGAGGGCCTGCCACGCATCGAGCCGTTCCCCCAGCAGAGTCCAGGCGGCGATGAGCGCGACCACGGGATTCACGTTCGCCAGGATCGCCGTCCGGGCAGTGCCGATCCGGCGGATGGCCAGCGACCAGATCGCGTACCCGAACGCGATCGTCAGCGCGCCCGAGTACAGAAGACTTCCCCACGCCCTCCATCCGACAGCCTCCCAGGACTGCGTGGACAGCGCGGGCACCCCGAGCGCGACGAGGACGGCCGCGGCCAAGGTGACCGAGACAGCGGTCACGGTCGTGGGCGGGTACTGGAGCGTGAGGGGCCGGCTGACCAGGGTGTACAACGCCCAGCACGCCGCGGAGGCGAGCGTGAGGAGGTCGCCGAGAAAGGCCGTGGGGGGGACATCGGCCGCTCCAGGGCGGACGAGGAAGGCCAGGCCCACGACCGACAGAAGGATACCGGCCCAGGTCCTGCGCTCCACGTGCTCGAGCCGGAAGGCCGCCCCGGCGACGGCCACCATCACGGGCGACAGCCCCATGATGAGGGCCGAGTGCCCTGCCGTGGTGAGCCGGATCCCGTTTATGAACGTCAGCTGCTGGAGAACGTTCCCGACGAGCGCGAGGAGGAGGAGACGTCCCCAATGGTGCGGCGCGATCCAGAGAGAGTCGCGCTGCAGCGCCACAAGCGTGAGGAGGACCCCCGCGGCGAGGATCCAGCGAAGGGCGTTGAAGGCTTGCGGTGAGGAGAACGCGGGGAGGGCGTCCTTGATCACGATGAAGTTGAGGCCCCAGACCACCGGCACGAACACAAAGAAGAGAAAATCCGCCGGGGTCAGCCGGTTATTGGACTCTGCCATCACTCTCCGTACGCCGCACGTCTCCGGTGAGGCGCTGCAACGGAGCCGCACACGCGGCGAGACCAGCCGCGAGGGAAATTGGAGGCGCTCCTCCGACCTCCTGCCCGCGGTAATGGAAATGAATTCCCTGCGGGAATGAATTCCCCACGGGAAAGGATTCCCTGTACGCCGGAGGGAAAAGCCTCCCGCACGCCGGGGTCGACGGAACCTGGAGGACAGGGAGGGGGCCGATGCGGGCCGCTGTGTTCTATGAAGTGGGTAAACCTCTAGTGGTGGAGGATGTGGAGATCGATCCTCCGAGACAGGGAGAGGTTTTGGTCCGCATCGTGGCGACCGGCGTGTGCCACAGCGACCTGCACTACATCAAAGGAGATCTTGTGATGCCGCTTCCCGTCGTCTTGGGACATGAGGCCGCAGGTGTGGTGGAAGCGATCGGACCGGGCGTGGACGGAGTCCGCCCGGGCGACCACGTCGTCCTCCTGTTTGCTCCTGCCTGCGGCCGGTGCCGGTACTGCGATTCCGGCCGGCCCCACCTGTGCGAGATGCGCTACCGGGTGAGAGGCATGATGCCGGACGGCACCTCCCGCCTTCGCGCCGGCGACCGGGAATTGCATCACTTTACCTGCGTCTCCTCCTGGGCCGAGAAGGCGGTCGTTCCGGCGGCGGGCGTGCTCCCCATCGGCAACGACGTGCCCCTGACCATCGGCGCGCTTCTCGGGTGCGCGGTGACCACCGGTGTGGGAGCGGTCGTGAATACGGCCCGCGTCACGCCGGGCAGCAGCGTTGCCGTCTTCGGACTGGGGGGCGTCGGGATGAATGTCGTTCAGGGGGCGCGGATCGCGGGAGCGGTGATGATCATCGGCGTGGACATGCTGAGCCACCGGCTTGAGGCCGCGCGGCGGTTTGGGGCCACCCATACCGTGAACCCCAAGGACACCGATCCCGTGCGGGCAATTCAGGACTTGACCGGAGGAGGGGCGGACTACGCATTCGAGGTGATCGGGCGGGCCGCGACGGTGCGGCAGGCTGTCGAGTCCCTGGCGCGGGGCGGGACGGCGGTGGCCGTGGGCATCCCACCTTCCCGGGAGGACCTGGCGATCCCGGGATTGGCGTTCATCTTGAATGAAAAAACCCTCCGAGCGTGCTTCTACGGGTCGGCACGCCTCCGGTTCGACATCCCGCGCCTGCTGGCCCTGTACCGCGCCGGGGACCTGATGCTCGACGAACTCGTCACGGCCGTGTTCCCCTTGGAACGCGTCAATGACGCCGTGGCCGCCCTGGACCGGGGAGAGGGCCTCCGGAGCCTCTTGCAAATGTCGGCCGCATGAGGACGAGGGGCGGCCTGATGCGGCAGCGCGACGGGATCAAGCGCAGCGTGCGCTCCGGGATCGGGGTGCTCCTCTGTCTTCTGATGATCGGGCCGCCGCCGGCGGCCAGCGCCCCGCTCCCTCCGCCGGCGCAGCCGGTGTCCCCGAGGCCGCATGCGCTCCCCGCGGCGCCCGGATCGGAATCCACCCTCCTCATGGAGGTCTCCACGGGTGAGGTTCTGCAGGCCTCCGATCCTCACCGGCGATTTCCTCCGGCGAGCCTGGACAAGCTCATGACCCTCTACCTGACCCTGCAGGCGATACACGCGGGGCGCCTCACACTGGACACCCCGGTGACGGTCAGCACGGCGGCGTGGCGAATCGGACGACGACCCGGCAGCAGCCGCATGTTCCTTGACCGCGGGGATGTCGTCACGGTGGACAAGCTTCTCGAAGGACTGATGGTCGCCTCCGGCAACGACGCCGCGGAAGTGCTCGCCGAGGCGGTCGCGGGATCGCCTGAGCGGTTCGTCGAGGAGATGAACGCTGCCGCCGCCCGCCTGGAGATGCGGGACACGCACTTTGTCACACCGCACGGCCTGCCCTCTCCCCACGAGTACACGAGCGCGTGGGATACCGCCGTCGTGGCCCGCCAGATCCTCCTGGACGACCCTGATATTGTGCGCTTCACGAGCCCCCAGTATGCGACGTACGGGGGCATCCGGCAGCCGAACTGGAACAACCTCGTCTTCCGGGATCCGCGCGTGGACGGATTAAAAACCGGGCACACCGTCGAATCCGGGTTCAGCATCGCGGCGACGGCGCACGTGGGAGGGATGCGCCTGATCGCCGTTGTGATGGGTGCGCCGACGCTGAGGCGTCGCACCGCCCTCGCAGAGGGGTTGCTCGACTCGGGCTTCGCGCGCTATGTCCTGCAGCCGATCCCGTGGAAGGGCATCGTCCCGGAGGCGGTTCCGATCTACGGAGGACGCGGTGGGCGGCTGCCGCTGGAGACCGCCCACCCCGTCGCGGTGCTCTTGGAGAAGGCTGCGCACCAACAGCTGGAAGTGTCCGAGATGATCACCGTCCGGCCCTTCGCGCCGGTGCGTCGCGGCCAGAGGGTCGGTGTGCTCACGGTCCGGCGCGCGGGGCGCGTGGTGCTGACGAGCCCGCTCGTCGCCGCGGATACGATCGAGCCCGATGGGCTGGCGGGCCGCGTCTGGGGTGCGCTGGCATACGCCGTGGGCAGGCTCGTTCTCCGCCGTCCGGCCACCTGGAGCGGGATGTACACCCCACAGCAGTGAGAGGAGGCGGACGCGGCGGGGTCGAAGAGAAAGCGGCGAACAGAAAAAGGGGTGAGGCTGCATGTGGAGGAAACCGCGTTTCACGGAGTTGTCCCTGTGCGCTGAAGTAACAGCGTACGTGTACACGAAGTAAGAGGGACGCGTCCCAGGGAGCCGGCTGCACAGATCGGCAGCCGGCTCTCGGTGTCTATGCGGGTACGCCTTCTGGGTACGGCCGCGGGCGGCGGCGTGCCCCAGTGGAATTGCCGGTGCCCGAACTGCCAGGCGATCAGGGAGGGGCGCGGTGCGGCGAGGACCCACTGTGCGCTGGCGTTCTCGGCGGATGGCGTGGGGTGGTATCTGATCAACGCCACCCCCGACGTCGCCCGCCAGGTGGCCCGGTGGCCCGAACTCCAGCCCCGCTCGGGAATTCGCTCCACGCCCATCCGGGGCATCCTTCTCACCGACGGAGAACTGGACCACGTTCTCGGACTGCTCCACCTGCGCGAGGGGATGCCATGGACGCTGTACGCGACAGCGTCGGTGGCGGCGACGCTCGAGGAGGACCTGCGCTTGCTGCCGGCCCTCCGGTGCTACGCCGATGTGCGTCTGCGCGTCCTCTCGCTTGCGGACCCGGAGTGCCTCGAGGACGAGGCCCCGGCCGTGGAAGTGCGCGTCGTGGAGACCGGTCGCCGCCCTCCACGGTACCGGGGGAGGGCGGGCGAGGCGCACGGCGGTGCTGTGGTGGCGGTCGCCCTGACGGATCTGTCCAGCGGGAGCCGCGTCGTATACGCGCCCGGCGTCGGTGAGCTGTCGGACGCCCTGCGGGACCAGTGCGCCGGGGCCGACGTCGTCTTCTTTGACGGTACGTTCTGGGCGGACGACGAACTGCGCAGGTTCGGGATCAGCGAGGAGACGGCGAGGGAGATGGGCCACGTGCCCGTGGGGGGACGGCAGGGGTCGGCCCTCTGGCTGTCGGAGGTGCGCGCCCGCTCGACCCTGTACGTCCACATCAACAACACGAATCCCCTGCTGGATCCCGCCTCCTCCGAGCGGGCGTGGATCCGGGGTCTCGGACTCGACGTCGCAGACGACGGGTGGGAGGGGCTTGTGTGATGGATCCGTGGCCGAGCGAGGAGTTTGAGCGCCAGCTCCGTGACGTGCTCGCCCGGCGCTACCATCATCATCATCCGTTCAACCGGCGGATGCACGACGGCGCGCTGTCGCCGGCGCAGGTCCGTGGGTGGATCGCCAACCGGTTTTACTACCAGGAAATGATTCCGGTCAAAGACGCCCTTCTGCTCTCGAAGATGCCGCGGGAGTACCGCCGCACGTGGATACAGCGGATCGTCGACCATGACGGGGGAGGCCCGGGGGAGGGGGGAATCGAGACCTGGCTGCGGCTGGGGGAGGCGGCGGGACTGAGCCGTGCGGATCTGGTGGAACACAGGCTGCTGGCCCCCGCGGCCCGTTTCGCGGTGGATGCCTATCCCGCGTTCATCCGGGATCACTCGTGGGTGGAAGGCGTCGCCGCCGCGCTGACCGAGCTCGAGTCGCCCTCCATCATGAGCGCGCGGATCGCGGCCTTCGAGGAGCACTACCCTTGGGTGCGCCCGGAGGGGCTGGCATACTTCACCGCCCGCCTGGCGCAAGCCCCCCGCGACGTCTCGCACGCGCTGCCGATCGTCCTGGAGTACTGCCGCACGCGCGAGGACCAGGATGGCGCGGTGCGGGCCGTCGGCTTCAAGTGCGATGTCCTGAACGCTTTCCTGGACGCGGTGGCCGCCGCGTTTCCCGAGTGAGCCCCGCGGGAGCGCACGGGCTGATCCCATGGTCGACGAGGGAGTGATCGCGGGGGGACGGCCCAGGCTGCGGGCCAAGGCCCGGATGCGATACGACAGCGTCCGGCGCAGCTTCGTCCTCCTCCTGCCGGAACGGGCCGTCCTCTTGAGCGACACCGCGGCGGAGATCCTCAGGTTATGCGACGGCAGCCGGACGGCGGCGGGGGTGGTCGCGGTGCTGCAGGACAAGTATCACGACGCCAGCGTTCCGGGTGATGTGCGCGAGTTTCTTCAGCAGGCGGCGCAAAAAGGGTGGATCGAATGGACGGCACCGGCGTAAGCCCTCCTGCCTCGCTGCTCGCCGAGATCACGCATCGCTGCCCGCTGCACTGTGTGTACTGTTCCAACCCGCTGGAACTGGCACGGCGCGAGGACGAACTGCCGACTGAGGCGTGGCTGCGCGTCCTGGATGAGGCGGCGGACCTGGGGGTCCTGCAGGTCCATCTCTCCGGCGGGGAGCCGCTGGTGCGGCCCGACCTCGTGACGCTGGTCGAGCGGGCGACCCAGCGGGAATTGTACTCGAATCTCATTACAAGCGGCGTAGGGCTCACCCGGGTCCGCGCACAGGCGCTTCGGGACGCCGGATTGGGCGCGGTCCAACTAAGCGTTCAGGGGGCGGACACGGCCGTGAGCCGGCTGATCGCCGGCGGAGAGTTTTGGGAGCAGAAGATGGCGGCCGCCCGGCACGTCCGGGAGGCCGGCCTGCCTCTCGGCGTGAATGTCGTGCTCCACCGCCACAACCTCCCTCAGGTCACCGCCGTGCTGGAACTGGCCGCGGCCCTGGGAGCAGAGCGGGTCGAACTGGCCAACGCGCAGTACTACGGGTGGGCCCTGCGCAACCGGACACACCTGCTGCCGACCCGGGAGATGCTGCGGAAGGCCGAGGACGACGTGGCGCAGTACCGCCGCTCTGGCACCACGATGGAGATCCTCTGGGTCGTCCCCGACTATTACGCCGAGTTCCCCAAGCCCTGCATGAACGGATGGGGGCGGTTGTTTTTGACGGTGGCGCCCGACGGGAGAGCGCTCCCGTGCCCGATCGCATCCGTGATCCCGGACCTCGAGTGCCCGGTGGTGACGGCGCAGTCGCTGCGATCGATCTGGTATACATCTTCGGCTTTCAATCGCTATCGCGGTGTGGAGTGGATGCCCGACCCCTGCCGGAGCTGCCCCCGGCGGTTTGAGGATTTTGGGGGGTGCCGGTGCCAGGCATTCCTGTTGACCGGGAACGCAGCCGTCACGGATCCTGTCTGTATCTACTCCCCCCATCACTCTCTTGTCACCGACGCGGCCGCCGCCGTCGATCACGCGGATCACGGAGCACCGTCCTACCGGAATCACCCAGGCACGGCACAGGTGTCCACCCCGCGCTGAGTCCGGACTGGTATTCACGCGAGCGCAGGAGAGGGCGCGCGCAATCCCGAACTCGCCATGCATGGAGCACGGGTTTGAGGTCGAATCACGCCTGGAGGCTCAGGAAGGGCATCACCACAACCTGATCCCGGCGATCGCGGTGACCACTGCGGTCCTGGCGGTGCTCGCGGCCTTCAGCAGCCTGCAGGCCGGCCAGTCGGCGCATCACTCCCTGGCTGAGCTGAACCGCGCGGCGATCCTTCAGAACCAGGCGTCGGATCAGTGGAACTTCTACCAGGCCAAGGGGATCAAGCGCCACGTCTTTGAGGTTCAGCGGGACGCCCTGCGCCTGGATCGGAGCGCGAAAGCGCGGGCGCTGGCCACCTCGTACGATTCCCAGGTGAAGCGGTATGAGTCCGAGCAGGCCCAGATTCGCCGCGATGCGGAGACGCTCGAGCGCCACCGGGATGAGGCCACCGCGCTGGCTCAGGGATACGATACCCGCTACCAGAGACTCGCGTTCGGCGTGGCATTCTTTCAGATCGGGATCGTGGTGAGCTCGGTCGCGGCGATCGTCCTGCGCCCGTCTCTGTTGTATCTGGGGATTCTCGGGGGCGCCGTCGGGGGATTCTTCCTCCTGCAGGCCCTCCTCATCCCCGTCGCGGCGGGCCGGGGCGGCTGACCGAAGAGAGCGCGTGGAGGTGTGGAGTGGAAGATGACGTGCGCTCGGCGGAAGGAGCGGGCACCGCGGCCGCCTCTGGGGCTGTGCCGGATCGGCGCGCCTGGGCGGAGCCGCTCCTGGCCGGCGTCGTGGTGTCCCTGATCGCCGAAGCGAAGGAGGCGGGATGGAGCGGCCGGCTCGAGTACGTGGTCGAGATGTGCGTCCAGGAGATGACCTCCACGCTTGGCATGTCCCGCGAAGACGTGATCGAGACGCTGCTGCGCTGGTCGGGCGAGCTTGGCGAGGAGCTCACCCGCGAGGACGTGGAGAAGGCGATTGAAGCGTAGCCGCAGGGATGTTTGGACTCCTCTCCCCCCGGGTAAAAATGCAGCGCGAGACGCGGCGGTGGAGAGGAGGCGGGGCCCCGATGTTGCTGGCCGGGATGCTTGTTCTGATTGGTCTGGCTCTATGGGCGACCGGACATCTGATCATCCGATAGCGGACTCATAGCGAGCTCATCTCCCGAACTCATCGTAGCACGCGCGGCGGAGCGGGCCTTGATCGCGAAGACCCGCTCCGCATTTTTCCAGTAGATCTGCTCCAGGACGTCCTCGGGCAAATCCAGCCCGCGAACCATCGGCGTTCCCTCGCTGTCCGGATCAGGGATCGGGGAGGGGCACACGAGGTCCGTCTCCCAGAACATCTGATGAACCCAGTACCGCACCGCGTAGCGGGCCGGGTCCGGCTCCTTCACGACCACCTGGTCGGTGCCGAAGCAGATGCGCCCGGCCCACTGCCGGAAGAACTCGCGCGCGGCGTCGCGCTGCCGGCCCAACTCCCGGACGATCCACTTGGTGGCGCTGGTGTCCAAGAAGAGGTTGGGATACCGCGTGAGCAGCGCCGCCAGGTGATCCAGGTGCTCGGGGTCGCCTCCCATGTGGGCGGCGAGGAACGGGATGGTGGGATACTGGCGCAGCCGCGTCTCGAGCATGGGGTACTGGTCCGCCTTCGTCCCGTATTTTGCAGGATCGTACTTTCGCTCGAACCAGCGGTCGGGATCGCTCACGTGGACGAGCACGCCCATGCCGCAGGCGGCGATGGCGTCGAAGACCCGGTCGAGACGGGGAGAGTCGAGAAGGAAGTCCAGGCGGTCGCGAATCCGGGGGGCGAACCACAGCTTGATGAGCGGCACGCCGTGCCCATGAGCCCGGTGCACCGTCGCCACGGCTCGGTCCTCGAGCGCTCTGCCGGCCCGGCGGTCCTGACCGAGCACCCGGGCCGCGACGGAGATCTCGTCCGGGTACCGCGCCTGGAGCGCGAGCCCCTGGTCGAGCGTGGCGATCGCGACGATCCGGCTCACTCCGTACCTCCGCCCGGCGTCCACGAGCTCATGATTCGTTGCCGGCTCCGTCATGTGCGTGTGCATGTCGATGACCGCTCCCGCGACCTTTCGGGGCGGGGGCGCCATGAACTCGGTGGCCCGGGCTTCCTCGAGCGATTGTCCGTGCATCGGCATCTCCTGGGACGAACGTTTCTTCTCTTATGGACGCGTTGGAGGCGCGCGAGCGCCCCGGTCTCTGACAGAGAAAACGCCGAAACGAGGGAAGAGTTTCCCGGGGAGGAGTTTTCTCCTGTTGACGGGAAGAACGGCGCGCTTCCCCATCACCGGCGAGGAGGGCGCGAATGAGCACGACCCACGGAGCTCAGCGGACGCGTGCCATCCTGGATACGAACCCGGCGGACACGGCCGACATGCTGGCCGAGGTCCAGCTGCAGACAGCCGCCGACGTGGCGCGGGCGGTCGAGCGGGCGCAGGCGGCGTTCCCGGCCTGGCGGGCGACCCCTCCTCCGGAGCGAGGACGTCTTCTTGCCCGCGCCGCCGAGATCGCCCGCCGGCAGGTCGAGGACCTCGCGCGCCTGCTGACGCGCGAGGAGGGGAAGATCCTGAGCGAGGCGCGGGGCGAGGTTCTCAAGGGGATTAACCTGCTCGAGTGGTACTCCGGCGAAGGCTTCCGGTTCGGCGGCAAAACCCGCTCGTCGGAGATGCCGACCACCCTGCTCCTGAGCCTCCGCCAGCCCGTGGGCGTGGTCGCGGTGATCACTCCCTGGAACTTCCCGTGGGCCGAACCGGCCTGGAAAGTCGCCCCTGCCCTCGTCGCAGGGAACGTCGTGATCCTCAAACCCGCATCGAACACCCCGCTGGTCGCTCAGCGCTTCGCAGAGATCCTCCGCGACGCGGGCCTGCCCGAGGGCGTTCTCGGTCTCGTCGTCGGCCCCGGGGAAGAAGTGGGTGACGCCCTGGTCACCCATCCCGCCGTCCGCGCCGTCTCGTTCACCGGATCCTGCGATGTGGGGGGCGAGGTCTACGCCCGCGCCGCCCGCCGGCTGGCGAAGGTGTGCTGTGAGATGGGAGGAAAGAACGCGGTCGTCGTCATGCCCGACGCGGACTTGGATCTCGCGGCCGCGGGCATCGCCCAGGGCGCGTTCGGGAGCACCGGCCAGCGGTGTACCGCGACCAGCCTGTGCGTGGTTCACCGCCAGGTTGTCCGCCAGATCGTCGACCGCGTCGTGGACCGGGCCAAGGCCCTCCGCGTCGGAAACGGACTCGAAACGGGGGTGACGATGGGCCCCCTTGTGGACGCGCGGCAGCTGGCGACCGTCCTCGCGTACGTGGAGTCCGGCCGGCGCGATGGGGCGCGCCTCGTCACGGGAGGCCGGCGCCTGGAGGGGGAGGAGCATGCCCGCGGGTTCTTTGTCGAGCCCACGGTCTTTGTGGACGCCCTCCCCACCCACCGCATCGCTCAGGAGGAAATCTTCGGCCCCGTCCTCTCCGTGATCGAGGCGGGATCGCTCGACGAGGCCCTTCGCATCGTCAACGGCGTGCGCTACGGGCTTTCGTCCTCGATCTACGCCGGCGACGCCACCACCATCATGCGGTTTGTGGACGGCGTCGAGGCGGGGATGGTCCACGTCAACTCCCCGACCGTCGGCGGCGAGGCTCAGATCCCCTTCGGCGGCATCAAGTGGAGCGGCGTGGGCGGGCGCGAGATGGCCGAGGAAGGGCTCGAGTTCTTCACCGAGCTCAAGAGCGTGTTCTTCGACTACACGGGCCGCGCTCGGGAGACGAACATCTACTAGCTGGCCCGCCTCATGCACGAGAGTGACCACACGGTAGACGCCGTGCTGGCGGCCGTGGATGAGGGGTACGTGCTCGACCTCGCACGCCGCCTTGTGCAGACCCCGAGCGTGTATCGCCCCGGCGATCCGAACGGGAACGAATCGGCGGCCGCGGACCTCATCGCGCGGGAACTGCGGGGCCTCGGTCTCGAGGTCCATGTTGAGGATGCCGCGCCCGGCCGCCCCAACGTGGTCGCGGACTGGGTCGGAACCGGTCCCGGGCCGCTGCTGATCCTCGAAGGCCACACCGATGTCGTGACCGAGGGCGATCCGGGGACGTGGTCTGTCCCCCCCTTTGGAGGAGTGGTCGCCGACGGCCGGCTCTATGGCCGCGGCGCCGCGGACATGAAGGGCGGCGTCGCGGCGGCGGTCGGGGCCGTGCGCGCGCTCCGCGATGCCCGTGCCACGCTGCCCGGACGTGTCCGTCTGGCCATTGTGGCCGATGAAGAAGGGATGATGCTGGGCATCAAGGCGTTTATCCGGCGCGGCTGGGCCCAGGGTGCCTCGGGCGCGATCATCTGCGAGCCGGAGGATAACAGCATCTGTCTCGTGCAGAAGGGGGCCATGCGCGTCATGGCGCGCTTTCGGGGACGGATGGCGCACGCGGCGATGCCGAAGAGCGGAGTGAATCCTATTCCCGCGGCGGCCGCGTTCGTCGAGCGGGTGCGGGCGCTCGAGGCCCAGTATGTCGCCCGGCAGGGGGAGCACCCGTTGCTGGGGGAGCCGAGCATCACACCGACAGTCCTCCAGGCGGGAGATCCGGCGCAGCTGAACGTCGTGCACGCCGACGCTCTCGTCGCGCTCGATGTCCGGACGATCCCGGGGCAGGACCACGGCGCGATTCGAGAAGATCTCCTGACCGCGGCCGCGGCCGCCGCCGCCTCCGGCTGCCGGAGCGATCTCGAGGTCATCGAGGAGCGGCCGTGGACGGAGACCCCGGCAGGCGCGTCCATCGTGCGTGCGGTAGAGCGGGCGTGCCGGCACGTCCAGCGCCGGGCGCCCCGCTTCCGGGGTGTGCCCGGCGCCACCGACGGGACCTTCCTGCATGCCTGGGCCCACGTGCCGATCGTGACGATCGGTCCGGGAGATGTGACGATCCCCCACCGGGTGGACGAGTTCGTCCGGATTGCGGATCTCCTGGAGGCGTCCCGGATCTTCGCCGCGGCGGCCTGCTACGCT
>DASUDA010000164.1:0-13172 GCA_036275835.1 bacterium | reverse complement strand
CATGTTGCCGGTGCCCTTGAACTCTTCGAAAATCACGTCGTCCATGCGGCTGCCGGTGTCGATGAGCGCCGTGGCGATGATCGTGATGCTCCCCCCCTCTTCGATCTTCCTGGCCGCGCCGAAAAACCGCTTGGGACGGTGCAGGGCGGCCGGATCGAGGCCACCCGAGAGGGTGCGCCCGCTCGGGGGAATGACCAGGTTGTTGGCCCGGGAGAACCGCGTGAGGCTGTCCAGCAGGACGACGACGTCCCGGGCCCCCTCGACGAGCCGCTTGGCGCGCTCCAGGACCAGATCGGCGACCTGCACGTGCTCCTCGGGCGGACGGTCGAAGGTGGACGCGACCACCTCCGCTTCCACCGACCGGCGCATGTCCGTGACCTCTTCCGGGCGCTCGTCGAGGAGCAGGACCATCAGGTAGACTTCCTGGTGGTTCTGCACGATGCTCTGGCCGATTTTCTTCAGCAGAGTCGTTTTCCCGGCCTTTGGCGGGGAGACGATCATGGCCCGCTGCCCCTTGCCGATCGGCGAGAACAGGTCCACGATCCTCACCGTCAGGTCGCTCTGCGGCAACTCCAGCTTGAGCCGCTCATGGGGAAAGACCGGGGTCAGCTTCTCGAAATCGGGCCGGGAACGGGCCTGTTCGGGGTCGAGCCCGTTGACGGCCTCTACCCGCAGCAGCGCGTAGTACTTCTCGTTGTCCTTCGGGGCGCGCACCTGACCGAGCACCTCGTCCCCCACCCGGAGGCCGAACCGCTTGATCTGGGACGGCGAGACGTAGATGTCCTCCTGCCCGGGAAGATAGCCGGCCGTGCGGAGGAAGCCGTACCCCTCCTGCATGATCTCGAGGATGCCCGACCGGAACATCAACCCGGTCTGCTCGGTCTGGGCCTGCAGAATCTTCATGATCAACTCCTGTTTGCGAAACCGTCGAAAGTTGGGGATGTTGAGGTCCCGAGCCAGGTCCTGCAGTTCGTTCAGGCTCTTGGTATCAAGCTCTGCGATCGCCACCCCGTACCACCTCCACCGCGTCTTCCACTGCGCCGCCTACGGGCTCTTCGCCTCGACGTAGCCGGCCCGGCCGCGCGGCCCCGTGAGCAGCAGCAGGATCTGGTCGCCGGCCTTGAGGTCCTCGGCGGCCGCGGGCTTGGCGTTGCGGTACACCGCGACCAGCGGGGCGAGGGCATAACTCGTCACCGCCTGCGACGGGCCGGTCACCGCGATCTGGCCGCCGCCGAGGCTCACCAGGGTTCCCCGGACGTAGTTGAACCTCCCCAGCACGTCCATCACCGCGGCCAGCGCCCTGGCCGCCTCCGCCCGCGTCGTCGGCGCGTTCGGGCGGAAGGCGCCGGTTGGATCCGGAGGCATGATCTTCTGGTCCATGGCCACGGCCACGTACCCGTGAAGCGGGGCCGGAACATCCGCGGCATCCGAGATGGACAGCGGGGATTGGGCCTTCTGCGTGGCCTCGCCCTGCCGCCCCATGGCCCGAACGATCAGCGCGGAAAACTCGGCGCGGCTGACCTGCGCGGCGGGGCGGAACGTGTTGTCCGGAAACGTCGTCAGGAGCCCTTTCTGAAATTCCAGTGTCACGGAGACCACGTTGTCTTTGGCTGTGGAGACGCCGACGATTTCATACGCGCCGGGGGGAACGAGATGACTGTCCTGATCCCGCTGCCGCCACCGCTGCGCGTAAATGAACGACTTCCCGGGGGCCAGGAAGAGGGTGAGGGGCTGGTTCGGAGGGGCCTGAACGAACGTCTGCCCCAGCGACCACCTGGCCACCTCGGTCGTCCCCTGCCTGATGATGAAGTCATATTCCTGGGTGCTGGCAAAATCAAACCTGGCGTCTTCCGTCCCGGCGTTCGTGACCATGAAGGTCAAATCGACGTCGTCGTCGATCGCATACACCGCCTTATCGGTGGTGAGCGTGTAGACGATGGTGCCCTTCTTGACTTCCACCTTCTGCTCGGAGGCCGCGCCCGTGTTGAGCAGCGCGGCGATCGCCGGCCGGACATCCTCGGGGATCTCGGCAAGATCTTTATAGTCGGGGATGGAGCCGGCGCCTTTCACATCGAGCCCTTTCGCCAGGGCGGCGACGGCGGTGAGCCGCGTCACCGGTTGGTCAGGCTTGAACGTCCCGTCCGGGAAGCCCGTCAGAATGCCGGTCACCGCCAGCTTCTCGATCGCCTGCTGGTAGGGGTTCCCCTGAATGTCTGGGAACACGGCCGCGGCGGCGAGCACGGCCGCCACCATCACGATTCCAGAGACGGCCAGCGCTCCCGAGAGAACCGGCCGCAGATGTCGCACCATCACCATAGCCTCCTTGCTCTCTTGTCTCGGTCACATGCCGGGCGCACGGATGTGGGGTGGGGAACTGGAGACCACGTCACCGAGAGGAGATGTCAACCCAGGTGGGCCGGACGCGCGCTCGGGGCCTCCGCAAGCTCAGACGATACCCCACCCGATTGCACTCGAACCGGGCGGAACCGGATCAGAGCGGGACAAACCATGAAATCTCGTCCGCGTATTCGCCACCGCACCCTATTCTCCTTCTACCCAACTCGCACCCTTCTATTCTTCCCCTTTTGCCGCGCCACCGGACCCGGCTTACATCCGTTCCGCGGCCGCCACACCCATCAGATCGAGGGCGTTCCTGAGCACCCGGCGCACCGCGTCCACGAGCACGAGCCGGGCCGCGGTGAGGGCCGCATCGTCCGTGATGACCCGGCACTGCCTGTAGAAAACGTGAAACGCCTCGGCCAGCTCGCGGGCGTACGCGCACAGGCGCTGCGGCTCGCGCCCCAAGCCCGCCGCGTACACGACCTCCGGGAGGGTGATCGCGCGCGTGGCGAGCGCCCATTCCTCGGGGGCGGACAGCCTGGTCAGATCGGTCTCCGGCGCGGGCGGGGGAACGCCGACCCGCTCGGCTTCGCGGAGGATGCTGCAGATTCGGGCGTGCGCGTACTGCACGTAGTAGACGGGGTTCTCGGCCGACTGCCGGCGCGCCAGGGCGAAGTCGAAATCCATCGGCACCGTCGGGCTTGCCATGATGAAGAAGAACCGGGCCGCGTCCCGTCCCACCGCGTCGATGACCTCGCGCAGGGTCACGAACTCGCCGCTCCGCTTGCTCATGCGGACCACCTCGCCCTCGTTGCGCAGACGAACGTGCTGGTGGATGAGGATCTCTACCGTCCCGGGATCCTTGCCGAGCGCCGCGAGCGCCCCGCGCACGCGCGCAACGTCTCCGACGTGGTCCATCCCCCAGACGTCGATGAGGTGCTCAAACCCCCGGGCGTACTTGTCGAGGTGGTAGGGCACGTCCGCCGCGAAATAGGTCGGCCGCCCATCGCTGCGGACGATGACCCGATCTTTGTCGTCGCCGAACAAGGTGGCGCGAAACCACAGCGCGCCGTCCCGCTCGTACACCAGGTCGCGGCGGCGCATCTCCTCGAGGCAGGCGCGGACGGCGCCGCTCTCATGGAGGGTGCGTTCGCTGAACCAAGTGTCAAAGGTGATCCCGAACGTCTCCAGCGTGGACCGGATCTCGTCCAGCATCATTCGCACCGCCCGGTCCTGGATCCGCGTCAGGCGCTCCGCCGGATCACCGTCGGCCAAATGCGCTCCGTCGTCTTCCAGGATCCGGCGGGCGATCTCGTACACGTACTCCCCCTGGTAACCGTCCTCGGGAAACTCCGCGGCGCGCCCCACGAGCTCGAGATACCTGGCCTCGACGGACCGGGCGAGGATCTCCACCTGACCCCCATAGTCGTTCACGTAGTACTCGCGGGAGACCTGATACCCAAGCGCGGAAAGAAGACGCGCGATGGTCTCCCCCACGGCGCCGTTGCGGCCCGTGCCCACATGCAGGGGCCCGGTCGGGTTCGCGCTCACGTACTCCACGAGCACGCGGCGGCCGCCCCCCACGTCGGTGCCGCCGAAGTGGCGGTCCTGGGCGTGAACGCGCCGCAGCCAGCGGTGAACGGCCGCGGGGGCGAGCGCGAGGTTGATAAACCCCGGGCCGGCCATCTCCGCGCCGCGGAGCAGGTCGGTGGGGACGACGAGGTGCCGGAGGAGAGCGGCGCCTACCTCCCGCGGCGGACGGCCGACGGAGCGGGCGAGCACCAGCGCCAGGTTCGTCGCGTAGTCGCCGTGCCGGGGATCCCGCGGAGGCTCAACCTCAAACTCCGGCATCGGGCGCGGCGGGGCGGGGAGGTCACCCGCCGCCACCGCCCGCTCGACCAACGCCTCGAGGAGCTGCCGCAGCTCCTGGGTGAGCACGCTCTTCCTATGCGCCGCACGGCGACGGAAGGGTACGGCGCGGCCCCCGCGTCACTGGAGCCGGACGACGCCGACCCGCGCCGGGTCGTGGACGTGAGTCGTGTCGACAAACCGAATCTGGCGCTGGGCGGCGGTCATGACCAGGGAGTGGGTCCGGACGCCGCCGCCGAACAACCGCACGCCGCGGAAGAGGTCCCCGTCGGTGATGCCCGTCGCGGCGAAGACCAGCATCTTGCCGGACACGAGCTCGTCGGTGTGGAAAATTCGGTCCGGGTCGCTGATGCCCATCTCCTTGGCGCGCTGGCGTTCAGCGTCGTTTCGGTACCAGAACCGTCCCTGGACCTCTCCGCCCAGGCACCGGAGCGCGGCCGCGGCCAGCACGCCTTCGGGCGCCCCGCCGATCCCCATGACCGCGTGCACGCCGGGGCCGGAGACGGCGGCGGCGATCGCCGGGGCGACATCCCCGTCGGAGATGAGTTTAATTCGTGCGCCTACCCGGCGGACGGCGGCAATCAAATCGGCGTGACGCGGCCGGTCCAGAATTACAACCGTGATGTCGCCGATCCGGCGCCTCAGAGAGTCGGCCAGAACCTCAAGGTTTCGCTCGGGAGGCCACCGCAGGTCTACCTTGCCGGCGGCCTGGGGGGGCACGATGAGCTTTTCCATGTAGATATCGGGCGCGTGGAGGATCCCACCCTGTTCCGTCACCGCCAGCATCGCGATCGCGTTGGGAAGTCCCTTGGCCACCAGGTTCGTGCCTTCCACGGGATCCACCGCGACGTCCACCGCAAAGCCGGCGCCGTTCCCCACGTCCTCCCCGATGTAGAGCATGGGGGCTTCGTCGCGCTCTCCCTCGCCGATCACGATCCGACCGCGGATCGGGAGCTCAGCGAGAACCTCGCGCATCGCGGTCACGGCCGCCCGGTCCGCCGCGTCGGTGTCTCCCTCGCCCATATGGTGGGCCGCGGCGATCGCCGCCACCTCGGTGACCCTGACCAGGTCCAGCGCGAGAGACCGTTCCATCGGCCTGGGCACCTCCGCCCCTTCCCTACCGGGACTCCGCGGGGCGTTCCGCCAGAACCACGGACACTTTCACCTGAGCGCCGTTGCGGATGAGCGTCAGGGTGACCGTGTCCCCGATTTTCTTCGCCACGATGTCGCGGACGAAATCATTCCAGTTCGCGATGCGCTCGCCGTTCACCGCGGTGATGATGTCGCTCGGCTGGATGCCGGCCCGGGCCGCCGGCGATGACGGCTCGACTTGCCGGACCACGACCCCGTGATCGGCCCCCAGGTTGTACATCTTAGCGGTCTGGGGATCGACTTCGCCGCCGTAGACGACGCCGACCCAGGGCCGGACCACGCGCCCCTGCGCGATCAGTTGCTCCATCTCCGACCGGGCGACGTCGCTCGGTATGGCGAATCCGATTCCCTGGGCGTTCGGGATGATCGCGGTGTTTATCCCGATCACCCGCCCGGAGCTGTCCAGGAGCGCCCCCCCGCTGTTTCCGGGATTGATCGCGGCGGACGTCTGGATCAGGTTTTCGACGATGAGGTTGGGGACCTGGATACTGCGGTTCAGCGCGCTGATGACTCCGGTGGTGACGGTGCTGCCCAAGCCGAACGGGTTTCCGATTGCGATCGCCAGCTGCCCCACCTCTAGGCTTCCGCTGCTGCCCAACTGCGCCGCCGGGAGCGGGTCCGGCGAATTCACCTTGATCACGGCCAGGTCGGCCAGCGGGTCGGTTCCCACGATTTTGCCGGGGAGCACCTTCCCGCCGAGAAGCGTCACCCTGATGTTCGTCGCCCCCTGCACGACGTGGTTGTTCGTGAGAATGAACCCATTTGGTCGGACGATCACGCCGGACCCGGCGCCCTGCTGGGGGAACACGCCGAAGAACGTTTGGACCTGGGATTCCGTGTTGATGTTCACGACCGAGGGCCGGACCATCTTCACCACGTCGATGACCACCTGCTCTTCGTGCGTGACCCCGACAGGACCGGGGGGCACCGCCTGTGGGGCTGGGGGCGCCTGAGCGGTCAAAGGGGCAGGCGCGAGCGGCGCCGGCTGCGAGGAGAATACCGTGTGCACAAACTGCGGAAGCACAACACCTCCCAGGAGCGCGCCTGCGGCGACCATGGCGAGAGCCAGGGGCACCGCCGTCGGATAGTCTGGGCGTCTCCTCCGGGGCGCTGGGGGAGTGGTGCTGGACATCTCTCGATCCCTCCTTACTCTTCTCGGCGCTCCCTATTATAGCATCCTCTCTGCGGTGCGGCCGGGCGCCGCCTAGGATCCCGTGCTGTGTTTGCCGCGTTCGGGAGGGTGCGTTATAATCGGAGGCAACGTGACTCCCCCTCGAGGCGACCTGGCGTACCGGCGAACGGCCCAGGGTGTCGTTCGGTGCTGAACTGGCTGGGACGGCCGAAGGTGGCGTCGTCACAGCGCCGGGAGATCCCCGCAGGCCTCTGGGTCAAGTGTCCCCGATGCGCCAACCTGATCTACCGCAAGGAACTCGAGCGCAATTTTCGCGTCTGCCCCCGCTGCGGCTATCATCACCGGCTGTCGGCGGCCGATCGCCTGGCGATCGTCCTCGACAAGGACTCCTTCGAAGAAACCGACCGCAGCCTTATCCCCGAGGATCCCTTGGGATTCGTCGACGAGAAGCCCTACCCCGCGCGGATTGAGGACGCGCAGCGGCGCACGGGTCTCCCCGAGGCGATCATCACCGGAACGGGGACGATCGAAGGGGGCCGGGCCGTTGTGGGAGCGATGGAGTTCGGCTTCCTCGGGGGCAGCATGGGGGCTGTCGTGGGAGAAAAAGTCGCCCGCAGCGCCGAGCGCGCCGTCGACACCCGTCAGCCGCTCATTCTGTTCGCGGCGTCCGGGGGCGCGCGCATGCAGGAAGGAACCCTGTCCCTGATGCAGATGGCGAAGGCGAGCGTCGCGCTGGGACGGCTGGCCGACGCGGGAGTCGCCTTTCTCTCGGTGCTCTGCGATCCCACGACCGGCGGCGTCGCCGCCAGCTTCGCTTTCCAGGGCGACCTCATTCTCGCGGAACCGGGCGCCCTCGTCGGCTTCGCGGGACGGCGCGTGATCGAGCAGACCATCCGGCAAAAACTGCCGGAGGGATTCCAGACCGCCGAATTCCTGATGGAGCACGGGCTGGTCGATGCGATCGTGCCGCGGCCGGATCTGCGTCCCGCGCTCGGACGGCTTCTCCGCTTCTGCGGGGCGCCGGTGGATGCCGGCCGCGTTGGCGCGCCCGCTCAGGGGTGGGCGAGCGCAGAGAGTCCCTCGACCGATGGCCGCGCGCCCGCCTGACATCGCCCGCGGCCCTGGCCCCGAACCGGCCGGCTCCGAGGGGCCTCTGGAGCGAGACCTGGCGGAGGTGGAGCGAGAGCTCCGGGACCTCCGGCGCATCACCGCCACTCAACACATGGACCTGGCCGCCCAGATCACCGCCCTGGAGGCCCGCGCCGAGGAGTTGCGCGAAGCGATCGCCCGCAGCCCGTCGCCGTGGCAGACGGTCCAGCTGGCCCGCCATTCCGGGCGCCCCCGAGTCGGCGACTATATCGCCGGGCTCGCCACCGAGTTTGTGGAGATGCACGGGGACCGGGCGTTCCGCGATGACCCGGCGATCGTGGCGGGGCTCGGGATGGTGGACGGCCGTCCGGCCGCCCTCGTCGGGCACGCCAAGGGCCGCGACACCAGGGAGAACATCGCCCGGAACTTCGGGATGCCAAACCCGGAGGGCTACCGCAAGGCCCTGCGCGTGATGCGGCTGGCGGAGAAACTGGGAGCTCCGGTCGTCACCCTGATCGACACTCCGGGCGCGTTCCCCGGCAAAGAGGCGGAAGAGCGGGGCCAGAGCGAGGCGATCGCGCGGGCCCTGCTGGACATGGCCCGCCTCCGCACCCCCATCGTCACGGTGATCACCGGGGAAGGCGGGAGCGGAGGAGCGCTGGCGATAGGCCTGGGCGACGTCATCCTCATGCTGGAGCACGCCATCTATTCCGTGATCTCGCCGGAAGGATGCGCCGCGATTCTCTGGCGGGACGGGTCCCGAGGCCGGGAAGCCGCGCAGGCCCTGCGGATCACCGCGAAGGACCTTACCGAGTTCGGCGTCGTCGATGAGATCATTCCGGAACCGCCCGGCGGAGCCCATGCCCATCCCGATGCGGCCGTGGCGGCGGTGATCGCCGCCGTGCACCGGCACCTCGCCGCATTCGTTGGGCGCCCGGCCGACGCGCTGCGCGCCGCCCGCTATGAGAAGTTCCGCCGCCTCGGCCGGCTGCGGGACCTGGGAGAGCCGCAGGCGGCGGGGGACGCGCCTCAGGCGGGGAAAGCCGTGCGGAGCGGGGGAGGGCGGGCGGAATGAGCGAGGAGGGACGGCTGGACCTTGAGGAAATCCGGGCGCTGATCCGGCTCGCCACCGAGGCCGAGATCACCGAACTCTTCGTTGATGCGCCCCACGTCAAAGTGCGCATCCGAAAAGGCGACTCCGCGCCCTCCCCTTCGGGTTCTCCGGAACCGGTCGTCTCGGTGTCCGTGCCGCGGACGGAGGTGGCGGCCCCGCCGGGAGCGCCGGTGGTCGCCCCGCCGACCGCGACTGGGTATGTACCGATCGTGGCGCCGATGGTGGGGACGTTCTATCGGGCCCCCAAACCCGACGCCGCGCCGTTTGTCTCCGAAGGAGATCAGGTGGAGCCCGGCCAGATCGTCTGCATCCTCGAGGCGATGAAGCTGTTCAACGAGATCCCGAGCGATGTGGCGGGGCGGATTGTGCGCATCCTGGTGGAAAACGGCGCCCCGGTCGAGTTCGGGCAGCCTCTGTTCCTGGTGGATCCATCTGCCGCATGACGATCGCGGGAGCACATAGATGTTCCGTAAGGTGCTGATCGCCAACCGCGGAGAGATCGCCGTGCGCATCATCCGGGCCTGCCGGGAGCTCGGTATCCGCACCGCGGCGGTGTATTCGGACGCCGACCGCGGGGCGCTGCACGTGCGGATGGCCGACGAGGCCTTCTGCATCGGACCTGCGCCGTCTCGCGACAGCTACCTGAACATCCCGAACATCATGAGCACGGCGGAGCTGCTGGGCGTGGATGCGATCCACCCGGGCTACGGGTTCCTCGCAGAAAACCCGCACTTCGCCGAGATCTGCCAGGACTGCCGCATCGTCTTCATCGGCCCGCCCGCGTCGGCGATCGCCCAGATGGGGGACAAGGCGGCCGCCCGGCAGATGATGCGCAAAGCCGGCGTGCCCGTAATTCCGGGCAGCACCGGACCCATTCGCGACGAGGCCGCGGCGCTCGCCACCGCCCGCGAGATCGGGTTCCCGCTGATCATCAAAGCCGCGGCCGGGGGCGGGGGACGGGGCATGCGCGTCGTGCACACCCTCGAGGATGTGCGGCGCTCCCTCAACGCCGCGCAGGTCGAGGCCGAGGCCGCCTTCGGCAACGGGGCCGTCTACATCGAGAAGTACCTCGAGCAGCCGCGCCACATCGAGATGCAGATCCTGGCCGACGGCCGGGGCGCGGTCGTCGCGCTGGGAGAGCGCGACTGCTCCGTCCAGCGGCGTCATCAGAAGCTGATCGAGGAATCCCCCGCCGTGGGGATCGGTGCGCGGCTCCGCCGCGCCCTCGCGCGCGCCGCTGTGCGGGCGGCCGAGACCGTGGGCTACGTCAACGCCGGGACGGTCGAGTTCCTGGTGGACAGCGAGGAACACTTCTACTTCATGGAGATGAACACACGCATTCAAGTCGAGCATCCGGTGACCGAGATGGTCACCGGTATCGACCTGGTCAAGGAGCAGATCCGGATCGCGGCCGGAGAGAAGGCGACCCTGCCGCGCGAGATCGAGGTGCACGGGCACGCGATCGAGTGCCGGGTGAACGCGGAGGATCCGGCGCGGGACTTCCTGCCCTCGCCCGGCCCGATCATCGCCTTCGTGCCTCCCGGGGGGCCCGGCATTCGGGTGGACACCCACGCGTTTGCCGGCTACACCATTCCGCCGCATTATGACTCGCTCGTGGCCAAGGTGATCGCGTGGGGACGGGACCGCAACGAGGCCATCATACGGATGCAGCGGGCGCTGGGCGAGTTCGAGATTGGGGGGATCCGGACGACGATCCCCTTCCACCTGGCGGTCCTGGACAACGCGTTCTTCCGGCGCGGCGAGGTCTACGTCAACTTCGTGCAGCGGCGGATCGACCTCGGCGCCCTTCGCCCCGCGGTGGTGTAGCCGGCGCTCACGCCGGGATGGTCAGCGCGTCCAGCGCGCGCGGATAGCGGGTCAGGCATTCGATCCCCGCGTCGGTCACCAGCACCGTGTCCGAGTGGCGAAAGCCGGCGTAATCGGGGATGTAGATCCCCGGTTCGACGCTGAACACCATACCCGGCCGGATCAGTGACTCGTCGCCGACATCGAGGAACGGAGCCTCATGCATGCCGATCCCGAGCGCGTGGCCGGCGTGATGGCGCCAGTACGGCAACAGATCGTGCGCTTCGAAGTACGCCAAGACCGCCCTGTCCACGTCGGAGCACCGGGCGCCCGGCCGGATCGTGCCGAACGCCTCCTCTTGGGCGCCCAGCATCAGGTCGAAATACCGCCTCTGCCGGTCGTCCGGCACTCCGACGATCATCGTCCGCTCGAGCTCGCTCCCGTATCCCCCCACCCCGGCCCCCGCGCCGCTGACGAGGACGTCGCCTGCGCGGAATACGGCGTTGCTGGTCATGGAGTGCGGGATCGCAGAGTCCTTCCCGATCTGGCCCCGGTAGCCGGCGTGGGCGCCGGACCAGTGCCAGGAAAGCGGCCGGTACGACGGCCCGAGCGCACGGATCATCGCCTGGGTGGCATCCACGGAGGCGCGGCCGGTCACGTCGGTCTCGTTCAGCCCGGGCCGCGTATACTGCTGCAGGAGCGCGTGGGCGAGATTCCCCCACACCACGCTCTCGCGGATCAAGGCGACCTCCTCAGGCGACTTCACCGCCATCATCTCCTCGACGAGGTCCCGCGCGGGAGTCACCCGGGCGTCGCGCAGGAGTTCGCGGAGAGTCGGGCCGCGGTACCCGTACCCGCCGCCGTAGCCATCGCTGTCCACGCCCACGGCGGCGGATGCCAGCCCGATATCGCCGCAGATCTCCGCGAACCGCTTGAGGGGATGCACGCGCCCGGGGTACTCGGGGTAGGATGCGATCTCATCGACACGAGCGAAGAGGCGCGAGTGCTCTTCCTCCAGGCGCGGTACGAGGAGGACGGTGCGGCCGGCCAGGGGGAAGGCCAGCCCGATAGGGCGCTCGGTCTGGATGAAGGCGAACCCGGTGAGATAGAAAATCTGCGTCGGGCTGAAGACGCACAGGCCTCCGAGACCCCGCTGGGCGAGCTCCTCCCGGACGCGGCCCTGGCGCCTCCGGATCTCGCCCTCGGTGATCATCCACGACATACCTGACCGAGTTCGGCGCGAGACCGCGGACCTCCCGCGAGTGCTCGGGAACAGAAGGGGGCCCGTCGCAAAGGAGCGAAGGGGTGCGCGGATAGAGGGAGGAGGAAACCGGTGGGGGGTTTAGGGATCGGCATCCTCGTCATTGTCGTACTCATGCTGTGGAACGGGATAAAGGTCGTCCGTGAGTATCAGCGCCTCGTCGTGTTCCGCCTGGGCCGCAGCACGGGGGACAAGGGCCCGGGGGTCGTGTTCGTCATTCCGCTTGTCGATAAGGCGAGGTGGGTCGATCTCCGCGAGGTCTTCCTCGAGATCCCAGCCCAGACATGCATCACGAAAGACAACGCCCCGATCTCCATCGACTTCCTCATCTACTGGAAGGTGATCGACCCGTCGCTTAGCGTGATCCAGGTCGAGAACTTCGCCGGCGCGGCGCAGGGGATCGCGACGACGGGCCTCCGCGCGGTCATCGGCGACATCATCCTGGACGACGTGCTGGCCAAGCGGGAACAGATCAACCAGGTGTTGCGCGCCAAGCTCGACGAGGCAACCGAGCGGTGGGGCGTTAAGGTGACGACCGTGGAGATCCGCGAGATCACGCCGCCGAGGGACGTCCAGGAGGCGATGACCCGGCAGATGTCGGCCGAGCGCAGCCGGCGCGCCTTGGTGACGGAGGCGGATGGGAAGAAGCAGGCCGCCATCACGATCGCGGAAGGCGAGAAGCAAGCGGCGATCCTCAAGGCGGAGGGAGACCGCCAGGCGGCGATCCTCCGGGCAGAAGGCTTTTCACTCGCCCTGGACAAGATCTTCGCCATCGCGAAGACCGTGGACACAAATACGATGAGCCTGCAGTACCTCGAAGCGCTGAAGGCGCTCGGCGCGAGCCCCGCGACGAAGTTCGTGTTCCCGATGGAGTTTACCCGGCTGCTCCAACCGTTCCTGGACTACGCCGGGCGTTCGTTCACGCCTCCCCCGAAGAGTCCCTGACCTTAGTCTCCTGCGATATTCTGTGCGCGGTCAGATCAAGGGGAAGGAATGATCGCGATTATGCCGCTTCGCCCCGTGCTCTGGATTCTGCTATCCACAGAGCCAACTGAATGTCGAGGCTGTCCATCCGTTCGGGGATCTTCTCGCGCTGGTACGTACTCGGAGCATCGAGCCCTTTCACACGGGACGCCCCAAATTTCTCTTCCAGAAAGCTTGCCACATCCAGAGCGTCGCTTTCCCGGCGCAAGAAGATTGGATAATCTGCCCACCCCTCGCTGACGTCGCTCCAATGATAGGGCTCGCCATTTGGCTTTGTGACCGTATACCGCACCATATGGCTCCCTCCGTATTCTCCGTTGGCGCCGACGGGGCGTCGTGTTCTCAAGGGTAAATACCCGTTTCCATTCGATCTTAGCCACACGCCTGGGGGCGGAATCGGGTGGAAATCGGAGACGGACAGGGGG
>DASUDA010000163.1:0-2160 GCA_036275835.1 bacterium | reverse complement strand
ACGCTGATCCCGGTCACCGCTGTGCGGGTGTGGATCTCGCACCCGCGGCTCCGCGCCCCGTGGGCAAGCGCATAGGTCAGCCCCGTCGGATCGATCCGCCCGTCCCCTGGAATATAGAGCGCTCCCTCGAGATCGCGCTCGCTCATCACGGGGAAGAGCTCCACGGCCCTGCGCGCCGTCAGCAACTCGAGCTCCAGCCCGTACGCCCTCGC
This sequence comes from bacterium, assembly GCA_036275835.1. Lineage (GTDB taxonomy): Bacteria > Sysuimicrobiota > Sysuimicrobiia > Sysuimicrobiales > Segetimicrobiaceae > DASUDA01. Next base: position 1,948 of record DASUDA010000163.1, on the reverse strand, counting down.
CAGCGCGGCCTGGCGGCGGAGTTCTTCCAGGCGGGCGCGGCTACTGGCGAGCCGGAGGCTCCCGACCTGACGCCAGTCGGGATCGACGCCCGTTTCCGCCCGCAGCCGCCCGTAGAGCTGCACGCCATACATGATCATCCGTGTCAGGTTGTACGTCCCCCGCAGCTGGCCGATGAGGCCGGCGGCGTGAAACGTGGCGCCTCCGGTGAGCTCGGCCTTCTCCAGCAGGACGATATCCCGCCACCCCATCTGCGTCAGGTGGTAGGCGATGCTGCAGCCGGCGACGCCACCGCCGATGATGACAGCCTGCGCGTCAGACCGCATGAGCGTGGGTGTGTGGATTCGTGTAGACAACATCGGGAGTCCTGCGACAGGACGGCGAGACTCCGGACGCCCGAGGGACAGGAGACCCCGCGCCGCGACCCGAACCTACCTCCGCATTTCACGCTATGATGACCATCGAGCAGGCGATCACGCGTGTGCCTCAGTGGGCAGCCGCAGCCCGTCTTGCGATCGCGCCGCTGGCGGAGGGCATCACGAACCGCAACTTCCGCGTGGAGGTGGATGGCGACGTCTTCATTGTTCGCATCGCGGGCCGGGACACCGAGCGGCTGGGCATTGATCGTCGTCGCGAGTGTCAGTGCGCCATCGCGGCTGGCCAGACGGGAGTGGGCCCGGAGGTCGTCGCGTGCCTGCCTGATGCGGGCATCCTGGTGACGCGGTTCATCCCCGGCCGTCACATTTCTCTCGGGGAAATGGCGAGGCCGGAGGTCCTCGGTCGGGTCGTCCGATCGCTTCACCTCGTCCACGCCGGCCCTTCCTTCACGGGCCATTTCTCACCGTTCCGTATCCTCGAAGAGTATCTGCGGGCGGCGCGGGCTTCCGGGGCGCCGCTGCCCGAAGACATCGGATGGATGGACGCCCTGGCCGCGGCGATCGAGGTGGCGACCAACCGAGGAAGCGCGACCATGCGTCCCTGCCATAACGATCTCTGGGGGCCCAACCTCATCGATGACGGAGACCGCGTGCGGATCCTCGATTGGGAGTATGCGGGCATGGGAGATGTCTACTTCGATCTGGCGAACTTCGCCATTCACCATGCGTTCACCGATGCCGAGGACGAGGCGCTCCTGCGGGCGTACTTCGGGGCGGCCTCGGCGGCTGGCCTGGCCCGCCTCAGGCTGCTGAAAATCGTCTCCGAACTGCGCGAGGCGATGTGGGCCATGGTCGCCGTCACCCTCGCCGTGAACGCCGGCACTGACTTTGACTGCCTCCAGTACGCCGCGACGCATTTCGGCCGCTGCCGCCAGGCCCTGGGGGACCATCGCCTGCCTCTCTGGCTGCGCGCGCCCGCGCCGGATGAATAACCAACGCTGGCTCGCGGGCTTCGCCGCCCTCTGCCTGGGGCAGTTCCTGGGGCACCAGACAGCGCTCACCTTCTCGGGCCTGATCCCGATTCTGAGAGATGACTGGCGTTTGAGCGCCAGCCAGGCAGGGTTCATCCTGGGGGCTTTTCAATTTGGACAGCTCGGGGCGTACGTCGCCGTAGGATTCCTCCTGGACCGTCTGCGCAGCAAGCCGATTATGCAGGCCTCCGCGGCCCTGGTCGGTCTCGCGGATCTCTTGTTCGCGTTCGGCGCGCGTGGATTCAGCTCCGCGTTCCTCCTCCGCCTTCTGACCGGCATCCTCCTGGGCGGCCTGTACCTGCCCGCGCTCAAGCACATCGCGGACACGACGCCCGGGCTTCGGCGCGGTCTGACCACGGGAATATACATCGGGGTCGTCGTCGCCGCGTACGCCGCCCCGCTGTTCTACATCGGGATCCTGGCCCCCCGCGTAGGCTGGCGGGCGACGATGGCTGCCGTCGGTGTGCTGGAACTTCTGGGGGCACTCGTGATGGCACGGGTGCCGGAGGCGCCGCGCCCCGCGGCCCCCGAGCGCGCCGGGT
>DASUDA010000162.1:0-3292 GCA_036275835.1 bacterium | reverse complement strand
GGGTGACGTTCTGCACCACGGTCGCCAGCTCGTCCGGCAGCATGGGCGAGAGCTCGACCACCTGGCGGAAGAGGTTGGCCGCGTTCCGGGCGAGCGCCTCCGTCTCGAGGTCGCCGGCCGGCGGGGCCAGCTCGGGCTCCTCCGCGACGCGAGCCACCAGATACGGCCGGAGGTGCGACATCTCGACGATGCGGATGCGGTGCAGCCCCTGGACGACGAGGCGGACCGTCCCGTCGGGCTGCTTCAGAACCTTATGCACGGTGGCGAGGGTCCCGATGCGGTGCAGATCCGCCTCCTGCGGATCCTCCGTCGAGGCGTCCCGCTGGGTGAACACGCCGATCAGGCGGTTGCCCCGGACCGCGTCCTCCAGCAGCCGGACGGAGGACTCGCGCCCGGCCCCCAGCGGGAGCACGGCCTGCGGGAATAGCACGGTATCGCGCAACGGCAGGATCGGGACCTGCTCCGGAACGGGAGCGCCCGCGGCCCGCAGATCGGCGCTCGCGGTGGACACCTTATCGTCTGCCATGATGATGGCCTTCCTTTCACTCAAAAGAGATCGACCGGGGAGAGCTGGCTCGACGCCGCCCGGACGAGCGCTTCGCCCTTACCGCGCCGCGCTTCGTCCCGCACTTCCGCCATGTCCCCCCGAACGTGATCGGTCAACTCCTCGATGCGCGTCTGCATCTCGAGCATCCGGCGTCTCATCTTTAGGATGATCTCGATGCCGGCGAGATTCACCCCGAGGTCGCGCGCGAGCCGGGTGACCCGCGCGATCTCCTCGACGTCCTCCGCCGAGTACATGCGGGTCTTCCCCTCGGTGCGGCTCGGACGGATCAACCCCTTCTTCTCGTACATCCGCAGGGTCTGCGGGTGGATTTTCACCATCTCGGCCACCACCCCGATCATGTAGAGCGGTCGGCTGCGCTCGGTCATTCGCGCGCGCTCCCAGGGGCCTCGACGGCGGGCCGCCCCGGCAGCAGGCGGCCCAGCTCACGAAACATCTCCTGTGTCCGGGGGTCCACGTCGCGTGGGATCTCGACGCGGGTCGTGACGTAGAGATCGCCGCGGCCGTCGCTCGCCAGCCGCCGGACGCCCTTACCGCGCAGCCGGAAGGTCTGGCCACTCTGGGTGCCCGGCGGGATCACCAGGTCCACGACGCCGTCCACTCCCCGGACCCGCACCCGGCTCCCCAGCACCGCCTCCACCAGGGTGAGCGGCACCTCGCAGTAGAGGTTGTCCCCCTTGCGCGTGTACCGCGCGTCCTCGTGAACACGGGCGACGACGATCAGGTCCCCCCGCGGCCCGCCGAACGGCCCCGCATGCCCCTCGCCGGCCACCCGCAGCTGGGCTCCGGTGTCGAGCCCCGGGGGGAGCACGGCATGGACCGACGCGCGGCTCGATGACACTCCGCGGCCCCGACAGGCCGGGCACGGCTCGGACACGCGCGCGCCCGCCCCGTCGCAGGCCGGGCACGCCACCCCCTCACGGGAGCCCTCACGCCAGATCGTGCCGAGGCCGCCGCAATGCGAGCACACGGTGGGCGTGGCGCCCGCCGCCGCGCCGGTGGCCTGGCAGATCGCACAGGGGGACAGTCGATCGACCGCCAGATCCACCTCGAGTCCGGCCATCGCCTGCTGGAACGACAGTTCGACCAGGACATGGAGGTCGTCGCCCCGTCGTCCCTCCGGACGGCCCTCGGGCCGGACCCGGCCGGACGGGCGGGAGCCCTGGCGATCGTAGACCGTCCGACTGGTGGGATCGCTCAGGATGCGATACGCCTCGGCGATCTCCTCGAACAGGGCGCGCGCCTCGCGCTCCCACAGATTGACGTCGGGGGAATACCGGCGCGCCAGACGCTGATACGCCCGGCGGATCTGCACCGCCGTCGCGCCCGCCTCCACCCCGAGTACCGCGTAGTAGTCACGCATGGTCACGCGCGGGGCCCGCCCACCGGCGGGACCCCGCGCTCCTCATGACCGCCCGTACCGGCGCGGCGCTATTTCTTCTCGCCCAGATCCTCGAACTCGGCGTCGACCACGTCGCCCTTCGGCACCGCCCCGTCCGCGGCGGGCCCGGACTGCGGCGCGCTCGCGGCGCCCGGCTGGCTCTGCGCCTGCGCGTCGCGGTACATCGCCTCCGCGAGCTTGTGCGAGGCCTTGGTCACCGCCTCCTGCGACTTCTTGATCCGATCGACGTCGTCGGTCTTGAGGGCCTCCCGCAGCTCGTTCAGCGCGGTCTCGGTCGCCTGCTTGTCGGCGGCGTCGACCTTGTCGCCGTAGTCGCGGAGCATCTTCTCGGTGTTGTAGACCGTCGAGTCGCCCTGGTTCTTGATCTCGATACCCTCCCGCTGACGGGCATCTTCGGCCGCATTGGTCTCGGCCTCGCGCTTCATCCGGTCGATCTCCTCCTTGCTGAGGCCGGACGACGCGGTGATCGTGATGTTCTGCTGCTTGCCGGTCGCCTTGTCGCGCGCCGAGACGTTCAGGATGCCGTTCGCGTCGATGTCGAAGGTCACCTCGATCTGCGGCACGTTTCGCGGCGCGGGCGGGATCCCGTCCAGATGGAAGCGCCCGAGCGTCCGGTTGTCGCGCGCCATCGGCCGCTCACCCTGCACCACGTGGACCTCCACCGACGGCTGGCTGTCCGAGGCGGTCGTGAAGGTCTCCGCCTTCTTCGTGGGGATCGTGGTGTTGGCCTCGATCAGCTTGGTCATGACCCCGCCCAGCGTCTCGATGCCGAGCGATAGCGGCGTCACGTCCAGCAGCAGCAGGTCCTTGACCTCACCGGTCAGCACCGCGGCCTGCACCGCCGCACCCACCGCCACCACCTCGTCCGGGTTGACGGTGCGGTTCGGCTCCTTGCCGAAGAGCTTCTTGACCTCTTCCTGCACCTTCGGCATCCGGGTCTGGCCGCCGACCAGGATGACCTCGTCGATGTCCCCCGGGTTGACCCCCGCCTGGCGCATGGCCTCGCGGCAAGGAGTCAGCGTCCGCTCCACGAGATCCGCCACCAGCGACTCGAGCTTGGCCCGCGTCAGGGTGAGCACCAGGTGCTTGGGCCCGGTCGCGTCCGCGGTGATGAACGGCAGGTTGATCTCGGTCTGGACCGTGGTCGAGAGCTCGCACTTGGCCTTCTCGCCTGCTTCCTTGAGGCGCTGCAGGGCCATCCGGTCCTTCCGCAGGTCGATGCCGTTCTCGCGCTTGAACTCCTCCGCGATCCAGTCCATCACGCGCTGGTCGAAGTCGTCGCCGCCCAGGTGCGTGTCGCCGTTGGTGGCCTTGACCTCCACCAC
>DASUDA010000161.1:0-9070 GCA_036275835.1 bacterium | reverse complement strand
CCGCCGCGCTTCCTTCCCTCATCGTGACGGGAATCGTTTATTATCTGTGGGGCGGTCTGGCCTGGCTTGACAAACATCGGAGAATTCCGTAAAGTCACCTGTAACATGAAACGTGCGTCGTATTCCCGCGTGCAGTGCATCTGTCCAGGGCGGAGGCAGCTGTTGCCTGCGCCCGAACCCGCGTAGGCGTCTAGACGCTTCCTCCGCAGACCCCAAGCTCTTTTTAATACAAGGCGTTAGTCACCGGCCGCCGGTAAGCGTGTCCCCTGGTACAGGTGCACCCGGGAAGGCACGCAACCTGCTCCGCCGCGGGCCGCCCGCTCCGATCAGGGTGGCGTCCGGGGGCTGTGGGTGCTCGCAGGGGGGCGATGATGGACACTCCTATCAAGGAATCCAAAGCGCAACGGGTCGAGCGGATCAAGCGGGAACGCAATCCCTGGGAGATGCTGCCCGACCTGGTCAGGTACGCCGAGGCTGGGTTCGAGTCCATCTCTGAGGAGGATCTCACGGTGCGCTTCCGCTGGTGGGGTCTGTACACCCAGGGGGATGGGCAGGGCGCGCTCGGAGGGGCCGTTCCGTACTTCATGGTGCGTATCCGCATCCCCAATGGCTTCCTGGTCTCGCATCAGTTGCGCACGATCGCGGACCAGGCTGAGCGCCACGCTCGGGGGGTCGGCGACATCACGGTACGGCAGAATTTCCAGCTTCACTGGCTCCGGATCGAAGACATTCCCGATCTGTTCTTCAGCCTGTTCCGGGTGGGACTGACGACGATGGGCGCCTGCGGCGACGATACCCGAAATCTGGTCGGCTGTCCGCTCGCGGGGGTCGACGCGCAGGAGATCGCCGATGCGTCCCCCGTCCTGTTCCAGGCGAATCAGATGCTGGTGGGCAACCCCGAGTTTTATAACCTGCCGCGGAAGTACAAGATCGGCATCACCGGCTGCCGGCTGTGGTGCTCCTATCCGGAGATCAACGACATCGGGTTGACGGCGATCGAACGGCCGGGCACCGGGGAGCGGGAGATCGGATTCAGCGTCCGGGTGGGGGGCGGGCTGTCCACGTACCCGCACTTCGGCGTGCGGCTACCCGTGTTCGTGCGGTGGCATCAGGCCATCGCCGTCGTCAAAGGAATTACCGAGGTCTTCCGTGACAGCCACGTCCTTCGTGAGAACCGGGAGAAGGCCAGACTGAAGTTCCTCTTCCTCACCCACGGGTGGACGGCGGACACGTTCCGTGAGGAACTAGAGCGCCGGATCGGGTTTGCGCTGGATCCTACCGTGCCGGAGGCCCCTCCCCACGACGTCTACCGCGACCACGTCGGCATGCATCCCCAGAAGCAGGAAGGTCTGTGTTATGCGGGATTCGCCATCTTGAGGGGCCGGATCAGCGCTCAGGAGATGCGCACGGTGGCCGATCTGGCGGACCGATACGGCGACGGCACGATCCGGACGACCAACATGCAGAACATCGCGATCCTGAACGTTCCCCAGGCCCGGGTCGAGGCGTTAGCCCGGGAGGCGGCGGACGCAGGGTTCAGACTCGAAGGCTCGCCATTCTGGCGCGGAACCATCGCCTGCACGGGAACGGAGTTTTGCAAGCTCGCGGTGGCCGAGACGAAAGGGTTCGCCAGGTGGCTTGTGGAGGAGCTGGAGGAGCGCGTTCCCGAGTTCGATAGGCACCTCAAGCTTCACATCACGGGCTGCCCGAACGACTGCGGGCAGCACTGGATCGCCGACATCGGCCTGCAGGGGGCCAAGGCGAAAGTAGACGGCCGGCAGGTCGACGCCTACGACGTCTTCGTCGGCGGCGGAGTGGGAGCGCAACAGCGCTTCTCCCGGCGCGTGAACGTCCGCGTGCCGGCGACGGACGTGCCCGACACCCTGGCCCGCCTTCTGCGCGCATACCTCCAAAAGCGCCGCGAGGGAGAGAGTGTCTTTGAGTTCTGCCAGGCCCGAACTGATGCGGACCTGCGGGGCGTTCTCCTCGGGCGGCCAGACCAGGCAGGCACGCCGGGACCGTCGCATCACGTCGCGACAGGAGCCCCGGGAGGCCCAGGTGCGGACGGTTCATCTTGACGATGTGGAGGTCACGATCGTCTTTCCGAGCGGCGTTGCCGTGGAGCTGACACTGGCGGGGAAGAGCCTCGACATCTCCGCGTCTGTGAAAGACCGGGAGGCGCTGGTGCGCAGCGACGTGGCGGCGCTCCCCCGGGTCACCATAGACATTGTGGAGCCCCGGGGGCCGGAAGAGTAACGGCACCTCGTCGGGGCAATAGAGCGCAGGAGAACACGATGGGGTTTGCCGGTAAGCGCGTGCTGGTTCTGGAGGCTCGTCTCCCCGACATCCTCGCAGACCTAATCGCTCGCCGGGGGGGCGACGGGGTGTCTGTTCCGGCGGTCGTGGAGGTGGAGGTACCCGCGGGCGAGGTGGCTGCCCCCCTCACGGCGCTCTGCACCGGAAAGGTGGACATTATTGTGCTGCAAACAGGTGTGGGCACCAAGCGCCTGCACACACAGGCCGCCGCGCTGGCGTTGGGCGACGCTTACCTGGAGGCGCTGCGGCACCTCCCTGTGGCGGTGCGGGGTCCCAAGCCTACGGCCGTCCTGCACCGGTGGGGGATCCGCCCCACCATCTCCGCGCCCAGTCCGTACACCACCGCAGAACTGTGCGCGGCCATCGCCGGGCTGTCCCTCTCCGGAAAGGCGGTCTTTATTCAGCACTATGGCCAGCCCAACGAACCGCTGCGTGATTTTCTGCGCAGCCGCAATGCGACGACGGTGGATGCCTTGCCCTATCGGTGGGCGCTACCTGGAGATCCCGCGCCTCTGCGCCGCGCGGTCGAGGGGTTGATGCGCGGGGAGTTCGACGCGCTCATGATCACGAGCCAGCCTCAAGTTGCAAACCTGTTCGCCGTCGCCGACACCCTCGGCGCCACCCAGGCGCTGCGGCAGGCCTTGAACAGCCGGGTGACCATCGCGGCCGTGGGACCGGTGGCCCGGCGCGCGCTGCAGCGCCACGGGGTTCAGGTGACCGTGGAACCTTCTGAGCCGAAGATGGCGCCCCTGGTGCGCGCGCTGGCGGAACACTTCGCGGAATCACCCGTCCAGCGGAAGGGATGAGGCACCCGTGGCAGCCTGGTACCCCGTGTGCCTAAACCTGGAAGGGCGGCCCTGCGTCGTCATCGGCGGGGGCCCGGAGGCCGAACGGAAAGTGCTCGGTCTGCGTGAGGTCGGCGGTCGTGTGACCGTCATCAGCCCCACGATCACCCGCCGGCTGGAGGAGATGGCCGAGCAGGGGCTTATCCAGGTGGCCCGGCGGTCGTACAAGCGGGGAGACCTGGACGGGGCGTTCCTTGCGATTGCGGCCAGCGAGGACAGGCGCGCGAATCGTGAGATCTGGCAGGAGGCGGAGCAGGGGCGGGTCGTTCTCAACGCAGTGGATGACATGCCTCACTGCCACTTCATCGCGCCGGCGATCTACCGGCAGGGGGACTTGACGGTCGCCATCTCGACGGCGGGAAAGAGCCCGGCTCTGGGAGTCCGCGTCCGCAACCGCATCGGCGCTCTCATTGGTCCCGAGTATGCGGCATTCCTCGACATGCTGGGCGACCTGCGGTCAGAGATGGCGGCGCGTGAGCCGGATCCGGTGCGAAGGGCGGCGCTATGGTACCGCATCGTGGATTCCGACGCTATTCAATACCTGCGGCGCGGGGACGTCCCCGGAGCGCGGCAGCGCATCATGTCGCTGCTGGATGCCGGAGAGCGAATTGGTGTCGGGGAGCCGATGGACGCCGGAGAACCGACCGGCCATCCGGACACCCGGGCGTCCGACGTGGAGGCCGTGGTGGCCAGCGGAGACCAGGGAGAGAACAGTGGAGAAGCCTGACGCGCACAGTCAGCTCCGGCGGGATCCGTCCTCCGCACCGCGAGACCCTGCGCTCGGACCAGCGCGACCGGGCGCGGCGACGCGCCGGACGAGGGGTGGAGGGATTGTGTACCTCGTGGGAGCGGGCCCAGGCGACCCCGGGCTGATCACCGTACACGGCCTGGAGGTTCTTCGAGCCTCGGACGTGGTCGTCTACGACCGCCTAGTGCACCCGGGCCTACTGCGCGAGGCCCGCCCCTCAGTAGAGCGGATCTTCGCCGGCAAGTATCCCCACGGCCTTCCTGGGGCCCAACACGAGATCAATACCCTGCTGATCGATCGTGCGCTCGCCGGGCTGATGGTGGTGCGCCTGAAAGGGGGGGATCCGTTCGTTTTCGGCCGGGGAGGAGAAGAGTGCGAAGCCCTCCGGGCGGCCGGGATCAGGTTCGAGATTGTGCCCGGCGTCACTTCGGCCGTGGCGGTCCCCGCGTATGCCGGAATTCCGGTCACCCACCGGCACTACGCGTCCGCCTTCGCGGTCGTCACGGGGCACGAGTGCAGGGGCGACTCAGACCTGGACTGGAGCGCGCTGGCCCGGCTTCCCGTTCTTGTGATCCTGATGGGCCACCGCACCCTTCCGGAGACCTGCCGGTGCCTGCTGGCGCAGGGGGCCCGTCCGTCCACGCCCGCCGCGGTGGTGAGCGGCGGAACGTTGCCGCACCAGAGAACCGTCACCGGCACGCTAGCCACGATCGCCGGCCTGACAGTAATGGTCGGTCTCGGGCCACCGTCGATCCTGATCGTCGGCGAGGTTGTGCGCCTCCGGGCGGCTCTCCAGTGGTTTGAGCCCGACAACGGGCAGGGGGCGCTTTCGCACGCTCTCAGTGACGACCCGACCGCAGAGGAGGAGCGGTATGTCTGTCCGTGACCTGACCGACCAGCGGCGGCATGTCAGCGAAACGCGATCAGCAGGGCCAGTCCCACGACGACAATCACCGAGCTCAGAAAGCGCGCCATGCCCTGCGGATCGCCCAGGTGGCGCCACCCCACCCACGCCGCGATGAGTACGCTCGTCTCGCGCAGTGCTGCGATGTAGCCCACGCGGCTCATGGAGAGGGCGAGCAGGACCAGCAGGTACGCGCCGAGGCTGAAGATCCCGCTGAGCGCCAGCATCCCCCATTGCCCGGGAGCGACCAGCCGCCAGGGCCAGGCGTCCCTCCGCCAGCGAATGTACAGGGAGACGAGGGCCGCGTTGAGCCAGAAGAGACCGGCGATATAGCTGAACGTCGAGGTCAGGCGAATTCCCTGACGGTCGACGAGCGTATACGTCGCGATGCAGGCAGCCGTCAGGATCGACCACAGCAAGGCCGGGTGGGACATCGGCACCCGGCGTCCGAGCCCACCAAGCAGCACCACACCGAGTGTGATGAGCCCGATCCCGCCATACGCGATCGCCGGCAGCGCTTCATGATACGCGAGGATCGCGCCGACCGTGGCCAGGGCCGGCGCCACCCCCCGGGCGACCGGGTACACCAGCGACAGGTCTCCGTGATCGTACGCCCGGGCCAGAGCGAGATTATAGAACGCGTGCAGGCAGCCGCTCGCCCCCACGAAGATCAGCGCGCCGGGGGAGGGGAGCCCGGCGACCGCCACAAGAGGGAGAGCGGTCAGCGCGGCACATGTGGCGGTTCCCCACCCGGCAATGAGGTGATCGTCTCCCGACTTCACGATGGCGTTCCATGTAGCGTGCAGAAGCGCGGAGGTCAGGACGAGGACAAGAGCAGCGAGAGGCACGTCGTCGGATTCGCATCCTTTATTTCGATTCCTCCACTCCCAGGCCGGGGCATCCGGCGCCGAGGGGCAGGGGAGATGAGGCCTCTATGCCGTTGCTAGGGAGAGGTCGAGGGAGGAAGAGATTAGGGCCCGTGGGAAATGGGCCTCGATCCTCGGACGGTGACGGGAACCTGGGATGTCGCCCCGCCGAACTCCACGTCGATCGTGCCGTGCCCGGCCAAATCACCGGCGACAAATTTTCCCGGGGAGGGAAATGTCCCAAGCCAGCGCGGCCTCACCAGCCACGTTCCCGCCCGCTCGGGGAGCACGACGGGGCGTCCCTCCTGATCCCGCCCGGTCAATTTGAAGGTGCGGCTCAGTCCGGCACCCACGGTGATAGCCGGCGGCGTGACCATGAGGCGGCCAAGCCGCGTCACAACAGACAGGGGGACCGTCCCGTCGACCAGTTCGAGGTTCACCTGGAGCACCCCGGTCCCGGGAGTCGTGCCTGCCTGCACTACCCCGTCCGGGGTGATCGTGACAAGCGGAGGCTCGGCGGTGACCTCCAGGGGACCTTCCACGACGACCGGATTCCCTTGCTCATCCACCCCGAAGACCGACAGGGGAGTCGCGGCCCCTTTGAACAACACGAGCGGCTGGTTCGCGTTAATGACCAATTTCTCCGCCGCGCCGGGGACCGCTGTGCTGAACACCAGAAGAGCGTCCGCAACCGGCCGCTCCCTGCCGTCGGAGGGCGAGTTGACGACGGTCGGGAGGGACTGTCCCGGGAGGCGGGCGACCATGGTGGCAGAGCCCCCGCTGTCGAACGCCATCGCTTGAAACGCGCCCATCCCCTGCATGTACGCGGCCATCTGGGGCTGCGTGAGCCCGATGCTGAGCCGGGGCTGGCGGCCGTCAACCTCCACCAAGGTGAGTTTCCGTCCTTCGCGGTCGATGCCGGCCGCGACCACTGGAAACCGCCCGTACCGCTCCCGCAATCCCGGGGGATGCGGGTCCTCAGCGATCTGGCCGTCCTGGACGAGAACCGGCCCGCCCCCGATGGCCGCCTGGAGACGGTGCCAGTCGGGATCCGTCACCAGGTTCACCTGGACCGGGGTGCCGGGGGCCATCTTCTCCGTGAGCCAGTCCGCGCCGCTCCCCCGGCCGAGAAGAATGATCTCGCCTCTGGGGAACGGAGCGTAGAAGGCTTGTTGAGGCCACACCTGCTTGACCACGTACCAGCTCGCACCATGGTCCGTGGGCAGCACGACGACCGTATCCGGTTTGACGAGGAAGCTGTTGGAGTCCGTCGCCACAGCCAGCTCCACGACTGTCTGGCGCGTTCCTCGATCCGGGACCGGCGCGCCATATCCCCGGACATCGGAAATGGCGATGATCCCATCAGTGAGGATGCCACTGTTGTAGCCGTCCAACGCATGCGTCTCGCCGGTCTCCGGCATCACGAGGGACCCGGCCCACTGAAACCGGACGATTCGGGCATTCCCATCTTTCCCTATGGCGAGCGCCGCCCACCATACCGGGCTGCGTAGGAGCTGGCCGTCTCGGATAACGATGTTCAGCGGCATCCCCGACTCGCGCATGTCAAAGAAGTCGGCGTTGATGCCGGCTACGGCTCCGGCGCGGCGCACCATCGAGGAGACCGTTTCATCCTGGCTCATGAGACGGTCGTGCGCGAGCCCGACCCCCAGGCGAACCGTGGAATTGCTCAGGTCGACGGTCAGATGGTGGACTTCGACAGGACCCGCCGTGGTGGAAACGGCAAAGTGGCTATACTGGATGCCGGACGCCACCGGAACGGTGAATCCCGCGGATGTCAGAACGGTGGGCCAGGAACTCAGTGTGCCGGCCAAGCCTGGCCCTGTCAGGAAGAGGAGAGCAATGGCAGCGCAAGTCCATGCCGTGAAGCGGCGGCGAAGACATGTGACCGTTCCCCCGCGGTCTCGGGGGGCTGGGCGTGGCGTGAACTCTGCTCGCGCGCGCATGGTTGGGCGGTCTGCCGACACCTCTCCCTCTCCGGATGCAAACGGGTAAGCCCGTCAGACGAACCCCTATAAAATGTTACCCCGGGCCCGCGCAAACTAGACTGGCGTGTGCTGAGGCTCCTGGGCCCGCTCCTGGCAAGCCTCTGCCGCCACACGCGGATATGACACCAGACCATCCACGGGCACGCCGGTGCGGCGGCCGCGAGCAAAGACCGGACTCCGGATAGTCAGACGGCCGAGGAAATCGTCGCCGAGATACAGGCGCATCTGATTCCCGGCGGCCTCCTCATTCCTGCGGCGGTAGGCGAATTGGTCAGGCTGCAGGACAAGGGATATCGCATGGTGGTCAACGGGTAGTCTAAGACTACAAAAGCGAGGTCTGCTCAGGCGCCGGTGGAGGCTCAATGTAGCGGGGCTCCACGATCTGATGGCGGGCCTTGTGGCCGGCCACGACCCGAGAGATGGCCGCGCGGTAGGCGGCGGGGGCATACTTCCCGCGATACATCTGCTCGTACCACCGGAGGAGATCCGGGCGGTTCTCGCGGAGGTACCGCGTAAAGGAGTCGCGGGTCACATCGCCGAGGTGGAGGACATTGTGCCAGATGAAATGGGCTTTGTGCTCGCGCGCAGCCTGCACGACCGCCTCCAGGCTCTTCGGATGATCCGTGATCCCGGGGAGGATAGGGGCCAGGAGAACTCCCGCTCGGATCCCGCGGGCCGAGAGGGCTTCGACCGTCCGGAACCGCTGAACGGGCGGAGCGACCGTCGGCTCGATCTCGCGCGCCAGGGCCGGATCGGTTGTCGCGATGCTGATGCACACCGTCACGCCTGCACGGGCCGCCAGTTTCGCCAGAATGTCGACATCCCGGATGATCATCGGTGAGCGGGTCACGATGCTGACGGGCGTGCGGTACTCCAGGAGGGCCTCTAGGATTCGGCGTGTCAGGTTGTATTTGCCCTCGATGGCCTGGTAGGGATCGGTGGCCGTACCCAGCGCCACCTCTTCGTGTTTCCACGCGGGGCGACTCAATTCGCGCCGCAGGATTTCTGGAGCGTTCACCTTGACGAAAATCTTGGTGGACCACTGGTCGATCCCGTCCTCGTCCAGAAACCAGTGGGTCCGGCGAGCGTAGCAAAAAACGCATCCATTGGAACAACCCCTATACGGGTTGATGGACCAGCGAAAGGGCATGCCCTCGACCCGGTTGAGTACGGATTTGGCTTGTATTTCAACGAATTCACGATTTGTTGCCATCTGAGGCTCCTGGAGTCCCGTGGAGAAAGACTACTACGAACATATGTTCGAGTCAAGGGGAAGCGCGTGGGATTCTCGTAAGTGGGGCGTCGCGCCACGCGATTCCCGGTAAATCGTGTTGTTATAACGACTGAAACGTTACCAAAGTTGCGCTCAGGGGTCGACCGTTGGT
>DASUDA010000160.1:0-20840 GCA_036275835.1 bacterium | reverse complement strand
GGGCCAGACCGTTCCTGTGATCGCCAGCGACAACGGGACCACCCACAGTTGCGTCCAGGTCCGCTTCACTCCACACCTCCTGCCGACATGGTCGTTCCCGGCGGTCTTGCATATGGCGCGGCGACTCATCTATATACATACGTACCCGCCTTTTGTCGGGGGGAATCATACAGAAGGGGAAAGAATTTCATCCGGCGTTCTGTTCTTTCCGCGAGACGCCCTATCGGCGGACCGGTTTCGAGCCTAGATCGCCCTCAAAAGGAGGGGTGCCATGACATCGCCGCACGACCGCGTTCGACTTCCTCATAGCGAGAGAGACACTCCTCCCGGCACGCGCGTAGGGCCGGTCGATCCCAACGAAGTTTTCCAGGTCACCGTCCGGCTGCGCTCGCGGTCGAGGAAGGGGCTTCCCCCCGTGCAGGAACTGGGCGCCCAACTCCCTCGTGACCGCCGATACCTCAAGCGTGAGGAACTCCGAGATGCCCATGGGGCCGACCCGCAGGATCTGGAAAGGATCAGGGCCTTTGCGCGTAAACACGGCCTGACCGTCTCTGAGGAGAACCTTGCGCGGCGGAGTCTTGTTCTCTCGGGCACAGCGGCCGCGATGGGGAACGCATTTGGGGTCGAACTTGCGCGATACAGGCACGCGGGTACGACGTTCCGCGGACGTACCGGTCCGATCTATCTGCCCGCCGAGCTTGCGCAGATCGTAGAAGGTGTTTTTGGTCTTGACGACCGACCCCAGGCGAAGCCTCACTTCCGCCGGTTGGGCCCCCAGGGGAGGGCCAGCGCTGTTGCCGTGGCTCCCCGGGCCGCGGGAACCTCCTACACCCCGCCCCAGATCGCCGCACTCTATGATTTCCCTGCCGGCGCTACCGGCGCGGGGCAGTGCATCGCCATCATCGAGCTGGGGGGAGGGTATGGCCTCCAGGATCTGAATACGTACTTCGCTCAGCTCAAACTTCCCACACCCCAGGTCGCGGACGTGTCCGTGGACGGTGGTCGAAATACCCCCGGTGGCCCGGATAGCGCCGACGGTGAGGTGTTCCTCGACATCGAGGTGGCTGGGGCTATCGCTTCCAGGGCGCGCATCGTCGTCTATTTCGCCCCCAACACGGATCGTGGCTTTCTCGACGCGGTCACCACAGCCGTCCACGACAGCACCAACAACCCCTCTGTCATCTCCATTAGCTGGGGGGCGCCTGAAGCGAGATGGACGGAGCAGGCCATGCGCGCTTTCGACCAGGCGTTTCAGGAGGCGGCCGCCCTGGGCGTGACCGTGTGCTGCGCTGCTGGAGACGATGGCTCGGGCGATGGCGTGCAGGATGGCCAACCACACGTTGATTTTCCGGCCTCGAGTCCCTTCGCGCTCGGGTGCGGGGGAACAAAGGTGTCGTCGTCGGGCACCACCATCACGAATGAGGTGGTGTGGAGCGATCCCGGAGATGGTGCGACTGGCGGCGGTGTCAGCCAAGAATTCGCGTTACCGTCATGGCAGACGAATGCCGGCGTACCCCCATCGCCTAAAGCCGGCTTCAGAGGCCGCGGAGTCCCCGACGTTGCAGGTGACGCCTCGCCGACCTCCGGCTACATGGTCCTCGTGGATGGGCTATCGACGACCCTCGGCGGCACCAGCGCGGTGGCACCTCTGTGGGCGGGGTTGATCGCTCTCATCAATGAGCGCAAAGGCAAGCCCATGGGCTATCTCAACCCTCTGCTCTATCGATTCGCAAGTCAGGGCGCGTTCCACGACATCACACAGGGTGATAACGGCGCCTATCACGCCGGGCCGGGATGGGACCCCTGCACTGGTCTGGGCAGTCCCGACGGAACTAAATTGATGAACATGCTCTGAGGAGATCGTCGGCTGGGCTGGCTTCCTTGGGCGTAAACGCGCAGCCCCGGCACGCCTAACGCGGTGTGTGCCGGGGCCGATGATCGCAGAACTTACTGGTTGTTTGGAGGGAGCTGTTCTATCCAAATGGTATGAACGTTGCCGCCCGATCCGACCGCGATCCCGATCCCCTGGCGGAACACGTAGAATCCGGGAGCCGGGTTCTTCGCGGGGAACCCGAACGCTCTCACGAAGTCCTCGGCAGAGCTGCCTACGCGCAGGCCGGAGGACGTCTGATACTTCCCGCCGTCGGTCCCCACCTTGGCCACGGACCCTGAGTCAATCAGGACCCACAGGACGGCATCCGGGAGATCTCCCTGTGTGAGGAGTCCCCACTCGTAGAGAATGGTCCCGTCGTCGTTATCCTTCTGGAAGTCCGCTTTGCCCAGAGATTCGACGAGCTTGTCGGCGGGCATTCCGAGCGCCGCGGGGCCGATGCCGTGTCCCGGGTCGATGACGCCATCCTCGGGGACTTCCGCAAAGGCGGGAGTGAGGGCGAGAGCGAGAACGCAGAGGGTGCCAACCATGCACTGTGCAACTGTGTGCCTCATATGCGCCCCTTCTTTCTTGTTCGCCCTGATCCGCTGCGAGGATGCCCGTCGTGCCGCCATCGCCTCGGTCATTGACTCGCGCAGCCGGCGACCGATGTCCACCTCGGTATTATTCCCACCCGCCGGAAAACCACGACATACGTAAAAGTCTCGCTTAAACCTCGGAACCGCCGTATAAATCTTGCGTAAATTTCGGAACCGCGTACGGTTTTCGTCAGCGGTCGGCGACCCGGACGGAAGCGGCCGCCGATTCGGGGAACCGCCGCCTACGATGATGGCATCAGGCGTCCCGTCGGGTGGCGCGAGGAAGGTTCGCCCTGGTCAGCGCAGCGATGATCTCCGAGCCCAGGCGAAGGCGCCGGAGGACCGTCCCCTTCGGCCACCACTGGTATCTGTCGAGATCCACCGTAAAGTCGGGACGCACGCGAACGCCATCGGCCCGCAGGTCCTGCCCGTGACCGCGGCGCCCCCCGCGATATCCGGTGGCCAGCCCGCCAAACCGATTCACGACGCGTTGCCAGGGGAGGTCGTGCCCTCCGGTGTGCGCGATCCACCCCACCTGGCGCGCCGCCTTCGGCTGTCCGGCGAGAAGCGCCAGCTGGCCGTATGTCACGACCTTTCCCCGGGGGACACTCCACAGGATCGCGTAGACCCGCCATCGCAGGAAAGAGGTCATCTCCCTGGTTAACGCCCGTTCAGGGTTCGGGGCTGGAGGTCGGTGTGCGGTTCGCATCCTTCGGTTGCGTTCACGACGCCGGCCACAAACCCCACGCCGGGCACGTCGAGCCCGAGGATTTCCACGACGTGCTCGTTGAGATCCTCCGCACGCGGGCGGCGCGTCCAGCAGCGTGCAAACCGTGTCATCCGGGTCAGCCGCACCAGGCGGTCCCCGACTGTCGCAAACTCGATCGCCTGCTGCAGGTAGATTCCCCGGACGCGCTCGAGGGGAGGGTCTCCGGATCCGCCCCAGCCGAGCGCCATCATCGCAGACAGGAGGATGAGCGCGGGCATGCCCGGTCCTTTAGTGCACCATCATCCCGCCGCTCACGTTGATCGCCTGCCCGGTCATGTAGTCGGCATCCGGCGAGCAGAGAAACCCGGCCACCCCGGCGACGTCCTCCGGCTGGGCGAGTCGTCCCAGCGGGGTGCTTTGGAGACGCATCCGCGTAAACTCTCCCCGAGGCAGCCCCATCCGAGGCGCCCCTTCCTCGTTAATCTGCGCCCACATCGCGGTCTCCACCGGCCCGGGACACAGGCAGTTCACATGGATCCTGTCCGGGGCGAACGCCACGGCCAGGCTCCGCGTGAGTGAGATCACGCCGGCCTTGCTGACACCATACGGCGCCCAAAATGGGGTCGCCAGTTTGGCGGCGATCGACGCGACGTTGATGATCCGGCCCCGGCCGGACGCAGCCAGGTGGGGGCGGGCAGCGACGCAGGTAAAGAACACGGCCTTGCAGTTCACGTTCATAACCTGGTCCCACTCCTCCTCCGTGACATCCTGTGGCCGGTTCACACGGATGATGCCGGCATTGTTGACGAGGATGTCCAGCCGCCCGAACGCGTTGATCGCCGCCGCGACGAGGCGGCGCCGGCCCTCGGCGGAGGCGACATCGACGTCCACGTCCGCGGCGCGCCTCTCCAGAGCCGCAATTTCTCGCGCTACCCCCGCTGCGGTCGCTGCATTCAGGTCGGCCACGACGACATCGGCTCCGTCGGCGGCCAGCCTGATCGCGATGGCCCGGCCGATTCCGCGCCCACCTCCGGTGACGATTGCCACCTTGCCTGCCAGGTGCGTTCCCATCTCGCGCCCCTCCCTCGGTCGAACCTGTGTGCGCCTCAATTCTCGCCACGCGCCACAGGAACCATGGGATCTCCTGCGAACTTTAATGCAGTATCGACGCGTATTTACCTGCAACGGGTATATCCGCGCCGATGGTGGTGAGCTCCGCAAGGGGGGAACGGATATGAGCAAGCTTCCCGTCTATCTCATGCAGTACCAGTGCGGACACTGCGGAGAGATTTACGCTTCGGAGTGGGATCCAAGTACGCGGGGAGGGGAGGCTCTCTCAGGCTGCCCGCGGTGCCAGAGTCCCGTGCGGAAGTTCATGGGACAGGTTGCCCTGACGGCATCCCGAACCAAACAAGCCAAGAAGAAGCCGGGAACGCCGGCCGCCGGGAAGCAGCAGCCGGCAGCCGAAGCACCTCAGAAGAGCGCAGCAGAGGGAGGGGCGCGGCTGAGCCTGGTATGGCCTAACAAAGGATGATCGCCGCGGATTTGTCCTCGCGTTAGCCACGCCCTGCGTTGCCCTCTGCGTCCGATCCGCCTCCGATCCGCCGCCGTTTTCGCACGATCGAAAATTCTGAGAATGGTTCTCAGCGCCCTGCCCTCCGCGCCCGCGCACGGATGAGAATACGATCTCGGTTCCTCTGGGCAGCGCGGGGGGGCCGGCACCAGGACGAGTGTTCTGGATGGGTCTCGCCCCCTGTCTTGCAACCCATCGACGTATGCTGAGCCGAGTGAATTGGGGGGAATTCAGCGCTTACAGCCGGGCCACCTCGCGTTCTCTCAAATTCTTAGAAATTTTCTCCGTTTCCCAGGAGGAAAATAGAAAGAAGTGTCGTATATGCGCTATCGAGGGGCAAAGCCGGCCCCCTGGACATCCCATATCGAAAGGAGGGCCCCGTTCGTGGCGAAAAAGAAGAAGTCGGCCAAGAAGGGCAAGCGGTAAAGCTGCGTTTTGCCCAGTGTCACCCGGGGGCGCCGCTCGAAGAGGGCGGTGTCCCCCGTTGTTCGAGGATGCGCCGTTCTCCGTCCGCCATGCCCTGACACGCCGGCCGCCGCAAAGAAACGGAGGATGCCGGCCGCGCGGGGCGGAACCCTCCGGACATTATGGACCCCAGAGTCGAGAAACTCGCCCGCGTGCTTATTCACTACTCCCTCGGGCTCCGGCACGGCCAGCTCGTGCGCATCGGGGGACCGGCCCTGGCCGCTCCGCACATCACCGCCGCATATAGCGAGGCGCTGCGCGCGGGAGCTCACCCCACCGTACGGGTGTCCCTGGACGGGCTCGAGGAGCTATACTACAAGACCGCCACCGATGAACAGGTTCGCTTCGTCTCCGAGTTGGACCGCCATGAGGTCGAGGCGCTCGACGCCGAGTTGCGCTTTCTCGGTGCGTACAACACCCGCGCCCTCACGCGCGTCGCCCCGGCCCGGATGGCGCTGCGTCGGGAGGCCACGCGCGATCTGACCCAGCGGTTCCTGGAGCGGGCGGGGCGCGGAGAGCTGCGCTGGTGCCTGACGCAGGCCCCCACGCAGGCCGACGCGCAGGAAGCGGAGATGTCGCTCGGCGAGTACGAGGAGTTCGTCTACACGGCGGGCCACCTCGACCATGAGGATCCCGTGGCGGTCTGGGAGAAGGTGGAACGGGAGCAGGCCGAGATCGCAGCGCGCCTCGAAAAGGTGAAGACCCTCCGCATCCGCGGCCCCGAGACCGATCTGACCGTCTCGGTCGCCGGGCGGCACTGGGTCAACGCCGCGGGCAAGCACAACTTTCCCGACGGGGAAGTGTTCACCGGCCCCGTGGAGGACGCCACGCGCGGAACTGTCCGCTTCACCTTCCCGGCCATCTACGGCGGCCGCGAGGTGACCGACGTCAGGCTCACGTTCCAGGAGGGGCGGGTGACGGACGCGACCGCCGCCAAGGGCGAGGAATTCCTGCGCGCCATGCTGGACGTGGACGCCGGCGCCCGCCGGCTGGGCGAGTTCGCATTCGGGCTCAATTACGACATCCGGCAGTTCACGCGCAACATCCTGTTTGACGAGAAGATCGGCGGGACCATCCACATGGCGCTGGGGGTCGCCTACCCCGAGACGCGGGGAACCAATGTCTCGGGGCTGCACTGGGATATGATCCTCGATTTGCGGATGGACGGGGCGGAGGTCTCCGGCGACGGCGAGGTCTTCTACCGGAACGGCCGGTTTCTTCCCTGACGGCCGGCCCCGGCAGCCATCCTGAGGCGCGACTTCCGGGGCGCCGCCTTAGCCTCCCGGCATGGCCTGGTCGACCAGGGCGATCAGGTCTTCAAACTCCTTCTGGGTGCGTTCGCTGACCTCGGCGGCCATCTCGGCGAAACGGGGGCCTTCCATCGCCTTGACCTGGATGTTGGACAGCATCATCCCCTCGATCTCGCGCAGCAGCTCCAGGATGTCGTCTTTCGAGTACGCTCCCCATTCCCCGGCGACGAGCCTCCGCACGAACTCGTCCAGGGGCCGAAACTCCTCCTGGCAGATCTGCTGATAGAGCTCCCACAACTGGTCGTTCACGGCGGTCAATGGCCCTCGAGGTACCTCTCTACGTCCATCGCAGCCATGCATCCCCATCCCGCGGCGGTCACCGCCTGGCGGTAGCGATGGTCGTGCACGTCCCCAGCGGCGAAGACGCCCTGCACGCTCGTCATCGTGTGCCGTCGGTGCACGACGTACCCCTGCTCGTCCAGATCGATCTGGCCCCGGAACAGGTCCGTGTTCGGATGGTGCCCGACCGCCACGAACAGCCCGTCCACCGGAAAGTCTTGCCGGTTGTGCGTCGTGACGTCGCGGAGCAGGAGGCCCCTGACCGCGCCGTCCCCGATGACGTCCTCGACGACGGTGTTCCAGAGCACGGAGATCTTCCCGTGCCGCAGCGCGCGCTCGGCCATGATCTTGCTCGCCCGGAACCTGTCCCGGCGGTGGATGATCGTGACCTTCGTGGCAAACTTGGTGAGCACGAGGGCTTCCTCCATCGCCGAGTCTCCGCCCCCGACGACCGCCACCTCCTTCCCCCGGAAGAAGTAGGCGTCACAGGGAGCGCAGGACGATACCCCGTGGCCGATCAGGCGCTGCTCGTTGGGGAGGCCGAGCCAGTTCGTGCCCGCGCCCGTGGCGATAATGACGGCTTCCCCCCGTACCGTGTGTCCGCCGACGGTGATCTCGAACGGGCGCCTGCGGAAGTCCACTGCGGTCGCGTCGTCATCGATGAAGTCCGCGTCGAACCGTTCAGCCTGCCTGCGCATAATCTCCATCAGCTCCGGGCCCTGGATGCCGTCGGCGAAGCCGGGATAGTTCTCGACATCGGTCGTCAGCGTGAGCTGCCCGCCGCGCTGCGTCCCGGCCACGACGAGGGGCCTGAGCTGCGCCCGGCCGGCGTAGATCGCCGCGGTGAGCCCGGCCGACCCGGAGCCCAGAATGATCACTTTGCGCGTGTCCTCCATGCCGTGTCCCTCCTGAGGGCGCCACTTTCCCGCGCCCCACCCGTTCCCCGTCCAACGTGTCCGTCCTTAAGATTCTTCCCGCTCGTCTCCCCGCGCTGCCCGGCCCCCGTCCCGCTCGCGGGGGGCGCGGGAGCCCGTTCTCCGCGCGGGAGGCCCGACACGGTGGATCTGGACGAAGTTTGTCCGCCCTCGGGCGGCGATGGGCACGGAGCCGACGATCGCCAGAACGTCCCCGGGGCGGACGAACCGGCGGAGGGTGAGTTCGCGGTCCAGAAACCCGATCATCGCCTCCGTTGTCCCCCGGAACGGGATGACGAGGGGCCGCACCCCCCAGTACAGGCTGAGACGCCGAGCCGCGCGTTCGTCCTCCGTGCACGCCAGGACCGGGGCCGGCGGCCGGAGCTGGGAGAGGAGGCGGGCCGACCGCCCTGTCGCGGTGAGCACGACGATCATGGCCACGGGCAGGTCTTCCGCCAGCGCCTCCGCGGCCGCTCCGATCGCGTGGAGGAGGCTCGGACGCGGCGGACGGCGGGAGGGGCCCTGGAAGCGTGTTCCGGTCTCTACCGTCCGGGCGATCCGGGCCATCTCCTGCACGGCCTCCACCGGGTGCTCGCCCGCGGCCGTTTCCGCCGAGAGCATCACAGCGTCCGTGCCGTCCAGGATCGCGTTGGCGACGTCGGACGTCTCAGCGCGCGTGGGCCGCTCTTCGTGCACCATCGACTCCAGCATCTGGGTGGCCGTGATGACCGGGATTCCCTCCTCGTTTGCGCGCGCGATGATCCGTTTCTGAAGCAGCGGGACTCCCTCGGGAGCACACTCCACACCCAGATCTCCGCGCGCCACCATCACGGCGTCCGCCTCTGCGATGATCCCGTCCAGGTGGGCGATCGCCTCGGCCTTCTCGAGCTTGGCCACGAGGGGGACGCTCTTGCCGAGGCGTCGCAGGATCCGGCGGGCGTGCCGGAGGTCCCCGGCCTGCCGGACGAAGCTCAGCGCGACGTAGTCCACGCCGCGCCGCACCCCGAAGCGCAGATCGGCGACGTCCTTCGGCGTGAGGGCCGGCCCGTGAAACCGGACGCCGGGCAGGTTCACGCCCTGGTGCTCGCCGAGCGTCCCGCCGCGGACCACGCGGCAGCGGACCTCGTGTCCCCGCCTCTCCAACGCCTCCAGTTCGATCATGCCGTCCTTCATCAAGATGCGGGTCCCCGGCGGGAGGAGGCGGGGCAGCCGCGGGAATGCGATCGGGATCCGCTCGTCGTCTCCGATGACGCGGCGCGTGGTCAGCACCACCCGCATGCCCTCCTGGAGCCGGATCGGGTGCGCGAGTCGCCCCACGCGAATCTTCGGGCCCTGAAGATCCTGGAGGATCGCCAGCGGGACGTCGGACTCGCGGGCGAGCTGGCGCAGCCGGCGGATGACCTGGCCGTGCCCGGCCCGAGTGCCGTGCGAGAAGTTGAGGCGGGCGACATCCATCCCCGCCGCCAGCAGCTGGCGCAGGACCCGGTCCTCCGTGCTCGCCGGGCCCAGGGTGGCGATGATCTTTGTCCGGCGGATCGGCGCGGGGGTCGTGACGGCCCGCGGGAGGGACGGTCGGGGCATCGCCTAGGCCGGCTTCGCCGGCGCGGGGGCGTCCGCCGGGACTCCCAGGGCGGCCGTGTGGGGCCGGATGAGATGGCTCTCCTGCCGGCGATACCTGGGTACCCCGCAGCTGGCGCACACGTCGAGCGCGTGAAGGCGGTCCAGGTACCTCACGGTGGTCTCGACGAACTCGACGTGGCTCCATGTGAGAGGCGAGACCGAGAGCAGCTCCCCGGTCATCGGGTGCACCTGCTCCGGGAGGACGCCGCTCGGCAGCGCTTTCGCCGCCGCCCAGCGAAGGAGGTCGAGGGGCCGGGCGAGGTCGTCCGCGGAGCGCGCCCTCGCGATGTACCACTGCGCCAGCCACATTGTGCAGACGATCCAGGGATTGCCGGGAACCGGGCCGGTGTCAGCGGAGACCTGATGGTAGTGATCGTCCTCATACCGGGCGATTCCGCCGACCGGCGTTCGGACCCAGAGCCGCTCCTCCACCGCCTGCATCGTGCGTATGACCATGGGATCGTCGGGGGCGAGCATCCCGAACGCAAAGAGGCCGTACAGACTCGCGTCGATCGTGAGGTCGAGGCGGCTCTCTCCGGCGGCCCCGGGGGCCAGCATCCGCCCGAACCGGCCCGCCTCCGCGCTCCACATGTCCCGGAGGACCCCCGCGCGGATCTCGTCCGCCGCGGCCCGGTAGCGGGCGGCACGCTCCGTCTCCCCGAACGCATCGGCCAGCGCGGCCGCGCAGAGGAGTCCTCCATGAACAGCGCCGCACGTGAAGGCGTGAACGCCGTGGCGCTCCTCCCAGAGATCGTAGCTGGGGAGGGGGAGCCCCGTTTGGGTGTCGCGGAAGCCGGTGAGGAACTCCGCCGCTTTCGTCACGAGCGGACGGTAGAGAGGCTTGATGAACTCGACGTCGCGGTTCGCGGCAAAGTGCAGCCACAGCGCCCACACCACAAGCGCCGTCTCGTCCTCCTGGATCGGGAACTGTCGCGCCCCGTCCGCGACCCAGGGGTGCCAGGAGGATCCGACAGACTTGTCCGGGTTGTACTTGTGCAGGAGGAACCCTTCCCGCGTTATCACGTCCCCGCAGAACTGATAGAAGGACCGAGTGAGGTCATTGTAGCCGGCCATGTCGAGGGCATGGGCGGCGAGGGCGCCATCGCGCGGCCACACATAGGTGTACGTATCACGGCCGAAGCGAAGGATGTCCGAGTCGGTGCTGGCGATGATCGCGCCCTTGTTGTCGATCTGCGTGCGCGCGATGAGCAGGCTCTGCTTGAAGAGAGTGACGACGTCGGGGGGCAGCGGCCCGAAATCCATCGTCTCCTTGTTCACCCACAGATACCAGTAGTCCCGCGTGCGCCGCAGGAGGGCCTCGGGGCCGCGCGCCTGCACGTACCGGTTGAGCCCCCGGAGTTCCTCGTACGTCTCGCCGGCGAGGAGCCAGTAGTAGACGGCCTGCTCTCCCCCCGCCGGAACCGTGAGCGCCACGCCGCCGGTGCTGTCCACGGACCCCTGTGCGATCGCGTTCATCCCCAGGACGCCGTCCTCCGCATCGCGCCAGGTGCCTTCGCGGGCCTCCCACTCCTTGACCCCGGTGGCAAACTGGGTCCATCCCACTCCCCCCGGGGTAAGGATGTTGGCGTGGAACCAGCGGCGCGCCTTATAGTGGAAGAGCCCCCTGCTGTTGGGGTCGTAGTACGCCGTTTCGCCGACCTCCGTGCCGCTGATGCGAAAGTCGTGGTGGCAGAACACCCGGATCTCCCGCGTCTCAGGCGCGAGGTTGGCCACGGCGATCCGCCGCACAAACGCGTTGACGTGGAAATCCACGCACTCCTGGAGCGCGAGCCGGACCCCCAGATCCGGATGCTCGAGCGTGACGTCCGTCACGAGCGTCTCCGGCATGTACCGGAGCGTGCGGCGCCAGCCGTCGTCCCCCGTCCACGCGAAGCGGCCCCCCGTCCATACCCCGAGGCGGAACGGGTGCCCGAGGGCGTGGTTCTCTCCTCCGACGTCGGGGTAGTAGATGTCGATGAGGTGGTGCTGGAGGTCGAAGTTCACCTGCAGCACCCCGTTTCCCAGAGGCAGATCGCGCGGCATGAGGCCCTCCTTCCCTCCGCATAACTTCGCCGGTGAGCCCCGCGATCCCGCGCGCACCCCGCGCCCGGCGGCCAGGTCGTGCTCTCCCCCGGGAGGATCCGCCGCCGTAGAATGCAATTGTGAGATGCGAGGCGAATGGCGGGGCGGGTGAAAGGCGGGTGCGCGAATGGCGATCGTCGCAATCAGTGTCACGCCGATTGGGACGGGTTCTCCGAGCGTGGGAGAGTACGTGGCCGAAGCGGTTCGGGTGATTGAGCGCAGCGGTCTCCGGTACGAGGTGAACGCGATGCACACGGTGGTGGAAGGAGACCTGGACGAGATTCTGCGCCTCGTGCCCGAGATGCACCGTGCGTGCTTTGACCGGGGAGCGGTGCGCGTATCGACGGTGATGAAGCTCGATGATCGGAGAGACCGGCCCTCCTCGATCGCCGCCAAGGTGCGATCGGTCCGGGAGAAGATGGACCACTCCTGAGGGCGTGATGGACTGGGTGGATTGGCTGGAGCGGTGGTTTGAGCGGCGCTATCAGATCCGCCCGATCGGGGAGGGCGGCTACGTCTTCCGCTTTGGCCTCATCCGGTACCGCGGGCCGCGGTTGACGCTTGGGGATGGAACCGTCGTGGCTCCCGGAGATCCCGTCGGCGAACTGCACATGGACAACCGGCGGGTGGCGGCCCTGCACACCGAGGGGCGGGCCGGGCTCCGCTACCGCCGCGAGGTCTTTCGCCTGCTGCCGGTGCTGGCGCACGACCTTCGCACCCGGCCGGAGTACAGCGCGATTAACGCCGTCTGCGGGGCGAGCCTGTTCTGGGCCGAAGCGGTGTGGGCGGGGTTCGAGAACCGGCCGGTGGCGGTGTTCACC
This sequence comes from bacterium, assembly GCA_036275835.1. Classification (GTDB taxonomy): domain Bacteria; phylum Sysuimicrobiota; class Sysuimicrobiia; order Sysuimicrobiales; family Segetimicrobiaceae; genus DASUDA01. Next base: position 8,598 of record DASUDA010000160.1, on the reverse strand, counting down.
CGCTGGTGGCTGGGGTGGTGGGAGCGGTACCTCCTGGCTCGCTATCATCCCGCCGGGCGGCGCCGCCTCGCCGAAGGGCGGCGGACGGAACTGCGCCAGCTCTGGATCACCCGCCGGACGCTCTTGGAGCGGTACGGCGCCCTGCGCGGGACGTCTGGAACCGCGGGCCATCCTCCGGGTCCTTGACAGGCTGATAGGGCCGGGCATATGATTCAACCAAATGGTTGAGCATCTCTCTCCTGTCCTGGACCGGGTGTTCGGGGCGGTCGCGGATCCGACCCGGCGCGCCATTCTGGTGACCCTGCGCCGGAAACCGGCCACCATCACAGAGATCGCCAGGCAGTTTCCCGTGTCGTTGAACGCCGTCTCGAAGCACGTGAAAGTGCTCGAGCGGGCCGGGCTCGTCCACCGCGACGTGATCGGCCGGGAGCACTATTGCCGCGTGGAGGTCGAGCCGCTTCGCCAGGCGACGGCGTGGTTGGAACACTACCGCGCGTTCTGGGAGGCCCGCCTGGACGCCCTCGCGCGGCATGTCGCCGCCCAGCGAAAGCGCTCCACACTCGCCCTCAGCGGAGGGGCTCATGGCGACCGGTCACGCGCACGACACGCTCGTCATTCGTAGGATCATCCCCGCCCCTCGCGAGGACGTATTCGCCGCCTGGCTGGATCCCGAGAGCATCAGGTACTGGATGTGTCCCGGGGAGACGCTGGAGGCGGAGGCCCAGATCGATCCCCGGGTCGGGGGGTCTTTTCGCATCACGATGAAGCACAGGGCGTGGACGGCCGACCACACGGGACAGTTCCGGGTCATCGAGCCGCCCGCGAAGCTCGTGTTCACGTGGATCTCCAACAGTACCGACTCCCTACCGACGCTTGTCACCGTGGAGTTCCTCGCGCGGGGCGACCAGTGCGAATTGGTGCTGACGCACGAACGCCTCCCCAGCCCTGAAGCGCTCAGGTCGCACGAGGGTGGGTGGAGGCAGATCGTCGACAAGCTGGCGGAGCATCTGCGCCCTGCACCTCGACGTGGGGGGAGGTGATGAACGATGCCCAAGACGATCCGGCAGACCGTCACCATCAAGGCGAGCCCGCGCGCGGTCTACGAAGCGCTCATGGATTCACGCACGCACGCCGCGTTCAGCGGCCGGCCGGCCCGCATCAGCCGCAGGCCCGGCGGGCGGTTTACCGCGTACGGCTCGTATCTCAGCGGCGTGAACCTCGAGCTCGTCCCGGGCCGGAAGATCGTGCAATTCTGGCGGTCCAACAACTGGCCGGCGTTTCACTACTCCACGGTCACGTTCGCCTTCACGCCGGTGAAGGGCGGGACCCGACTGTCCTTTACGCAGGCCGGCGTGCCGGATAACGATTACAAGGCCAAGAAGAGCGGGTGGATCAAGAGCTACTGGATACCGATGAAGGCTCTGCTGGAGAAGAAGGGTTGACGCGCGCTACGCGGCGCCGAGCAGCACCCGCAGGGGGACGATCTCAAATCCTCGATCGCGCAGTCCGGCGATCATCCGGGGCAGCGCCTCGCACGTCGCCCCCGGGGTGGAGGAATGCCCTCCGCGATCGTGCAGGTTGACGATCGCGCCGGGGTGGGCCTTGCGGACGACGTAGGCGGCCATCCGAGGCGCCGGCGCGGGAAAGAGCCACCCTTCCGGCCGGACCGACCACAGGACCCGCGCTTCCCCCAACTGCCCGGCGCGGACGTATGCTGCCCAGTTGAACGTCCCCCACGGCGGGCGAAAGTACCGCGGCGTCACGCTGGTGGCGTTCGCGATCGCCGCCGCACCGCGATCTACCTCCGCGATCGAGGCACTGGGCGAGAGCGTCCAGAGGTGCCGGTGGCCGTACGTGTGGTTGCCCAGATCGTGCCCTGCGGCGGCGACGTCCCGCGCCACGGCCGGAGCGGCGTCCACGCGGCGTCCGACCATGAAGAACGCGGCCCGCACTCCCGCGGCGGCGAGGACGTCCAGAATTGGAGGCGTGTACTTCGGATCGGGGCCGTCATCAAACGTGAGAGCGACCACGGGGCGGGCCGGCCCGCGCTTCACGACGCCCAGACGCAGCCCCGAGGCGACCACCTGGGTCCCCGCCGTGTACGCGACCGTGCCGGCGAGCGCGGCCGCCGCGGCGGCGAGGCCGGTCCGCAGGACGTCACGCATCCCCGGCCCGTCCTGCGACACCTATCCTTCCACCGCCTCGCCCCGCCACCGCGTAGACGCTCCCGCGGCAAAGAGGAGGAGGCCGCCGCTCAGGTAAAACGGCGAGTTGGGGTTCGTCCACTGCCACAAGAGTCCGCCGACCAGGGGCCCGACGACTCCGCCCATGCCTTCCATCGTCATCGCGACGCCGAGCCCGGCGCCCCGCACGTCCGATGGAAGGAGGCGCAGCAGGATGCTGTTCCAGGCGGGAAGGACGAAGGCGTAGCCGATGCCGATCCCAATGAAGTCGAGGCGGAGCGCCCACAACGTCTGGGTGAACGGTAAGAGAATGAGCAGCAGCGCCACGGCCCCGAGCCCGATCCCGTAGGTCCGTTTCCGCCCCAATCGATCCCCCAACCGGCCGGCGGGCGCCATGAGGGCCAGCGCAGTCCCCGGTCCCAGGAGGAGGAGCAGGAGGAGTTCGCGCTCATCCAGCCCGCGGATGATCTCGAGATACGGGACGACGATGGGGATGAGAATGCCCGCCGCGATGATCTGGGGGACGAGGCTCGACGCCAGGGTCGCCAGCGACCGGATCATCAACGCGAGCGCCCTCCCCGGAGCGGGTCTCTCCGGCACCGGCCGTGCGCCCGGTTCCGGGGCGAGGCGGAAGCCGAGGATCGCGGCGGCGACCAGCGGGATGATGAACACGCGCAGCGAGAGGGGGTGAGTCGCCCGGCTCATCAGCGTGGCGAGCCCGATACCTGCGCCCGCCCCGAGAAACCACGTGGAGAATACTCGCCCCAGCGCACCCCCGACTCCATCTCCCGCACCTTTGGTGAGCCGGGTGAGAGCGGCGGGCCAGAGCGGCGACGCGCTTGCGCCCATCACGGCCAGGGCCACGAACACCTGCCACGTGGTCCGCGCGTAGAGAAGCCCGATGAAGGATGCCGCGTACAGCCAGCCCCCCCACAGCAGCATCTTCCGCGTTCCCATCCGGTCGACCATCCACCCAGCGCGCGGTTTCAGCGCCACCTCCGTGAAGAAATAGGTGGAAATGGCCGCTCCTGTCGTGCCCCTCGCCCACCCAAATTGGCCGGTGAGCATCGTCGGGAGGAGAACAAAAAGAAGGGCTCCATGAACGAATTCCACGAGGCCAATCATCCAGCCCAGCAGAGCGGTTTCGCTCCGAGCCATCAGGAGGCTGGCGAGGAAATGATGGGCCGCATCTCTGAGGAGCGAGTCTCGATGCCGGTCGCGGCCGCGACGGCCGCCAGATGCGCGACGACGGCCTGTGTGGCATCTGGCCGGCAGAGGCGGGCGGCGGCGTCCCGCATCGCCGAAAGGCGGTCCGGGTACGCGAGCAGGTCTCCCAGCGTCTCCCGGAGCTCCTCCGGCGTCCGAGGCGCCATTGCGGCCCCGTGCTCCAGAAGGAACCGGGTATTGCCCTCCTCCTGGCCGGGGATCGGCCGGTAGATCAGCATCGGCAGGCGCTTGGTCAACGCCTCGCTCACCGTCACCCCTCCGGCTTTTGTGACGAGCAGGTCGCTCGCCGTCATGAGTTCCTCGACGGTGTCCACGTACCCGAACACCTGGAATTGGTGCGGAGAGCGCGCGGCCTGCGCCCGCACCTGCTCCTCCAGCCGGCGGTCGTGTCCGCAGACGACGAGCGCCTGCAGAGGACGAGGAAATTCCGCGAGCACGCCGACAACGTCGAGGACGCCCCCCAGCATCGCGTACGCCCCGGCCATCACCAGGATGACCGGAGGGCCGGGGCTGAAGCCGAGCCGCGTCCTCAGCGCGTCACGATCCAGGGGACGCAGGAACTTCTTCTCAATCGGCAGCCCTGTGACCGCGATCCGGTCCGGTGGAATCCCCCGGGTCAGGAGGCCATCCCGGACCGAGGCGTTGGGCACGCAGTAGCGTTCGACGTGGGGGTGAATCCACTGGCTGTGTGTGACGTAGTCGGTGATTACCGTGAGGCACGGCACCGTCGTGCGGTGGGCGCTCTTCAGATCGGACATCGTGCCGGCGGGGGTGCAGTGGACGCAGCACACCACGTCCGGGCGCTCGGCCGCAAGATACCGGTCCAGGCGCTCCATGCCCATCCGGTTGATCGCGCGCTGGACAACGGAGTCGGGCCGGATCTCTCCGGTCATCTTGTAGAACATCCCATATAACCCCGGGGCGCGCCGGACGCTCTGGATGTACGAGAATTTTGTGATCGCATCGAATACCGGGTGGACGAACTTGGCGAAGAAGTCCACGATCTCCACCCGCCCACCGGTCCCGGCTTCCCACTCGGCCGCGATCGCCTCCCCCACGCGGCGGTGGCCTCCCCCGTAGTTGCAGGACAGAATTGCGAGGAACGTCGGGTTCACGCGCGCTCGCTCGATCCGCCGGCGCGCGCCGCGGCCGTGGGCCGGGGGGCCTCCCCCGAAAGCACGGGCGGGGCGGGATGGATCACCGCGATCCGCTGTGGAAGTAACGACAGCTCGAACACGTGCCTCGGGCCGATGAGACCCCCGTCCACCTGCGCCTCGCGCCGCTGGTCAAGTCGGATCGTGACCTCCGAACAGCGCTGCACGCTCAGCTCGGGGACCGGAAGGCGCCTCAGGAGCCGCGCAGTCTTCCGGAGCCGCCGCGAGCCGAGTTCCTGCAAGAGGTAAAGGTCAAGGAGCCCGTCGGTGAGACTGGGGGAGGGGAGAGCCGGCAGCCGCTCCCCGTAGATCCGGCCGTTCGCGGCCGCGATCATAACGGCTTTGCCGCGAAACACCCGGTCCCCGACCTGCACTTCCACAAAGAATGGCTCGAACCCCGAGGAGATGAGCAGTAACGCCGCCAGGTAGTACACCGACCGGACGCGGGCGAAGCGGTAGCGGGCGCGGAGCGTGTTGACGATTTTGACGACTTCGACATCAGCGCCGAGGCCGAAGGTATTCAGGAAATAGCGGCCGTTCACTTTGCCTACATCGATCGGGACCACACGGCCGCGCAGGCAGACCTGCGCCGCCTTTTCCGGATTCTTGGGGAGCCCCAGCGATCGCATGATCTCGTTGCCGGTCCCGCAGGGGACGATCCCGAGGGGAAGGGTCACGCCGCTGGCCACAATCCCATTGACGGCGCCGCCGATCGTTCCATCCCCGCCCAGGACGATGACCCGGTCGAACTCCTGCCGGCTCGAGCGCAGCGCCGCCGCGAGCAGGGTGGCCGTCTCCTCTGCCGAGGGCACAACGATCAGTTCGTGCTCATGTCCGGCGCGTCGGAGGACACCGGTCACGAGAGGAAGCGTATCCCGGGCCCGTCCGCCGCCGGAGCGGAGGTTTGCGACGACGAGGGTTGCCGGCATCCTCACTCCCTCCCACGATCTTCGGAGTAGTGGCAATGTGCGTTTTGCGGGAGGACTCTATAACCGCTTCATTATGTACGGAATGGCCCCGGTGTGTCAAACGTCCCTGTATACTGCTGCGCCACTCCTCAGGCTTCCCGCATCATCTATTATGCCCACGCAGGGCCAAGCGGGCTCGCGCCGGAGGAAACGATACCGGAGCGTAGAAGCCCGAGGAGTCGGACCGCGTATCGCGGTGCCTGCGGCCGCGTGCGCGGCCGTTCGGGCCCGGGGGAGGTGGACGGCAATGGCATATGCAGGCGGCGCCTCGGAGTTCGGCGTCCGCCCCGCGGCGCTCGGCCGCCGCGGGATGGTCGCATCAGCCAACCCGCTTGCCACCCAGGCCGGACTGCGGATGCTCGCGGCCGGAGGCAACGCCGTGGATGCCGCCATCGCGACCGCGGTGGCCATCACGGTGGTGGAGCCCTATTTCTCTGGGGCCGGAGGCATCGGCATTGCTGTCGTTTCGCTCCCGAGCGGTGAGACGCGCACGTTGAACTTCATGGGCCGGAGCCCGCGGGCGGCGCGGCCCGACGCGTTCACGCCGAAGACGCAGGATCTCGGACCGCTCGCACCGATGGTCCCCGGCAACGTCGCGGGGTGGGCGCGCCTGCACGGTGAATACGGCAGCCTGCCGCTTGCTCAGGTGCTCGAGCCCGCGATCGAACTGGCCGAGCGCGGCGTGCCCGTCACCATCTTCGATCACGTGAGGACCGTGCAGGAAATCGAGCGGCTCACGCCGTTTCCGGACGCGGCGCGGACGTATCTGGCTCAGGGCCGCCCCTACGGGCCCGGGGAAGTGCTCCGCCAACCGGGGCTCGCCGCTACGCTCCGCACGCTCGCCGCCGAAGGGTGGATGTCCTTCTACCGCGGGCGGATCGCCCTGACCATCAGCGCATACTTTGCCGAGAACGGGGGGATGATCACCGCGGACGATCTCCGCAGCTATCCAGACACGCTCCGGTGGGAACCTCCCGTGACCGTCCGCTACCGGGAGTATGAGATCCGCACGACCCCCCCTCCCACCAGCGCCGTGCAGGTTCTGCAGACGCTGCGCATCGCTGAGGCGTTTGACCTGAAAGGTCTGGACCCCCTCGGCCCCGACTATATCGCGCTTGTCGCCGAGGCGATCAGGCTGGCGCGCATGGATGCGTCCGCGCACGTGGCGGACCCGGCACTGGTGGATGTGCCCCTCGCTTGGATGGTCTCGGACGAGCGGATCGCGGAATTGAGGGCGGAGGTCGTTCGCCGCACCAGAGCCGTGCGTGCCGGGGCCGCGCGGGCGTCGGACTCGGCGGCTCCCCGCGCGCGGCCGGGCCGGATCCGCCGCGCCCGGCGGTCTCCGGAGCGCTCGACCACCCACCTTGCCGCGGCCGACGCCAGCGGGCTCGCGATCAACATCACGCAAACGCTCGGGAGTTCCTACGGATCCGGCGTCGTCATCGGGGATACCGGGATCGCCATGAACAACGGACACTACTGGTGCACGCTTATTCCGGGGGACCCCAAGGCGATTTCCCCGGGAGGGCGCCGGGAGTCGCCCTCCTCTCCTGTGCACACGTTTGGGCTCCACGGCACTCCCACCGCCTCCCGGCACTCGTTCGGGATCGACCCCCTCTCCCCCACGCACACCATGCGGGCCGGCCGCCTGGGGTTCATGATCGGCACGCCCGGGTCCTACGGCATTCCCCAGACGACGGCGCAGATGATCATCGGCCTGGTCGATTTCGGACGAAATATCCAGGACGCCATCGCCGCGCCGCGGTTCCGGTGGAAGGACGACGTGGGCGATCCCCTTCCGCCCAAAGAACTTTTGCTGGAGGCGCGTTTCCCAACCGCGGTGCGCAAAGCCCTTGCCGACCGCGGCTACCGGATTGAGATGCTGGAGGATTGGTCCATGCGCGTCGGGGGCGCGCAGGGGATCCTGTTTCGAGAGGACGGGTGGATGGTGGGCGGCGCCGATCCTCGCCGAAACGGCTACGCAATGGGATGGTGAGGCGCTCAAACAACAAGCATAGGCCAGGCTCAGCCGGAGTCAGACGCGCGCTGACCGCGCTTCGGCGCTGCGGCATTCTTCTCGAGTCCGACCAGAGACTGCCTAGTGTGTCGATGCTCATCGCCAAGACTCCGTTTCCTGGATCGTGGTGGGCTCATCCCGAGGCGCATACCATCTATTCTGCTATCCGGCGCCTCAGATCTCATCCCGATCTTGTCACAACGAGACTCGTGTCCGGCAAGATCACATACATCCACCGGCGATTATTTGGCGCGCTGCTGGCCGTGGCCACATCGCACGAAGCATGGCAACTCCATGGACTCTCGCCCCAGGCGAAGGCGTTGTTGAAGATGGTGAGCAGCAAAGGAGTCGTGCAGAGCAATCTTCTGAGACGTGGCCTCGGGCAAACGGGCAAGTCTGCGGGCCAGGCCTCACGGGAGCTCGAAAAGAGATTGCTTGTTCACAGCACCGAAATCCACACGCGCGAGGGGTTCCATGCCAAGGGGCTTGAAACGTGGAGCACGTGGGCTCGCCGCGTGGGCTCGGGAGGGTCGAAGGTAGCTCCCGCAGTGGGGAAGCGAAGATTAGAGAGTGCAGTACATGAGTTGAGCCGGCGATTGAACACGCGGATTCGGCTGCCGTGGTACTGGCCTTGGCGTTCCTCCGCGAGGAGGAAACTGCCTTCTATCGCACGAAACGCGCCGGGCGGTAAGTAACTCCGCCCAGGTGGTGGAGGGGTTGCACGCCCGTCTCTACATCCGATAAGGAGGGGTCGCATGCGCATCTCTAACTGGGGAATGTTTCTTCTCGGGATCTACCTCGTCGTCGTAGGACTGACCTCTTTCGATATCATCCATGATACTGGCAAGGTGACCGGTCTGATCGGAGTGGTGTCCGGCGTGTTGATCCTGATGGACCACTGGCGGCGTTAGCCGGGCGACCCGTCGCGCGGTCCCATCGAAACCCCGCTACCCGTGTTGTTGTCACACCGCGCGTTGTGTATACTTGCTCTGCAGGCCCGGCCGGCGTAGCTCAGCGGTAGAGCAGCGCATTCGTAATGCGCAGGTCAT
>DASUDA010000159.1:0-5404 GCA_036275835.1 bacterium | reverse complement strand
CGACCCTACGTCGCGGACGACCCCCAAGAAGCAATCACCGAACCCCAGATGGATATGACCCTTGGCGTGATGGCCCACAGTCTCGTCTACTGGACCCAGGATCTCGTCCACGGAGGGCTGATGCGCCGGGGCGGTAAGATTTTCGCCATGACGAGCGCGGGTGGGACCCGGGTCCTCCCAAACTACGGCGCGGTGTCGGCGGCGAAGGCGGCCCTCGAGTCCCATGTCCGGCAGCTGGCGATGGAACTGGCGCCGCGGGGGATCGCTGTCAATGCCATCCGGGCCGGGGTGACCGACACGCCGGCGCTGCGCAAGATTCCGGGGCACGAGGCGATCGTGGAGAACGCCCTCACCCGGAATCCGTCGGGGCGGCTGACGACTCCCAGCGACGTCGCCCGGGCGATCGTCGCGCTGTGCCGGCCCGGGACGGAGTGGCTCACGGGAAACGTGATCGGTGTGGACGGGGGCGAGGATATCGTCGGCTGAGTCCCATCCGTGAGTGCCGCTCTTTGAGCGCCGTTCTTATGGGCGTGCCAGAAGCCCGGCGGCGTGCGTCATCGACTACCCTTGAGCTCGCGCTCGGCTCGAAGCCAATCGTCGAGGTCATGCCCTGGAGTCGCGCCCCGCTCAATGTAAATCTGGTAGGCCCGCGCGCGTATCTCGTCTTCACTGGGCCGCGGTCTTTGAGGGCTCTTCTTCGCAGACTCCCCTTCCTGAGAGTTGCGTCTTCTTGCTAGGGTCCTTCCCATGACTGATCTCCTCTTCCAAGCGCATCTCGCTTTGATCGCTTGCTCACACCTCTGCCCCAAGAGCGCCCGGTTAAGACCCTCCCTAATAATATTCCCATGGACCCCGGGGGATTTACCACACGCGATGCGGCGCTTGGTGTGAGGAAAGGACGGCCAGGTCCGGCGCTCTGTCACGACTCGAGGACAGCGGCCTTCAGGTCGCGAACGAACGCACCGACTCTCTCCAGATCACCGGGATCGTCCTCGATCATCTGCACGAGCGCGCTGCCGACGATCACGCCGTCGGCGCGCCGGGCAACCTCCCGCACCTGAGCGGGACGGCTGATGCCAAAGCCCACGCACACGGGTGTGTCCGACTGAGCCTTGATCCGCGCCACCAGGGCCGCGACCCCCTCGGGCACCTCATCCTGCACGCCGGTGACGCCGGTGCGGGACACGCAGTAAATAAACCCTGTGGAGGCGGCCGCCACGGCACGGATCCTGGCGTCGGTGCTCGTGGGTGCCAGGAGGAAAACGGTCGCCAGCCCCACCCGCCGGGCCTCGGCGATCAGCTCTTCTCCCTCCTCCGGGGGGAGGTCGGCGGTGATGAGGCCGTCCAGCCCAGCATCGACGGCATCCCGGCAGAAGGCGGCCAGGCCGTGCTGGAGGATCAGGTTGTAGTAGGTCATGAACAGGAGCGGAACTGCGGTCGTCGCTCGCAGGCGGGACACCGTCAGGAGGGCTGGGCGCACCCCCATCCCGTGCACAAGCGCTCTCTGCCCCGCGCGCTGGTTCACCGGACCATCGGCGATCGGGTCACTGAACGGCACGCCCAGTTCGATCGCGTCGGCGCCGGCGGCGACGAGGATCTCCGCCAGGCGCTCGCTGGCGCGGGGATCCGGGTCGCCCGCCATGATGTAGGGAATGAGGGCCCGTCTGCCCCGCGCCCTAAGCGCGGCGAACGCCTGCGCGAGGCGATTCTCCGTCATCAGTGGCGTCCCGAGTCTTCCCCGACCGTTTTGGCGACCGTCTGGACGTCCTTATCGCCGCGCCCGCTCAGGCCGAGCACGATGACCTTTTCGGGGCCGAGGGCGGGAGCGAGGGTGCGCAGGTACGCGACCGCGTGAGCGGGCTCCAGCGCGGGGATGATCCCTTCGCTGCGGCACAGGAGGTGGAATCCCTCGAGCGCCTCCTCGTCCGTCACCGACACGTACCGGGCCCGGCCGGTGTCCTTGAAGTACGCGTGCTCAGGGCCGACGCCGGGATAATCCAGCCCCGCGGAAATGGAATGCGTGGGAAGGACCTGGCCGTCCGGGCTCTGCAGGAGGTAACTCAACGTCCCGTGCAGCACCCCGGGACTTCCTGCGCAGAGGGTCGCCGCGTGTTTGCCGCTCTCCAGGCCCGCCCCGCCGGCTTCAACGCCGACCAGATCGACGCCGGGGTCGTCCCGGAAGGGGTGGAACAGACCCATCGAGTTGCTGCCGCCGCCAACGCACGCGACGAGACAGTCCGGGAGCCGTCCCTCGATCGCCTGGATCTGCTCCCGCGCCTCCCGGCCGATCACGGACTGGAAGTCGCGAACGATGGTCGGGTACGGGTGGGGTCCCACGACCGAGCCGATGACGTAGAAGGTGGTGGCGACGTTCGTCACCCAGTCGCGCAGGGCCTCGTTAATGGCATCCTTCAGCGTCCGGCTGCCCGAGGCGACGGGAATGACCCGCGCGCCGAGCAGCCTCATGCGGACGACATTGAGCGCCTGCCGCTCCATGTCCTCGGTTCCCATGTACACTTCGCACGGCAGGCCGAACACGGCGGCAGCGGTCGCCGTGGCCACGCCGTGCTGGCCAGCGCCGGTCTCGGCGATGATCCGGCGCTTCCCCATCCGCACCGCCATAAGGACCTGCCCGATGGTGTTGTTGATCTTGTGGGCGCCGGTGTGCAGCAGATCCTCCCGCTTCAAGTAGATGCGGGCGCCTCTCAATGCCCCGGTGAGACGGCGGGCGAAATACAATGGAGTCGGCCGGCCGCAGTACGTTTGGAGGAAGTGGTCGACCTCGGCGGTGAACGCGGGGTCGCGGGCCGCCTCGGTATATGCCGCCTCGAGTCCATCCAGCACGGGGATCAACGTCTCCGGCACGTACCGGCCTCCGTAGGCGCCGAACCGCCCCCGGGGCCGTGCCCCCGCCCGACCCTGGACCGTCATCGCCGCACCTCCGCGGAGTTCCATTCGTGCACCCGCGCGATGAAGGCGCGGATCTTCTCGTGGTCCTTCTCGCCGCCCGTCTCCACGCCGGAGGCCACGTCGACGGCGTAGGGGGCTACCGTACGGATCGCGTCCGTGACATTCTCGGGCGTCAGGCCGCCGGAGAGGATGACGGGGCCGGCGTCCCCCGCCCGGGCCGCGATCGCCCAGTTGAACGTCCGCCCCGTGCCCCCCATCTCCCCCGGCACGTGGGCGTCAAGCAGAAAGGCGGCGACGCGGTACCGAGGCAGCTCGCGGAGGGTCTCCTCGCCCCGCACCTTGATCCCCTTGATCACCGGCAGGTCGAACTGCCGGCAGAACTCCGCGGATTCCGCGCCGTGAAGTTGGAGAGCGTCCAGATCACACAGGTCGGCGATCTCCCGGATGACTCCGGGATCTTCGTCTGCAAACACGCCGACCCGAGTCACGAACGGCGGAAGCGAGCGGCAGATCGCCCGGGCCGTCTCGGGCGCGACGTAGCGCCGGCCGGGACGCCAGAAGTTGAGCCCGATCGCGTCCGCGCCGGCCTCCACCGCGACGAGAGCGTCCGGGAGCCGGCGGATCCCGCAGATCTTGACGCGGACCGTCATCGAGCCGCCCGGCCCTCGCGGGCTGCCCGGAAATTCTCCATTCCCATCTTCTCCAGGCAGAGGTGGAGCGTCTGCTGCGCCTCCCGGCGCGCGACGCGGCTGCCGTCAACGATGATGTCCTCGAGCCGCCGCGGATCCGCCGCGAACCGGGCGCGGCGCTCGCGGATCGGGTCGAGGAATTCGTTGAGGACGCGGGTCAGGCGCCGCTTCACCTCGACATCGCCCACGGTCCCCGCGCGATACCGATTCTTGAGGTCCTCTACCTCGGCCCGGTTCCGGTTGAAGGCATCGTGGTAGATGAACACCGGGTTGCCCTCGACGTGCCCGGGGTCAGTGGGATGGATCCGCGTCGGATCGGTGAACATGCTGTTGACCTTTCGGGTCACCGTCGCCGCATCGTCCGCCAGGTAGATCGCGTTGTCGAGCGACTTGCTCATCTTCGCCTGGCCGTCCGTGCCGACCAGCGTCCCCACGCGGCCGATCAGCGTCTCCGGCTCCGGGAAGACCGGGCCGAACAGCTCGTTGAAGCGGTGCGCGATCTCGCGCGTGACCTCCAGATGGCTGGCCTGGTCCTTGCCCACCGGCACGACGTCCGCCCGCACCATGAGGATGTCCGCGGCCTGGAGCACCGGGTAGGACAGGAGTCCCAGCGTCGCGGTCTCCAGCTTGAGATCCCGCATCACCTCCTTGAGCGTGGGCACACGCTGCAGACGTGGAACCGTCGTCAGCATGGAGAAGATCAGGTGCAGCACGGCGACCTCGGGGACGAGCGACTGCAGGTAGATCGTGCTCCGCGCCGGATCGATCCCGACGCTCAGGTAGTCCAGGAGGAGGTCCTGGATGTTCTGCGCGATCTCCCGGGTCCGGTCGAGGCCGGTCGTGAGGACGTGGTAGTCGGCGATCAGAAAGAAGCACTCGTACTCCTCCTGCAGCCGGACGCGGTTCTCCAGAGAGCCGACGTAGTGCCCGAGGTGCAGTCTGCCCGTCGGGCGGTCGCCCGTCAGCAGCCGCCCCTTCTTGCCCGGCGCTACATGCCGGTCACGCGCGTGTCCCGCCTGCACCTCAGTCATCGCCCCTCCTGCCCCTCCCTCGTGCCCCGGCATCATGCTGACCCCAATAGCTCCCGAACGCGGGCACCTGGGTCCGGCGCCCGCATGAGAGCGGTTCCCACGAGCACGCCATGCACGCCGAGCCGTTCCATCTCCTCGATCTGAGCGCGGTTCTCGATCCCGCTTTCCGCCACGACCGTGATCCCGGGCGGGATGCGGGGCCGCAGCCGGCGCGTCACCTCGAAAGTCGTCTCCAGGGTGTCCAGGTTGCGGTTGTTGATCCCGATCAGCGGAGCCCCCACCGCAAGCGCCCGCTCAAGGTCATGTTCCGTGTGCACCTCCACCAGCGCGGCCATGCCGAGGCCGGCGGCGAGCTCGTGGAGATCCGCCAGCGCGCCGCCGGACAGGATGGAAGCGATCAAGAGCACCGCATCGGCCCCCAGCGCGCGAGCCTCGTACACCTGGTACGGATCCAGGACGAACTCTTTCCGGAGAACGGGCACGTCCACGGCGCGGCGGACGGCTGGGAGGTGCGCGTCCGCGCCGTGAAAGAACCGGGCATCGGTCAGCACGGAAATCGCGGCAGCCCCGCCCTCCGCGTACGCGCGCGCGATGGAGGCCGGGTCGAAGTTCGGGCGAATCGCGCCGGCCGACGGGGAGGCCCCTTTTACCTCGGCGATGAGGCGAAGCCGCGGCCCGCGCAGGGCCACGAGGAACGGCCGTACAGGCGATGCCTCCGCCGCGCGCCCGCGCACCTCGTCGAGCGGAATGCGCCGCCGGCGATCGGCGAGCTCC
>DASUDA010000158.1:0-2154 GCA_036275835.1 bacterium | reverse complement strand
CAAGCTGTACCTGTTCCGGGCGGCGTTGCTGGATCACCGGACCGGCCTCGCGCTTGTGGGCGTCCTCACGAGCGTCGTCTCCGTCTATTATTATCTGCGGGTCGCGTACGTCGCCCTCAGCGGCGGCGCCGCGGACGCGGTTGCGGTCCGGAGGAGCGCCCTCGCCGGTGCGGCTTTGGTCATCGCGGTGGCAGGTGTGCTCTGGCTCGGCCTGTTCCCCGCCGCGGTCACGGCTGCCGTGCAGCAGGCGGTCGCTGCACTCAGGTAGAATCCCGCCGCATGGCAGAGGAATTCGACGCGATCGTCGTCGGCGCGGGACCCGGAGGGGCGTCGGCGGCGCTGACGATGGCGCGGGCCGGACTGCGTGTCGTGCTCTTCGAGCGCGGCGAGCGGCCCGGCGTCAAGAACGTGATGGGCGGCGTCATGTACGGCCGCATGCTGGCCGATGTCGTGCCGGAGTTCTGGACAGACGCGCCCATCGAGCGCATCGTTGCCGATGAACGGCTGTGGCTGACGACGGAGGACACGGCCGTCGCCGTCGGCCACAAGCACGTCCCCCATACCGACGGGCCTCCCAACGCCTTCACGGTGCTGCGCGTTCCGTTTGATGGCTGGTTCGCGGCCCGCGCCGAGGCTGCGGGAGTCCTTCTCATTCCCGGAACCACCGTCGAGGACGTGATCCGCGAGAATGGACGGATCGCGGGGGTCCGCACAGGCCGGCCCGACGGCGATCTCCGGGCACCCCTTGTCGTCATCGCCGACGGCGCCAACTCGTTTCTCGCCCAGAAGGCGGGGCTCGGCCGCCCGCTCGAGCCTCATGAGATGGCGCTGGTGGTGAAGGAGATCATCGCGCTCCCCCCGGCGACGATCGAAGAGCGGTTCACTCTCGATCCCGGGATGGGCGCGACGATCGAAATCTACGGCGCCGTCACCCGGGGAATGGCCGGCTACGGCTTCATTTACACCAACCGGGAGTCGCTCTCCGTGGGGATCGGCGCCCTCATCTCCCACTTCATGAAGACCCGGATCACCCCCTGGGATCTCCTCGAAGGATTCAAGGCGCACCCGATGGTGGCACCATTGCTGCGCGGGGGGGAGGCGCGGGAGTATCTCGCCCACGCCATCCCCGAGGGCGGCCTTCGGGCGATGCCGAGGCTCTTTGACGACGGCGCGCTCGTCGTGGGGGATGCCGCGATGATGGTGAACAACCTCCACCGCGAGGGGAGCAACCTGGCGATCGCCGCGGGCCGGATGGCCGGCGAAGCGGCGATCCACGCCAAGCAGGTCGGGGACTGGTCCGCCCGGACCCTGGCGGTGTACCGCGACCTGCTCGAGGCGTCGTTCGTCCTGCAGGATCTCCGGAAGTACGAGCGATTGCCGGACCTCGTGGAGCGCCGGCCCGACCTCCTCCAGGTCTATCCGGCTCTCCTGAGCGACGCGATCCAGGAGATGCTGACGGTCGACGGGGTGAGCAAGCGCGAAAAGCAGCGGCGCATCCTGCGGCGCCTGCTCTCCGCGCGTCCCTGGTGGCGCATTCTGCGCGACGCCTACGCGGGGTGGAGGGCGATGCGATGACGACGGAAGGCGCCGGGAAGACGATCGAAGAGAAGCTCTACACCCTCAGGTGGAAGCACGACAAGCAATCCCACATCAAGATTATCGACTCTCACGTCTGCCTGGAGCGCTGCGGGACCGAATGGAAGCGCCCGTGCACGACGTTCTGCCCGGCCAACGTGTACGCGTGGGACGGAGAGAAGATCGCCGTCTCCTTTGAGAACTGCGTCGAGTGCACGAGCTGCGTGCTCGGGTGCCCGTACCGGAACATCGACTGGAAGCTGCCCCGCGGCGGGTTCGGCATCGAGTGGACGCACGGGTAGAACGGACTAAAACGCAGGCGTGAACTTACATCGCGCCTGGCATACCTCATCCGTAAGTATTCCTCAAGGAGAGAGAACCGCCTCTCCCTGCGACTGGATCCCTTAACTCGAATCAGTTACCAGCTCACCAATTCGGAGTGTAGGGGAGTTGTGGCTCCAATACGTAGACAGTCGGATCAGGGATGTCCAACGTCCTCAGGATAATTCGTAACGCCCGCTTCATCGTTTTCTTATCTTTCGCCTTGATCGCGATGAATGTGGTAAAGTTCCAGCGTGG
>DASUDA010000157.1:0-12633 GCA_036275835.1 bacterium | reverse complement strand
GGTCGAGGTCAAGGCATATATCGAGGGCGTGGTCGGGCGCAGCAGTATCGGCCGGGCGGAGAAAGCGTACGAGGGCGCGGAGCAGCTCCTGGATTACCTGGAGCGCCTGGTCCTCGATGTTCACAAGACGTTTCCCCCGGGGATACTCCCGCCGATCGCGATGGTCACCGAGCGCGACCAGGAAGAACTCGAGGCGGTGCTCAAGGGCCCGAAGAAGGGAGGGAAGAGCCTCTACAGCCTTGGCTATCCACCGTGATCTCCCGCCGTGATCTCCCGCGGACACGATGAAGCTGGCATTCGTTGTCTCGGCGTCGCCGACGCGCTTTGAGGCCGTTGCCTCCGGGCACGACCTGGAAGGGACGATTCGCCAGACGGCGGCGCTGGGGTTCGATGGCGTCGAGGTCGCGATCCGCGACCCGTCCCTGATCGATGTGGAAAGGATCGCGGTCATCGCGACGGAGCTGAGTCTTGCCGTCCCCGCGATCGGAACCGGCCAGGCGTATCTCGACGAGGGCCTCTCGCTCGCCTCCCCCGACGCGGCGGTGAGGGATCGGGCGGCCGGGCGCCTCCTAGCCCAGGTGAAGGTCGCGCGGCGGCTGGGGGCGCTCCTCATCGTGGGACTGATTCACGGGCCGGTTCCTCCCGGCACGGACCGGGAGCACGCGCTGGAGTGGCTCCTGGGAGGGCTCGGCAGAGTGGCCCGTGCCGCCCGCGGGGATGGAGTCCGGATCGTCATCGAGCCGATCAACCGGTATGAGAGCAACTGGCTCAACACGGTGGAGGAGGTGATGGACCTGATCCTCCGGCTGGGGCAGGACAACGTCGGCGTGCTGCCCGACACTTTTCACATGAACATCGAAGAGGCCGACGTGCCCGCCGCCCTGCGCCGGGCGGGCGCACGGCTCTGGCACATGCACGTCGCGGACAGCAACCGTCGCGCTCCGGGCTGGGGCCACCTCAACATCGCGGAGGTCGTCTCGGTCCTGACCGAGCTCGGCTATCGGGGATGCGTGTCGGCGGAGATCCTCCCGCATCCGACGGTCCTCGACGCCGCGAGGCAGACGATCACCGTGATGCGCTCCCTCATTCCTCGCGCGTGACCGCGTCGTCTCGCGGCAGCGCCGCAGGGATGCTTCTTCCGATGCGAGAAGTCTACCGAGAGGCGCACGATCCACCGCGCGGGGGGTGATGGCATGCAGGAGTCGTGGCACCGCTATCTCCGCCTGGGAATCGTGCACTTCATGGCCTTCCCGGCGGTGACGCGGGGCGCCGGGCCGTACGTTGACACTCTCCGTCAGCTGGCCGCGGACGAGTTCTTCAGCGCGGTGGAGGTCGGCTGGGTCGACAGCGAGGCGGAACGGGCGGCGGCCGCCGCGCTCTTGCGGGAAAGCCATCTCAGCGTCGGATTCGCCGCGCAGTCGGCGCTGCTGGTGACCCGATCGAACCTGAACGCGCTCGACGAGAAGGAGCGGCGGAGCGCCGTCACGCTGGTGCAGGGGTGCGTAGACCAGGCGGTCCAGCTCGGCGCGCGCCGCCTCGCGTTACTCAGCGGTCCGTATCCGGGCCCCGCGGACGAGTCCCGGGCGGTCTCGCGGCTCATCGAATCTCTGCGCGAACTCTGCGCCTACGGCCGGGAGCGCGGTGTCGGAATCACGCTCGAGACGTTCGATCGCAGCGTCGAGAAAAAAGCCCTCGCGGGCCCCACCCGTCTGTGCGTGGAGATCGCGGAGGCCGTGCGCCGGGACTACTCCGACTTCGGGCTCATGCTGGACCTCAGCCACATTCCCCTCTTGGGCGAAGGGATCCGGGAAGCCCTCACGACCGGGCGGGACCACCTGGTCCACGCCCACATCGGGAACTGCGTCATGCGGGATCCGGCCCACCCGGCGTACGGGGATCAGCACCCCCGGTTCGGGATCGAGGGAGGAGAGAACGACACGCCCCAGGTCGTCGAGTTTCTGCGGGTTCTGTTTGAGATCGGCTATCTGGGCGGCCCCCGGGCGGCGGGCGCGAATGAGCGTCCATTTCTGAGTTTTGAGGTCAAGCCGCTTCCCGGGGAAGTACCGGACGCGGTGATCGCAGGCGCCAAGCGCGTCTTTGCCGATGCGTGGGCGCAGCTCTAGGAGGAGCGAGACCGATGCCGACACCGCGGATCTACATCACCCGGCCCCTGCCGGAGGCGGCGATGCGCCTTCTGGACGGGGTCGTCGAGTATCGCCTGTGGGACCGGGAGGACGCCCCGGTGCCGCGGGAAACGCTCCTCCGGGAGATCGTGGACGTGGAGGGGATCGTCTGCCTGATCACCGAGAAGATGGACGCGGAGGCGATCGATCGCGCCCGCCGGTGCCGGGTCATCTCCCAGGTGGCCGTCGGCTACGACAACATCGATGTCGCGGCCGCGACCCGGCGCGGGATCCTGGTGACGAACACGCCGGGGGTGCTGACCGAGACGACGGCGGACATGGCGTGGGCGATCCTGCTGGCGACCGCTCGCCGGGTCGTGGAAGGGGACAAGTTCACCCGGTCCGGCCGGTGGAAGACGTGGCAACTCATGGCGTTCACCGGCCAGGACGTCTACGGCGCAACGCTCGGGATCGTCGGGTTGGGGCGGATCGGGGCCGCAATCGCGCGCCGGGCTCGGGGGTTTGCCATGTCGATCCTGTATCATAACAGGAAGCGTGCCGAGGCTCCGGAGGCTGAGCTGGGAGCCCGGTACATGTCGCTGGACGACCTTCTGCACCAATCCGATTTCGTGGTGATCAGCTGCGCGCTCACGCCGGAGACCCACCATCTGATCGGGGAGCGGGAACTGGGGCTGATGAAGCCCACCGCGGTTCTGGTGAATATCGCGCGCGGGCCGATCGTGGACCAGCGCGCCCTGTACCGGGCGCTCGTCGACCAGAAGATCTGGGCGGCCGGACTGGACGTCTTCGAGGTCGAGCCCGTCCCGATGGACGAGCCTCTGCTCAAACTCGACAATGTCGTGATGCCCCCGCACCTGGGAAGCGGCAGCATCAACACCCGTATCAAGATGGCGACGATGGCCGTCGAGAACTGCCTGGCCGGGGTCACCGGGCGGATGCCCCCGAACGCGGTCAACCCCGAGGCCCTCGAGCACCGGTAAGCCGCGGGGAGCGGCGCCGGCCCCGCACCGCGGGCCGCTTTGGCGTGCCTGAGTACATCCTCACGCTGGACCTGGGAACGTCCGCCTGCAAGGCCTCCCTGTTTGCCCTGGACGGCGAACACAGAGGGGAGGCGGTCGCCCAGGCCGCGGTGGAGTATCCGACGGTCCATCCCGAGCCCGGGTGGGCGGAGCAGGATCCCGAAACGTGGTGGGACGCGGCGGCAACAGGAGTCCGCCGCCTGCCCCAGGAGATGCGCCGGCGCGTCGCCGCGCTCGGGCTGTCGAGTCACAGAGGCGGCGTCGTCCCCATGGACGGTGCCGGCCGGGCGCTCGGCCGATGCATCATCTGGATGGACCGGAGGTCCACGCGGGAACTCCAGGCCTTTGTCGCGACGTTCGGCCGGGAGAAAGTCCACCGCGTGACCGGACTGGTGCCGGACACCGAATTTACGGCGAGCAAACTCCTGTGGCTTCGGACGCACGCCCCCGACCTCTTTCAGGCGGCGCGTCTCTACCTACAGCCCCGTGACTTCCTGTACGTCCGGCTGACAGGCTCGCCGGCGACCGACTACACGCTCGCCTCACGGACGATGCTGATGGACATCGCCCGGCGCGCGTGGTGGACGGATGCGTTCGCGTACGTGGGGATCACCCCGGATGTCTTCCCGCCCGTCCACCCCTCTGCGGCCGCGCCTCACCGGGTGAGCCGCGAGGCCGCCGGGCTCCTGGACATTCCGGCGGGCATCCCCGTCGCGCTCGGAGCCGGTGACCGGCCCTGCGAGGTCCTGGGGGCCGGCGCCGGGGGCGGCCGCGTGATGATGTCGACCGGCACGACAACGAACGTCTCCGCGGCGGTCCCGCAGATCCCGGCCGAGTGGGATCTGCGTGTGATGTGTTCCCTGCACGCTGTCGAGAGTGAGGTCCTGCTCGAGCAGGGGATGAGCGCGTCGGGGGCGATTCTCCGGTGGATGCGGGACCGTCTCCTGGGGGGCCGCATGGACTATCGCCGGCTTGACGAGCTGGCCGGGAACGCGGCGCCGGGGGCCGATGGCCCGCTGTTCCTGCCGTTCATGATGGGCGCCCGCGCCACGCGGTGGGACCCTGAGGCGCGCGGGGTGTGGTTTGGTCTGAGCGAGGCCCATACTCTGGGAGCGCTCGCCCGGAGCGTCATGGAGGGCGTCGCCTTCGAGGCGCGGGCCTGTCTGGATCTGCTGGAGGGGCTCGGGGTCCGCCCCACAGAGGTCATCGCCGTAGGAGGCGGAGCCCGAAGCAGCCTGTGGAATCAGATCTTCGCCGATGTGCTGGACAGGCCAGTCGGCGTCCCCCGCCAGATCGATGCCGCGTCTGTGGGCGCGATGCTGCTGGCCGGTGCCGCGATCGGGCATTTCACAGAGACCGAGCGAACCGCACAGGCGGTCAACCCGGTGCGCGACGTGTTTCGCCCGGGCACGGCCGCCGCGCAAGCGTATCGCGCCCGGTACGCGGCCTACAACCGGCTGTATGAAGCCCTCCGGCCGCTCTTCCGCGATCTCGCAGCGAGGGAGAAGCAGGAGGAATAATCCAGGGGTCTTTGGACACAGCCCGCGGAGCGTGAATGAAGGAACATCAAAGTGGTCTGGCCGCTATCAGGCAGTCGACCCTCTACCCCCCTCCAACGGCGAGCACCTGTCGCGGCTCTGACGTTCCCTTCAGCACGTGCATGCCGCGGTCTTCAAAGGTCAATGCCGACCCTGCGGTAAGGTCCTTCACAGTGTTGGACACCAAGATCTCCCCGGGAGCGGCTAACGAGGGCTCCTGGAGCCAGGACGAGATCTGCCGGTCCTTCACCGAGCACCTGGTAGGCAATGTGAATGTCGCCGCTTTTTGCGTACTGCACAGGTGGTGCCATGTCTAAGGGTCGGACTGCAACCTAACCGATGACACTCACTCCACCGATGCTATAATGAGAGGCAGTCCAACTCCGGGGGATTCGGATGCGGTGCCCGCAGTGCGGTAGGAAGGCCGTTGTCAGCCACGTCACGATCCGCTGGTTTCAGGCCCGAGGATCGTTCCTTCCCGAACGAGGACATTACTGCACTGCCTGTGGGTGCGCCTTTGAGGAAGCGCTCCCGCCGGCGAGGGACTTCAGGTTTCGCTCCCTGCACGTGGATAGCATGAGCGACGCCCTCCGCCGTCTTCAGGAGAGTGCGGATCTCGTGGTCGTGCGGCACAAGACCGGCGTCCGCGAGGTCCTGTACTGATCCTCGCTCTCGCCGCCGCCGCCGGTCTGGCGATCGGCTGGGTCCGGCGCGGTCGGCTGAGCGGCCTGGCGGATCTTTCGTTCCGGGCACTCCCCGTCCTCGGCATCGCCGTGCTGCTCGTCCTGCTCGCGCGCGCTCCATGGATCCCTCCCTCTGCCGGCCGGGCTCTCGTCGGAGCGGGGTATCTGCTCGCCCTCGCCATTCTGTGGCTCAACCGTGCACATCCCTGGATTCTTGTTGTTCTCCTGGGCACAGCCCTGAACACGGCCGCCATCCTCGCCAACGGCGGACGCATGCCCGTATCCCGCGATGCGCTCTCCCACGTCGCCCATCCCCTTGTGTTTGCGCTCAACCCCGAGAGTGATCCCCGGCATGTTCTTGCCGGTCCGGGCAGCCCGATGTCTTTCCTGGGCGACGTCCTGGCGCTCGCGATCGGCGGCATCGGGGTGATCGTGAGTCCTGGAGACCTGCTGATGGCCGCGGGCATCGCGGGGCTTGTCCAAGCCTCGATGCGCCGCCAGCCACGCAGTTCCTGAAGAGCGAACAGGTGTGCGGAATGCCGGGGGCGCCTGGAGCGCCGCCGGGCCGCGTTGCCCCGCTTTTCCGAGATAATCTTTCGCTGAGCCGTTCGCCTGGAACTCAGATCCTCGCGTCGCCGTTCCACTACTCCTAGAGCAGAGGATCCTGCAGGAGATTGGGGATTCGTGGAGAAGTGTGGAGGTCCGTAGGGAGAGGTGGGGAGACAGTCTGGCGTGAGGACGGATGCTCAGGGGCGAAGCGCAATACGCGCTCGACGAAAAGGGGCGGGTGGTGATCCCTCCCAAATTCCGGGCGGTTATCGGAAACCGGATCATTGTGACCCGGTGGATCGATCCCTGCCTGGCGGCGTTCTCACCCGCCGAATGGAAAGCGCTCGAGGAAAAGCTCCGGAACCTCCCCCTGGGCAACCGCGACTTCGTCCGACTCCTGTTATCGGCGGCTGAGGACTGCGAGCTGGACAGACAAGGGCGCATCCCGCTCGCGCCGCATCTGCGCGAGCATGCCGGGATCACTCGAGGGGTGACGATCGTTGGGGCGGGAGCGCATCTGGAGATCTGGAGCACTCCCGCCTGGCGCCGGCGGTTGCAGAAGATCCGCAAGGCCCCGGAGGACCTGGCCGGGCAGCTCCAGGCGTTGATCCTGTAAGGGGTGATGGGTGGCGCTGGTGGCGATCGAAGCGATGACCGCGGCCGAGTCTTCGTCCACACCGGTGCACGCGCCGGTGTTGGTGGAGGAGGTGCTCACGTACCTGGCGCCTCGCCGCGGGGCGCTGATCGTTGACGCCACCGTAGGGGAGGGGGGGCATGCGGAAGCCATCCTCCGGCGCATCACTCCGGCCGGCCGGCTGATCGGGCTGGATCGTGATGCCTCGGTCCTTCTTCGGGCCGAGGAGCGGCTGCGGCCGTTCGGCCAGAACGTGACGCTGCGTCAGGCGGACTTCGGCGAGATCGATCACGCCCTGGATGGTCTGGGGGTGGGGATGGTCGATGGGGTGCTGTTCGATCTCGGAATCTCGAGCTGGCAGCTCTTCGAGCCTGCCCGCGGATTCAGCTTTGATCGGGTGGGTCCCCTCGACATGCGGATGGACCAACATCAGCCCACGACCGCGGCCGATCTCGTGAACAGCCTGTCGGAGCGGGACCTCGCGGCCCTGCTCTACCGCTATGGGGAGGAGCGGGCGTCGCGGAAGGTCGCCCGGCAGATCCTCGCCCGGCGGCCCCTGCGGACGACCCGCGATCTGGTCCGGGCGGTAGAGGCTGCGGTCGGGGCGGGCCGCGGTCGGTTGCATCCGGCGACCCGCACATTCCTCGCGCTACGCATCGCCACCAATGGGGAGATGGAGGCTCTCGAGCAGGCGCTCCCTCAGGCGATCCGCCGGCTTCGTCCCGGCGGGCGGTTGTGCGTGATCGCGTTCCACTCCATCGAAGACCGGATCGTGAAGCAGATGCTGACCAGGCATTCCCGCGGATGCACGTGTCCCCCGGACCTCGGAGTCTGCCGCTGCGGAGGGACACGCTCCCTCCGCGTCTTGACCAAGAAGCCTGTGGTCCCCTCGGCGGCGGAAGTCCATCGGAACCCGCGGGCGCGCAGCGCCCGCCTGCGGGCGGCGGAGCGGCTGAGCACGCCGGTGGCAACCCCCGGCGGCGGGCGGCCGCCGCGCGATGAGGGTGTGTGAATGAGGGCTCTGAGAACTCAGACACGATCCCCTGTGCTGTTCCCTGAGCACCGGGGCCCGAAATGGGAGGAGGCGACCCGGCGTCGGCGGAGACGTTATCCCATCATCTCTGCACTCACGATCGCAGCACTCTCTGTACTCCCGCTCCTCACATACGTCGCCGCTGTTTCCAACGCAGCACACATCGGCTACCGGATACTGCAGGAGACGCAGGACATCGCCGTACTTGAGACGGACCACGAACGCCTCCAAGCCATCGCCTCCTCCCTGCGGGCCCCGGATCGCATCGAGCGCCTGGCCATGACCCGCCTGGGTCTCCGCTCACCCGGCGCTCAGCAGATCGCCTCTCTGGAACTGCCCCCAATAGCGGCCCGCCGCGATGACCGCGGCAGGCCGGGGCTGTGGGAGTGGCTGGGGGCGTACTTCTCTGGAAGCGAGGCTCAAGCCGCCCCACCTTCGCGATGAGGCGTCCCACCGCGCGGACCGTCCCGGGAGCGCGCGCGGGCGTGTCCCGGGCGCGGGTGACCCTCCTCTGTCTGGCGTGGATTCTCGCCTTCGCCCTCCTGCTCGTCCGCATGGTTGACCTCCAGGTCCTCCATGCAGCCAGATACCAGCGCCTCGCGCTCCTGCAGCAGACCCAGTCTGTGCGCTTCCCCGGCCACCGGGGCCTGATCGTCGACCGGGTGGGCCGGCCTCTCGCGGAAAATGTTGAAGCGCAGTCCGTGTATGCAGTGCCACGGGCAATCGCCGACGCCGCGATGTTTGCCCGCCGGGTCGGGCCGGCCCTCGGCCTTGCCCCGTCCGACGTGCGCGCCCGACTCCGGCGGGGCGGACCGTATTTCGCGTGGCTCGCGCGCGGCCTGCCTGCGGGTGCGCTCCGGTCGCTGCGGGGATTGGACCTCGGCGAGACGATCGGAGTGGTCCCGGAGCCCCGCCGCGCCTACCCGGCCGGCCGCCTCGCCGCGAGCGTGATCGGGTTTACCGGCCTGGACGGCGCCGGCCTCGCCGGGCTTGAACTGCAGTACGACCGGCTCCTTCGGGGCGCGGGCGGCGTGGGTACGGCCGACCGCGACGCGATCGGCCGCGAACTGATCCATACCCAGCGGATCGTGACGCCTCCCCGCGATGGGAACACGCTGGTGCTCACGCTGGACGAAGTGATTCAGCACATCGCGGAGCGCGAGCTCGGGCGGGCGCTTGACCGGACCGGCGCGAGGGCAGGCGTGGCGATCGTCATGGATCCGCAGACGGGAGATCTCCTGGCCATCGCCTCGCTCCCGTCCTTCGACCCCAACAACTACGAAAGCGCGCCGCCGGCTCTCTGGAGGAACTCGGCGATCGCCGGGGTCTACGAACCCGGCTCGACGTTCAAAGTGATCCTCGCGGCCGCCGCGCTCAGCAGTCGCGCCGTGACCCCGCAGGACAGATTTTCGGATCCGGGCCGAATTCGGATCAACGGCTTCACGATCCGCGACGCCGAACCCGTGGGCCACCGTTCCGCGCTGGACCTCGCCGATATCGTCGTGTTCTCGAGCAACGTGGGAGCCGCGCAGGTTGCCACGCGGTTGGGAAAGGCCGTGTTCTACGACTACATCCGCCAGTTCGGCTTCGGGCAGCCCACCGGGATCGATCTTCCGGGAGAGGCGGCGGGGATCATCCGGCCGGCGAGCCAGTGGCGGGAGCCATCCCTCCAGACCATCGCGTTCGGACAGGGGATTTCGGTCACCCCGATTCAGCTTCTCGTCGCCGCTGCGGCGCTTGCGACGCACGGCCTCGCCGTGACCCCCCACGTCGTTGAAGTCGTCAGGGATCCCGGTGGGCACGTGGTCGCCACGCCGGGCGATCTTCTTCCCCGGCGCGTGATCGAACCCGACGTCGCCGACCGGGTTCTGGCCATGATGCGCGACGTAGTGCAGAAGGGGACCGGCACCCGGGCGCAGGTCGACGGGTATACGGTCGCCGGCAAGACGGGAACCGCGCAGCGGCCCAGTCCGACCGGGGGATATGATCGTCGCGCCTATATCGCCTCGTTCGTGGGCGTGGTTCCCGCCGCCTCGCCCCGTCTCGCCATCCTTGTCGTCGTGGACGGCCCGCGGGGGGCGTACGCGGGCGGGGAAGTCGCGGCCCCGATCTTCCAGGAGATCGCCAGACAAGTCCTGTGGTATCTGCATGCGCCGCCCGAGCGCACACCGCCGGCGGACGCGGCCCCGCCCTCCTCCTCCGCGCGGGGACCTTCCCCGGTCCAGCGCTCCTCGCTCCCCGTTCAGTCAGACGACGCGTCTATAAGCGCCGCGCCGCGTCCATGAGCAGCATGGAGATGACGGATGCGTCTCACCTGCCTCGTGGGCGCCTCTCAGCGATCTCGCCGGGGGCCACGACGCGAACGGGAGATATTATGATAGGAGTACTCGGGTAGCGGGGACCCGGAGGCAGACCACCGGGCCCTGGGTGGGCGGAGGAGCGGGGAATGAGGGTGGCGGATCTGGTGGCGGCCCTTTCGTCTTCCAGCGGCGCGTCGGGCGCAGGGGAGACAGCCGCGGTGGTCGGATCCCTCGACCGCGAGGTTACGGGAATCGCGTACCACTCGCAAAAGGTGAGACCAGGAGACCTGTTCGCCGCGCTCCGCGGGCGGGCCGAAGACGGCCACCGGTACGCGGGTGAGGCCGTCCGGCGCGGAGCGGCCGCAGTCCTTGTGGATCATCCGCTGCCCGAGCTGGTCGTCCCCCAGGTGGTGGTTCCCGATACCCGCCGGGCCCTGGCGGTCCTGGCCGCCGCGTTCTACGGCAACCCCTCCCGGCACCTCTGGCTGTGTGGCGTCACCGGCACAAAGGGTAAAACGACGACGGTGTCCCTGATTGAGGCGATCCTGCGTGCGGCAGGCAACCGGACCGCGGTCATCGGCACGCTCGGGGTGACGGCGCTCGGCAGGCCGAGGGAGTTTCATGCGACGACGCCCACGACACCGGAAGCGCCCGACCTGCAGGGTCTCCTCAGCGACCTGCGCGCGGATGGTGTGGAGCGCGTGGTCATGGAAGTGACATCGCACGCGCTGGAACTGAGGAGGGTGGACGCCTGTCGCTTCCGGGCCGCCGTGTTCACAAACGTAACTCAGGACCACCTGGACTTTCACGGAAATGTCGAGCAGTACCGGGACACGAAGAGCCGGCTGTTTGCCATGGTCGACCCGGACGGAGTCTGCGTCATCAATGCGGATGACGCGAGCAGTTCCGTGATGATCGGGCGGAGCCGCGCGCGGGTGTGGACGTACGGCGTGGAGCGCCCCGCCGACGTGCGCGGCGAGGATCTTCATCTCACCCTGCGGGGAACGCGGTTCACCGCCGTGTGGCCGGGCGGCCGCCTGCCGCTCGCGCTTCGCCTGACCGGGCGGTTTAATGTGAGTAACGCTCTGGCCGCCACGGCGCTCGCCCTCACCCAGAGCGTCGATCCGCGGGTGATCCGGGACGCGCTGGAAGGCGTGTCGGGCATTCCCGGCAGGTTTGAACTGGTCGACGAGGGGCAGGATTTCGCGGTGATCGTGGACTACGCTCATACGCCCGACAGCCTGGAAAAGGTGCTGCGCCTGGCTCAGGAAATTGGGACCGCGCGCCGCATCGTCGTGTTCGGATGTGGGGGGGACCGCGACCGGACGAAGCGTCCGATCATGGGCCGGATCGCCACGACGTGCGCCGACTATACGATCATCACCTCCGACAACCCGCGGAGCGAGGATCCGGTGGCGATCATTCGGGAGATCGAAACGGGAGCGGTCGGCACCGGGACTTTCGAGACGGAGCCCGACCGGCGCCGGGCGATCGCGCGAGGCATCGCTCTGGCACGGCCGGGCGATGTCGTCGTCATCGCCGGGAAAGGGCATGAGACGTATCAGATCCTGGGGGACCGCATCGTGGAGTTCGACGATCGTCAGGTGGCCCGAGAAATCTTGCGGAAGAAGCAGGGCGCGACGCGGGGAAGCACGTGACCGAGATCGCCGTGCCGGATGGAGCACCGGCGGGTTCGCCGCCGGAGCTGACCGTCCGTGAAGCCGCTGCGCTCGCCGGGGGCATCCTCCGGCAGGGCGATCCCCGCACGGTCATCCGCGGAGCCGGGATCGACAGCCGGACGATCGTGTCGGGGATGCTGTTCGTCGCGCTGGCCGGCGAGCACGACGACGGCCACCGGTTCGCCGGCGAGGCGATTCGCCGGGGCGCGGCCGGGGCGCTTGTCTCGCGCGAGGTCTCCGGGGTCCCGCAGGGAGGCGTGCTCATCACGGTTCCAGAGACCCTGCCGGCCTTCCAGCGGCTGGCCCGCGGGATGAGGGACCGCCAGGCTCTGCGGGTGGTCGGCATCACCGGAAGCGTGGGCAAGACATCGACGAAGGAGATGGCGGCAACCGTCATGGGCCGGGCGTATCGGACGGCGCAGTCGCCCGAGAACTGGAATACCGAGATCGGGATCCCGCTCGCGCTGGTCAACATGCCCCGGGACCGGGAGGTGGCCATCCTCGAACTGGCCATGCGCGGGCCGGGGCAGATCCGAGACCTCGTGCACATCTGCCGTCCCGAGATCGGCGTCATTAC
This sequence comes from bacterium, assembly GCA_036275835.1. Classification (GTDB taxonomy): domain Bacteria; phylum Sysuimicrobiota; class Sysuimicrobiia; order Sysuimicrobiales; family Segetimicrobiaceae; genus DASUDA01. The sequence continues at coordinate 477 of DASUDA010000157.1, read as the reverse complement.
CACGATCGGGGAGTCACACATGGACTTCTTCGCCAGCCGGGAAGACCTGGCCGCGGCCAAAGGGGAGCTGATCGAAGGCCTTCCCCCCGATGGGGTCGCCATCGTGAACGCGGATGATCCGCTGGCGGTTAGCCAGGCGCGCCGCGGGCCCGCCCGCCGGCTGACCTTTGGACTCACCGCGGGAGATGTCACGGCGGAGGACGTGGAGACGACGGGCGGGCACGGGAGCGCCTTTCGCCTTCGCGTCCCCGGAGGTTCTTCCGACGTGATCCTGCGGGTCCCCGGCCGGCACGCGGTCCGCAACGCGCTCGCCGCTGCCGCGGTGGGGGTGGTATTCGGACTGCCCGCCAGCGAGATCGCCCGCGGCCTGGCGCTGGCGCGGCCGCTCCCGATGCGGCTGGAAGTGTGCCGTACGGGGGCAGTCACCGTGCTCAATGATGTCTACAACAGCAGTCCCCAATCGGTCGAGGCGGCGCT
>DASUDA010000156.1:0-2541 GCA_036275835.1 bacterium | reverse complement strand
TAGGACTGGGGCGAAGAGGAGTGGAAGAGCCGTGATCCGCATCAACCTTCTGCCCCAGCGCCGCCGCCGGCGGCGGCGGCAATTTGCGCCCGAATCCGGCGTCATCATCGTCGTTCTGCTGGTCCTAGCCGGGATCGTGCTGTCGTACCTCTACGGTGAGGTGCGCAACACCAGGGTGAAGGTCGAAACCGACCAGATCAACAGGGACATCGCCGCGATCCGCCCGAAGGTCAGCGAGATCCTGGCCCTCGAGCAGCAAATCGAGCTCCTGAGGGAGAAGGAAGAGTTGCTGAAGAGCCTGCAGGCGCGCGAGCTCCCCTGGGCGGATATCCTCGCTGATCTCGCCCGGCGCACGCCGCAAGATGCCTGGTTGACCAACGCCTCTTTCCACCCGTCCGGAGGACAGTCGCAGCTCGCGCTGACCGGGAGCGCGCTGTCGTATGACGCGGTGGGACGGTTCATGAGGAATCTGGCCGGATCCAGATTTTACAGCGACGTAGATCTCTCGCAGGCGAACAAAGCCAACGTCGGACAACGGAAGGTCATTGGGTTCAACCTGACAGCCACGCTGCGTCCCGTCGAGGTCGCCGCGCAAGGAGGGCCACGATGAACCCGCGCGAGCGAAGCCTGCTGATGATCGCCGTGGTGCTGCTCGGTGGAGTCGTGTGGAAGTTTCTGGTTCACGATCCCCAGGCAGCGCAGTATGCGCAGCTCGTGCAGGCCCGGGACCAGGCCAGGGCGGAGCTGATCAAGGACCAGCAGATTCTTGGCCGGGAAGCGCAGGTCCGCCAGGAGTACGCCCGCCTGAGCGCCTTCGTGAAGACGATGGAGGCCAAGCTCCCCAGCCAGAAGGAAATCCCGCCCCTCCTTACCACGATGGAGCAGTTCACCGGTAGAATCGGCGTGGGGCTGGACTCCTTCCACCCCTCTCCGCTGGAACCCGTCACCAGCGCCGAAGCGAAGCCCGCGTCCGCGCCGGCTCCGGCGGGGAGCAGGGCCGCGAAGACGCTCCCCTATTCCAAGATGGAGGTGACGCTGGGGCTCACCGGATCGTTCGCCCAGGCCCTGACATACCTTCGCGAGCTGCGCAATCTCCCCAGGCTGGTCGTCGTCAATAGTGTCTCCATGAACCCTCTCGAGGTCCCCCGGCTAGGGGTGGGCATTAACTCGGAAATCTACGTCGTCGGAGCGCCGCCTGCATCCCAGAGGTAGCGGAAGCGTCCGGCGCGCGGCGACTACAGCGACGGCCCCGCACCTCTTGGGTTGTCCCTGTTGGTCCCCGCGAGGAGGAAAAGCGCCGTGAGCAGGACATCGAACCTTATCGTCGTTCTCATCGTGGCACTCGCTCTGCCCGCCGCGGGGGCTCCGAGCCCAGCCATACAGGCGACCGTGCAGTGAGTATGAGTACGCCACGGGGCCGCGCGAAGTCACACGGCTGGGGGCCCGTTCTTGTCGCGTCACTCCTCGCGTGTGTGTTCGGACTCGTCGTCCTGCCGGGGACGGCGTGGTCAGAGGGCGATTCCCAGGGATGGATGGAAACCGGCTGGCAAGCGTATCGCTCGGGAGCCCTGACCGAGGCCGAGGCGGCGTTCGCACGCGCGGCAGCGGCAGCTCCGGGATGGGCCACACCGGCCGTCTGGCTCGGGGCCGTCGCCATGGCCCGGCGAGATTGGGCTGCGGCCCGGCGATGGTTTCAGGCTGTGCTGGCGCGGCATCCGACTCTGGCAGAAGCCGGATATGCGGAAGCGTGGCTCGGACGTCTCGGCATAGGGGTCGACCGGCCCCGATGGCGCGTGCGGACAGTCGACGAGTACGCGGCGTTCGTGAGAGCGTCGAACCCCGCGCTGACGCTCGGGCAGGCCCGGTGGGTAGGGGCCGCGGTGCTGACGGCGGCGGCGCGCGCGCAGCTTGACCCGCGGCTGCTGGCCGCCGTGGTGTGCATTGAGAGCCGCTTTGAGCACCGGACGGTCTCCTCCGCGGGCGCGGAGGGGCTGGGCCAGTTGATGCCGGAGACGGCGGCGGCGCTGGGAGTAAACCCGGTGGACCCGTGGCAGAACCTGCTGGGCGCGGCCCGGCTGCTGCGGGGGTACTACGACGCTTTCCACAGCCTGCCGCTCGCGCTGGCGGCGTATAATGCGGGAAGCGCGGCGGTGAGGCAGTGGGGCGGAATTCCGCCCTACCCGGAGACGCAGTGGTACGTGTGGGCGGTCCTCTGGGTGCTGGGCGGCCTCTCCGCCTGAGACAATGTGCAGATGATCCCGAAGCGGCCTGCCCTCCGCATTGCCGCCGTGCTGGCGAGCGCGGGGCTGATAGGCGCAGGAGTTCTCGTGTATTCGCGGAGCGCGCGTCCTGTCCCGGAGCCGTCTTCGGTTCTCTCCGAAACAGCGCCCCCCTCGCGGGGAGCGGTACCCGCGCCCCCGGCCGCGGGAAGCGGCACCGCCTGGTCGGAGAGCCTCGCCGATATCCTCGAGGCGGAGGGTGGACAGCTCACGGATGTTCTGGCGCACCTCAGAAGCGCGTGCGGACTGGCCAGGCCGTCCC
>DASUDA010000155.1:0-16115 GCA_036275835.1 bacterium | reverse complement strand
AGCACGAAACCCTGGGAGGGCGGCGGCGTCGTGTAGATCACCAGGTCGCCGGCGGGGGTGGAGAGGGGATCAGCGATCTCGGACCGGTGGGAGGCCAGGTCTGGAACGTCGAGGATCCCTTCGTGCGACCGCGAATACGCGGCGATCCTGCTGGCCAAGGGGCCCTCGTAGAAAGCCCGAGGGCCGTCGTCCGCGATGGTCCGCAGGGAGCGGGCCAGATCGCGCTGCACCAGCACCTCTCCGGCGCGCGGCGCTCGGCCTTCGGGGAGGAAGATGCGGACGGAGGACGGATAGGCACCCAAGACAGGAGCGCCCTCCTCGAACCACGCGGCCACATGCTCTGTGATCGGAGTCCCGGCCTCGGCGTAGGAGATCGCCGGCTCGAGGAGGCGGGCGAGCGACCACCGGCCACTCCCCCACCGCTCGAGCGCGGTGGCCATCGCATCCACCGCGCCCGGGACCGATACCGAGAGCATTCCGCGCAGCGGGATCGTCTCGTCGCCGCGACTGGTGAAAAACGCCGGTGTCGCGCCGTGGGGAGCGGCCCCGCTGCCGAGGAGGGCGGTGACGCGATCGGACGCCGCCTCGTAGTACAGGATAAACGTGTCGCCACCGACCCCGGCCATCATCGGGACGACAACCCCGAGCACCGCGGCGACACATACCGCCGCGTCGATCGCGTTCCCCCCCTCTTGGAGAACCCCCAGTCCGGCCGCGGAGGCGAGGGGATGGTCCGTCGCCACGAGACCGCGCGGCGCCAATGCCACGCGGCGCCCCGGGACCGGCTCCGTCACCGTGCTGTCCTCCAGACCACTCCGCAGCTCCCCTCCACTAATTTGACCGCCTGACCCTTCCCCCCTGGTCATTGGGAGGGATGCCGGGCGCGGTCCGCCAATCCCCCCCCGTGTTCCCTGCGTATTTCGTCCGCGTCTCTCACCGATGACCCGGTATCCGCCGGCCCGAATTCGAGTGGCGGGCCGCCGGCGCCATGCATTCCGGCGCCGGCTTCTCGCCTGGTACCGCCGGGAACGACGCGACCTGCCGTGGCGCCGCACGCGGAATCCCTATCACGTCCTCGTGTCGGAGATCATGCTGCAGCAGACGCCGGTCGCCCGCGTGATTCCCAAGTACCGGGAATGGCTGGCGCACTACCCGTCGCTGCGCGCTCTTGCGCGTGCCGGCGCGGCTGAGGTGCGGGAAAGGTGGCGTCCGCTCGGCTACAATGTTCGTCCGATCCGGCTGCGGGAGATCGCCCGGACGGCGCAGCGCAAATATGGAGGGCGGATCCCTCGGAGCCGCGAGGAACTGCTCGTCCTCAAAGGAGTCGGCCCGTCCACGGCCGGAGCGGTCCTGAGTTTCGCCTTCGGGCAGGATGCCCCAATCCTGGATACCAACGTGCGGCGGGTGCTGCGGCGAGTGTTTTTCGGGGATGCCGCCCGCCCGGCGGAGCGCGTTCTCTGGAGCCTGGCGTCGATGCTTCTGCCGCGCGGCCGGGCCTATGATTTCAATCAGGCGTTGATGGACATCGGGGCAACCGTCTGCACCGCCCGCCGTCCGCGGTGCGCGGCCTGTCCTCTGGCGCGGCTGTGCACATCGTATCCCCTGCTCACAATCCTGTCACGTGGAAGCCGTTGTCCACAAACAGAACCTCGCCCGTGATGCCGCGCGCAAGCGGACTGCACAGGAACGCCGCGGCATCAGCCACCTCCTCCGGGTCGGTGTTCCGGCGGAGGGGGGCGCGCTGCTCCATCACCTCAAGGATCCGGCTGAACCCCTGGATGGCGCGCGCGGAGGCGGTCTTGATCGGTCCCGCGGAGATCGCATTCACTCGGATCTGGCGCGGACCGAGATCGCTGGCGAGATAGCGGACGTTGGCTTCGAGCGCCGCTTTTGCCACGCCCATCACGTTATAGTTGGGCATGACTCGGTTGGAGCCGATGTAGGTGAGCGTGAGGAGGCTGGAGCCGGCTCTCAGGACCGGCAGGAGGTGGCGCGCGACCGCGATGAGCGAGAACGCGCTCACCTCCAGCGCGAGCGTGAATCCGGGGCGCGAGGTGTCCATGAACGCGCCGCCCAGGTCTTCCCGGTTGGCAAAGGCGATGCTATGCACGACAGCGTCGAGGCCTCCAGTCTCGGCCCGGATCGTCTCGGCGAGGGTGGCGAGGTCCTGGTCCCGCATCACGTCGCACGGGAGCACGACCGCCGAGGGAACAGTCCCGGCCAGTTCCCGGACGTCCTTCTCCTGTCGTTCGCCCTGAAAGGTGAAGATGAGGTTCGCGCCCTCCCGCGAGAACGCCCGGGCGATCGCCCAGGCGATGCTCCACCGGTTCGCCACGCCCATCACGAGGGCCGTCTTCCCCGCGAGCAGGCCGCTCATCCCGGGACCGGTCCTCTGACGCGGCGGCCCCGCGGGCGTCCGGCCCGGACCGCCGCACCGCGCAGCCGGTGCGCGCGCGGGGGCCTCATCCACGGCGGCGACCCCGCATACCGGCCGGACGGGCAGAGGTCCCGGAGCGGACAGGCGGGGCATCCGGGCCGGCGCGCCGTGCAGATTTCCCGGCCGAAGTAGATGAGGCGGAGGGAGAAGTCGCTCCATTCATCCCGGGGGACGAGGAGCATCAAGTCCTGCTCGATCTTGTCGGGATCGTCGTGCGCGGTGAGCGCCATCCGGCGGGAGAGGCGCCGCACGTGCGTGTCGACCACGATGCCCGGGACGCCAAACGCGCTGAGGACGACGTTGGCGGTCTTCCGGCCCACGCCATCCAGCCGAACGAGCTCCTCCATCGTCCGGGGCACCTCCCCGCCATACCGCTCGAGGAGCATCCGGGAGGCATTCTGGATCGCGCGGGCCTTTGTATGGTAGAAGCCCGTGCTGTGGATCATCGCCTCGAGATCCTGCCGGCGCGCCCCCGCGAAATCCGCGGCCGTTCGGTACCGGCGGAACAGGGCCGGGGTGACCTTGTTCACCTGTTCGTCCGTGCTCTGAGCCGAGAGGATGGTCGAGATCAGAAGCTCGAGGGGGCTCCGGTGGCGCAGTGGAATCTTGACGTGGGGGTAGCGGCGATCGAGGCGCCGGACGATCTCCTGAGCCCGGCGCGCCCGCGCTATCGGGCTCTCGGGCGGGAGCCCACCGCCGTGATGACGCGGGGCGGAAACGTGGGAGGAGCGCGCCGGCGTCACGGGAGCATCACGCCCCCACTCTACCCGCCTCCCGAACGTGTGTCAATTCACGGATGGGCGGTGCGTGGGAGGAGTTTCCTCCCGGCCTGCGGGACATTAGAGAGACTGATCAGGCCGATTGTGGGGTGTGGCCGGATGGACTACGCGGCGCGGATCGAGCGAGCCCGTCACCTTATGGCCGAGAAGCAGGTCGACCTCCTCGCGGTGCCCCCGGGCGACGACATGTGGTATTTGCTGGGGTACACCCCCTATGCGGATGAGCGGCCCTGCTATTTTCTGGTGGACCAGCGCGGCGTGGCGTTTGTCGTGCCTCACCTCAACGCCGGTCAGGCGGCCGGCCATGTCACCGCGCCGACGTTCGTGTATACCGATGCTGAGGGTCCGTCGGGGGCGCTCGCCAGCGCCCGCGGGGCGCTCGGCGGCCCCCCACTCGGCCGTCTGGCGGTCGGCGACACGATGCGGGCGGACTTCGTCCTGACGCTGACCGGCGCCTACCCGGACGCGCGTCTCGCCCTCGGGTCCGAAGTGCTGGCGCCCCTCCGCATGCGGAAGTCCGCTGAGGAGATCGAGGCCCTGCGCCGCAGCAGCCGCCACGCCGACAGGGCCATGCGCGCTGCTTGGACCGCGTGCCGCGCCGGAGTGGCGGAGAGCGAGATCGCCGAGGCCGCGGCGGCATCGTTTCGGCGGTCGGGGTCCCAGGAGGTTCTCTTCACCTCCGTTGCGTCCGGCCCGAACGGCGCATTTCCGCATCACGCTGCGGCCGGCCGGAAGATCGGGGCGGGCGATGCGATCACCCTGGACCTGGGCGGCCGTCTCGACGGGTATGCCTCCGACATCACGCGGGCGGCTTACGCCGGCGTGCCGACGCCCCGGTACCGGGAGGTGCATTCGACGGTCGAGGCCGCGGTGAAAGCGGCTCTCGCCGCGATCCGCCCGGGCGTCCCGCTCATGGATGTCGACCTGGCGGCGCGCGGCGTGATCGAACAGGCGGGCTTCGGGCCGTATTTCACGCACCGGACGGGCCACGGGCTCGGCGTCTCAGGCCATGAGCCGCCGAGTGTGACGCACCTCAACACGCTTCCGGTGGACGAAGGATTCGTGTTCTCGGTGGAACCGGGGATCTATCTTCCGGGAGAGTTCGGCGTGCGCCTCGAGGAGATCGTTTATGTCGACGGGGAGGGGGCGCACATCATGAGCGAGCTCCCCCGGGACGTCCACCTGGTCGCGGTGTAGGGGTCGCGGTTCAGGGCTCCCCGCTGCGCCCTCGCGCCAGCACCGCCGTTACCTCATCATGGATCCGCCCGTTCGTGGCCAGCAGCTGGCCCCCGTATGACTCGAGCGGGCGCCCCCGCAAGTCGCTGACCCGGCCTCCCGCCTCCTCCACCAGCAGCGCGCCGCCGGCGAAGTCCCAGGCGTTCGGACCGATCTCCCAGTACCCATCCATCTGCCCGAGGGCGACGGCGGCGAGGCTGAGCGCCGCCGAGCCGATGGTCCGAACCCTGGCGGCGGCCAGAAGCAGGTTCGTGAAGTGGTCCAGGTTGACGCGCGTCTCGGCGACGGTTGGGGGGAAGCCCGTCGCCAGTGTGGCCTCGCGCAGGACCTGCGTCGTCGAGACGGAGATCCTGCGCCACAGGGACAGGTCGGCCCAGCGCGCGGGGTCCGGGGACAGGTCGCGCAGTGTCGCCGCGTAGGCCCCCGTGCCGCTCTCGGCGGCGTATACTTCGTCCAGCAGCGGGTTGTGGATGACGCTCGCGAGGATCCGCCCGCTGTGCCGGAGGGCGATGCTGATCCCGAACCACGGAAAGCCACGGGCGTAGTTGTGCGTGCCGTCGAGAGGGTCGATCAGCCACATGTACGCCCCGCTGCCTCGTTGTCCCCCTTCTTCCCCCAGAAATGCGTGGTCGGGGAACGCCTCGCGGAGGATGGCGACGATCGCGTCCTCAGAGGACCGGTCCGCTTCCGTGACCGGATCATGCCAGCCCTTGTACTCGACCCGCGTCAGGCGGCCGAGCAGGCGGCGCTGGATCTCGCCGGCTGCTCGGGCCGCCCGGAGCGCGCTCAGAGTGAAGGAGGACAAGGCAGGCATGAACTCGCGCCCCCTATTCGACGCTGGAATCTCCCCGCCCCGCGTCGACGCCCGAATATCCGCTGGATTTTCGCCCGGGTGGGCAGGAGGGGAGTGGAGAGGGCTGAATGTTACAACGACGAGCGACGCGGATAATGCCGCATGTTCGGGTCAGACCTGCGACCGTCCGGGATATTCGCAAGATCATACCCCTCTGGGAGGAGCTGGCCGCCCTGCACGGAGACCTGGATCCGGCGCTCGCCGTCGGGCAGGGGGCGGAGCGGGATTACGCGGAGTTTCTGGCAGAGGCGGTCGGCCGGCCCGACACGTGCGTGATGCTGGGGGAAGCGGACGGCCGTCTCGTCGCGTTTGCCGTGGGGAGGATTCAGGTTCTCCCTCTTCCGTTTCGCGAGCAGCGGCGGGGGTGGATCCAGGATGTGTGTACCGCATCGGACAGGCGGCGCCAGGGAATCGGACTGCGGGTGGTCGAGGCGCTCCTGGCGTGGTTCGACGACCACGACGTGACGCTCACGGAGTTGACGGTGGCCGTCCGCAACCCGGAGGCCATCCGGTTCTGGGAGCGGCTGGGGTTCGAGACCTACATGTACCGGATGAAGCGTGCCGTGGGTAGGAGATAGGGTGATGCTCTACCTGAGCCAGATCATCGGGAAGCCGGTCCACGACGCGACGGGGGAGGCATTCGATACCGTGGCGGATCTCGTCATCTACCACGGCACCGAAAAGTTCCCCCGCATCACCGGTGTCCTGCTGTCGGGAGACCGCAGCCGGGTGGCGGTCATCCCGTGGGAGGCCGTCTCGGAGTTCTCCGCGTCCGGGATCCGGCTCCGGGTGGAGCGGCGGCGTCTTGCCCCCCGGCCGCTGCAGCCGGACGAGATCTTGCTGCGCGACGACATCCTCGACGGCCAGGTCGTGGACACCGACGACATCAAGGTGGTCCGCGTAAACGACCTGGAGCTGCGCCAGGTCGGATCCGAGGTGCGGGTCGTGGGCGCGGACGTGGGAACGCGGTCTCTCCTTCGGCGCCTCGGCCCCGGTCTCGAGCCCTTCGTGTGCCGTGCGCTTGAACGCGCCGGCCGGCCGCTGCCCTCCCGCGTGATTCCCTGGAACCTCGTCGCCGTTCTCGGGGGGACGCTGACGCCTCTCCGGCTCAGCATCTCCCGCGGGAAACTCAAGGACATCCATCCCGCGGACCTCGCCGACCTCCTGACAGAGTTGGACCGGGACGAGCGCGTCGAGGTCATGACGGCCCTGTCCGAGGAGCGGGCGGCAGACGTGCTCGAGGAGGCCGCGCCGGCGGTTCAGGCGACGGTCATCCAGGAACTACCGACCGCGCGCGCCTCGGACATCCTGGAGGAGATGCCGTCCGACGAAGCCGCGGACGTTCTCGGCGAGTTGCCGGAGAAGCGCGCGGAAGAGTTGATCGCCCTGATGGGAGAGGAGAAGGCCGAGGCGGTGAGCCGGCTGCTCCAGTATCCGCCCGAAACCGCGGCAGGGAAGATGACCACGGAGTTCATCGCGCTGCCCGAAACGATGACGGTGGACCAGGTCATCAGCCGGCTCCGGGAGACCAAGCCGGACGCGGAGACGATCTACTACCTGTACGTCGTCGACGGCCATGAGCGGCTCGTGGGGGTGCTGACGCTCCGCGACCTCCTCACCTCCCCTCCCGGGTCCCCGATCTCACAGTTGATGCGCACCGAGGTCTACTACGTCCGGCCGGACGCCACCACCGAGGACGTGGCCGGCGCGCTCGTCAAGTACGACCTCCTGGCGATCCCCGTCGTCGAGGAGAGCGGCAGGCTGGCCGGCCTCGTCACGGTGGATCATCTCATCGATCTCCTGCTGGAGAAGTATGGGGCTCGGAAACTCGGAGGCGCGGTCGACCTCCTCCGCCGCCGCGCCACCCACGGCGGGGCGGGAGGCGGATGAGCTTCACGCTCCCTATCCTCCGGCGGGCGACCCGGAGCGCGGCGATGAGCCGGCTCATGATCTTCCTGGCGGTAATGGGTCCGGGGATCATCACCCAGAACGTGGACAACGATGCCGGGGGCATCACGACGTATTCGCTGGCCGGGGCGAATTTCGGGTACGCCCTGCTCTGGACGATGATCCCGATCACCATCGCCCTCTACGTGGTGCAGGAGATGGCCGCCCGCCTGGGCGCCGTCACCGGCCACGGACTCGCCGACCTGATCCGGGAGCGCTACGGCGTGCGGTGGACGACGCTGGTGATGCTGGCGCTCCTGCTGGCCGACCTCGGCAACACGATGGCGGAGTTCTCAGGGCTGGCGGCCGGCGGGGAGATCTTCGGCGTGTCGAAGTACGTCCTGGTCCCGATCGGCGCGGCGTTCGTCTGGTTCCTCGTCGTCAAGGGGACCTTCCGCGTGGTGGAGCGCGTCTTTTTGGGGGCCAGCGCATTCTACATCTCCTACATCATCTCCGGAGCGCTCGCCCACCCCGACTGGGGGCAGGTGCTCCGGGCGACGGTGACGCCGAGTTTCAGCTTCCGGGCGGATTACCTGGTGATGTTTGTCGGCGTCATCGGCACGACGATCGCGCCGTGGATGCAGTTCTACCTCCAATCAACCGTGGTGGAGAAGGGGATCACCGCCAAACAGGTCGGGTACACGCGCACGGACGTCCTCATCGGCTCGATCATGACCGATGTCGTCGCCTGGTTCATCATCGTGGCGTGCGGGGCGACGATCTTTGCCCACCACCTGCACATCGAGACGGCCAAGGACGCGGCGCTGGCCCTCCGCCCCCTGGCCGGAAAGTACGCCGCCGACCTCTTTGGTCTCGGCCTGATCAACGCGTCGCTGTTCTCCGCCTCGGTGCTGCCGCTGGCGACCGCGCACTACGTGTGCGAGGCGCTGGGGTTCGAGGCGGGGGTGGACCGCACGCTCCGGCGGGCGCCGGTCTTCTACGGTCTCTACTTCGCCCTCATCGCGGGCGCGTGCGCCGTCGTCCTCCTCCCGGGCGCGCCGCTGCTGATGATCATGTTTCTCTCCCAGGTGGCGAACGGCGTGCTGTTGCCGTTCATCCTCATCTTCATGCTGCTCCTGGCCAACAGAAAACGCCTCATGGGCGCGTATGTGAACTCACGGGCCTTCAACGTCATCGCGTGGGTCAGCGTGGGAGTCCTCATCCTGTTGACGCTCGCCATGGTGATCACGCTCGTGTTCCCGATGGGCGGCTGAGGCCGGGGGACGAAATGGTCCGCGCTCCGCATCCGTCCACGTTCAGCATCGTCGCGCGCGATCCCAACAGCGGCGAGTGGGGGGTGGCCGTCCAGAGCAAGTTTCTGTGTGTGGGCAGCGTGGTGCCCTGGGCGCAGGCCGGGTCCGGAGCGGTGGCGACGCAGGCCTGGGCCAACGTGGGGTTCGGACCGGGCGCCCTCGACCTCCTGCGCCGGGGAGCCGAGGCCCGGGAGGTCGTGGACCGGCTGATCGCCGAGGACAGCGGCCGCGATCACCGCCAGCTCGGCGTTGTGGACGGGCGGGGCGGCTCCGCGGCGTGGACCGGGCGCCTGTGTCTCCCCTGGGCCGGCCACCGCAGCGGGCCCGACTACACGTGCCAGGGCAATATCCTGGCCGGCGAGGCGGTGGTCGGCGCGATGGAAGGATCATTTGCGGGATCCTCGGGTCCGCTCCCGGAGCGCCTGGTCGCAGCCCTGCACGCGGGGCAGGCCGCCGGCGGGGACAGCCGCGGGCAGCAGTCGGCCGCTCTCCTGATCGTGAAGGAAAAGGGAGGATACGGAGGTTTCACCGACCGGGAGATCGATCTCCGGGTAGACGACCATCCCACCCCTATTGCCGAAGTAGGGAGGCTTCTCGGGCTCCACCGCCTCTTCTTCGCGCCCGGGATGGCGGCGCTCACCCGGGCCGCCGGCACGGTCGCGCGGGAGATGCAGAAGATCCTGGCGAAGCTCGGATACTACCGCGGACCGATCTCCGGCGAGTACGATGCGGCCACACGTGAGGCGTTCAAGCGCTTCTGCCATATGGAGAATTTCGAGGAGCGGTACCGGGACGACGAGTTTGTGGACCGCGAGGTCCTGAATTTCATGCGCGAGCGGTACGGCGGTGTCTGAGGAGACCTGGGCGGGTCCGCTGCCGACGATCCACGACGTTTACGAGGCGCGGCGGACGATCGAACCGCACCTGCCGCGCACACCCCTCCTGCGCGCCCCCGCGCTCGACCGGGTCCTCGGCGCCCAGGTGTACGTGAAGTGCGAGAACACCCTGCCGACGGGGGCCTTTAAAGTCCGAGGCGGCATCAACCTGATGAGCCGCCTCTCCCCGGACGAGAGGCGGCGCGCGGTCATCACCGCCAGCACCGGCAACCACGGGCAATCGATCGCGTACGCCGCGCGGATGTTCGGCGTCCGTGCCATTATCGGGGCACCCCGGGAGAGCAACCCTCTCAAGGTCGCCGCGATGCGGGCGCTCGGGGCGGAGGTGATCCTCCAGGGCCGGGATTTCGACGAAGCCCGCGAGTGGGTGGAACGGACGGCGCGGGAGGAGGGGTACCGGTATGTCCACTCCGCGAACGAGCCGCTCCTCATCGCCGGCGTCGGCACGATCAGCCTCGAGGTGATCGAAGACCTTCCCCAAGTGGACGTGATCATCGCTCCGATCGGCGCCGGGAGCGGTGCGTGCGGCCACTGCATCACGGCGAAGACGATTCACCCTCACGTTCGGGTGATCGGTGTGCAGGCGGAGGGCGCCACCCCCGTCTACCGATCGCTGCGCGAGGGGCGGATGGTCCACCTGGACCGGATGGAGACGTTCGCCGAGGGCATCGCGACGCGCGTGCCGTTCGCGCTGCCGATGGCGATCCTCCGGCGCCACCTCGACGAGATCGTGCTCGTCAGCGACGAGGAGATGAAGGTGGCGATCCTGATACTCGCCGAGGCGGTGCGGCAGACCGCCGAAGGGGCCGGGGCGGCCAGCACGGCCGCCGCGCTCCGCCTGCGCGACCGGCTGCGGGAGAGGACGGTCGTCCTGATTCTGAGCGGGGGGAACATCCCCCTGAACGCGCTGGCAGAGATCTACGGGAACCGGGCACGCGTCGCCGCGGCGGCTGCCCTTTTGAGCGGAGGGGAGCCGCGGGGCGCGGCGGGAGAGGCCACGAAAGACGCCGCCAGGCGCGAGCGATGACCGAACAGGCGCCGCGATGACGCACCGCGAGCGGATCCACTCCGCCGTCCGGGGCGAGCGCCCCGACCGCGTTCCGGTGGCGCTGTGGCGGCATTTTCCCGGGGACGATCACCGCGCCGAGAAACTGGCGGCCGCCCACGTCGCCTTCTATCGATCCTATGACGTCGATCTTCTCAAAGTCACGCCGGCCAGCGGCTACTACGGGGACGACTGGGGGCTGCGGGCCGGATACAAGCCGAACCGGGAGGGAGTCCGCACCTACACGGATCGGCCGATCAAGAAGGCGGCGGACTGGGGGCGCATCAAGCGCCTCGACGTCAGCCAGGGCGTGTACGGACGCGAGGTGCACGCGATCCGCATGATCGCCGAGGCCGTCGGCGGGGACGTGCCCGTGCTCGAGACCACGTTCAGCCCCCTCAGCATCGCCCGAACGCTTGCCGGAGAACAGGCGATCGTCCGGTATCTGCGCGAGGAACCCGAGGCGCTTCACCGGGGACTCGAGATCATCTCCGAGGTCACCGCCGAGTTCATCCGGGCGGTGCTGGGGGCCGGCGCCGACGGAGTGTTCTTCTCCACCCAGATGGCGACGACCGACCTGCTGACGGAAGAAGAGTACGAGGAGTTCGGCCGGCCCTACGACCTGCGCGTCCTCGAGGCGGCGGGAGGAGCCCTCACGTTTCTCCACATTCACGGCACCCATGTCATGTTCGACCTGTTCACCGCCTACCCCATCCAGATTCTCAACTGGCATGCCCGTGAGACATCGCCGGGGATCGCCGAAGCGCGGGCCCGGGTCCCGACGTGTCTGGCCTGCGGGATCGACGCGTGGAACACCCTTGCCGGAGGATCGCCCGACACGGTCGCGCGCGAGGTGGAGGATGCGATCGCCCAGACCCAGGGCCGCGGACACATCGTGACCACCGGCTGCGTGATGCCGGTCGATACGCCCGAGGCGAACATCCGGGCCGCGATCGCCGCGGCGCGCGGGGGCTGAGGGGACTATAATGCAGAGTGAGAGGCACAGCCGCGGGCCCCGGTGCGCGCCCGGGTGGAGGACAGGCCATGGGTGAGAATGTCACGCGGAAGGTTTTGAAGGCCCATCTCGTCGACGGCCGGATGGTTCCCGGCGAGGAGATCGGCATCAAGGTCGATGAGATCCTGATCCAGGACATCACGGGCACCGCGGCGATGATGCATTTCGAGGCGATGCAGCTTGGACGGGTGCGGTGCAAGGTGGCCTGCTCCTATGGCGACCACAACGTGCTGCAGGTGAGCGAGGAGAACACCGAGGATCACGTGTATCTCTCGACCGCGGCGCGGAAGTACGGCATCTGGTGGGCGAAGCCGGGTGCCGGCATCGGCCATCAGATTCATCAGGAGCACTTCGCCTGCCCGGGCGATACGGCCCTCGGAGCGGACAGCCATACTCCCCATATCGGCGGCATGGGCGTGTACGCGATGGGCGCCGGCGGGCTCGACGTGGCGGTGGCGATGGGCGGAGGCCCGTACTACCTCGACGTGCCGGCGGTCGTGCGCGTCCATCTGACCGGACAGCTCCGACCGTGGTCCACCGCGAAGGATGTCATCCTCGAGATGCTGCGCCGGAAGACCGCGAGCGGCGGGTTCGGGAAGGTGTTCGAGTATGTCGGTCCGGGGATCCAGCATCTCAATCTTCAACAGCGGATCACGATTTGCAACATGGGGGCGGAATTAGGAGCGAGCACCTCTCTTTTCCCCTCGGATGCGGTCACGCGGGACTACATGCGGCGGATCGGCCGGGAGCGGGACTGGCGGGAGGTGCTCCCAGACCCGGACGCCGGCTACGACGAGTCCATGGAGCTCGACCTCGGGGCGCTCGAGCCTCTCGTGGCGATGCCCAGCAACCCCGACAACGTCGTGCCGATCTCCAAGGCCGAAGGAATCAAGGTGGACCAGGTGATGGTGGGGTCGTGCACCAACGGTTCGTACATGGACCTCAAGGCGGTGGCCGAGATCGTGAAGGGGCGCAAGGTCCACCCCGATGTCACGTTTTTTATCCACCCCAGCAGCCGCCTGGACTTGGAGGAACTGGCCCGGGAGGGTCTCCTCACCGAATTGATCGCGGCCGGGGTAAACGTCGAGGCCGCCACGTGTGGGGCCTGCATCGGGGTCGGGCATGTTCCGGCCAAAGGGATGAAGAGCCTCCGGGCGATCAACAGGAACTTCAGGGGGCGCAGCGGCCAGAAGGATGACGAGGTCTATCTGAGCTCGAGCGAGGTCGCGGCGGCATCGGCGATGACCGGCGTGATCACAGATCCACGAAAGCTCGGCATCTCCGCGCCCGGGCAGGACATGCCCCGCCGGCTCGATCTGGAGAACCCCCACCTGGTGCCCCCATCCCCCGAGGCGGAGGCCCCACGCCTGCAGGTCGTCCGCGGCGACAACATCGTCCCGATCCCCGTCAAGGGCCCACTCACCGAGACGCTCCGAGGCGAGGTTCTGATCAAGATCGGAGACGATATCAGCACGGATCACATCATGCCGGCCGGGTCGCAGATGCTGCGGTACCGGTCCAACATCCCCAAGCTTGCCGAGTATGTCTTCAACCGGGTGGACCCGGAGTTTGTCGCCAGAGCGAGAGCGAAGGGCGGTGGCATCATTGTTGGTGGCAAGAACTACGGCCAGGGGAGCAGCCGGGAGCACGCGGCGATCGCCCCGATGTCCCTCGGGGTGACAGGGGTGATCGTCAAGGACTTCGCCCGCATCCACCTCGCCAACCTGATCAACTGGGGGATCGTCCCGATGACCTTCGCCGATCCGGCCGACTATGACCGGCTCAGCCAGGGAGACGTCCTGGAAATCCAGGGGATCCGCCGGCAGATCGAGTCAGGGGCGGAGACCCTCACCCTCAAGAACGTGACGCGCGGCACGACCTTGACCGTGCGTCT
Source organism: bacterium (assembly GCA_036275835.1). Classification (GTDB taxonomy): domain Bacteria; phylum Sysuimicrobiota; class Sysuimicrobiia; order Sysuimicrobiales; family Segetimicrobiaceae; genus DASUDA01. The sequence continues at coordinate 2,760 of DASUDA010000155.1, read as the reverse complement.
CGGTTTGAACCGCCGGGAGCGGGACTACGTGCTGGCCGGGGGGAGGCTCGCCCATACGAAGGCGCACCCCCTCCGTTAATAGGAGAGCCTTCATTTTTGCAACACGGGTAGGCAAAGAAAGCAAAGGGGGGTGTCCTCATGGACCAGATCTGCCTCGTGATCCCGATCATCCCCGGTAAGACCGCTGTGGCCCGAGACTTCTGGCGTGAGGTGGAGACGGAGCGCAAAGCCGAATACGACCGCTCGGAGCGGCGCATCGGGATAACCAAAGAGGTCTGGTACCTGACCCAGTTACCAAGCGGCGACCACTTGGTCGCCTATATGGAGAGCCCGGATTTCACCAACGCGCTTCGGCTGTTCTCCAAGTCACGGGATGACTTTGACGTGTGGTTCAAGGGCCGCCTGGCCGAGACGACGGGCGTTGACTTGAATAACCCTCCCGAGATGCGGTTGCCTGAGCTGCTGTCCAGCTACCAGGCGTGACGAAGAGAAGCGACGCCATCCGGTCGGGGGAACTGCGACCTTAACACCAACCGAGCGTCCGGCGGGACCTGGGAAGGATTCCGGGGAGCGCGCGTGAATACCCTTTCGCGTTTCCGAAAGCGGGGGTGGCGCGATGCGCAGAGGAGTCGCTCTGGTGCTGGCCGGCGTGATGGTCGCGGGCTTGCTGTCCGCGGCGTCGGCTCAGGGGGTCAGGCGAGGCGGGATACTGAGGGTTGGGCTTGACGCGGATCCCCCCAACATGGACCCGCACCGGTCGACAGCAGCCGTGGACCGCCAGGTATATCAGAACCTTTACGACAAGCTCGTGGACACCGACGAGAACCTGGCCATCGTCCCCATGCTCGCGCTCTCGTGGACGATCAGCCCGGACGGGAAGACCATGACGTTCAAGCTCCGCCAGGATGCTCGGTTCCAGGACGGGACGCCGTTCAACGCGGAGGCCGTCAAGTACAACCTCGACCGAATGCAGGATCCGAATTTCCCATCGGCCCGGCGCAGCGAGGTTCGGCCGGTCCAGAAGGTCACAGTTGTCGACCCGTATACAGTGCAGTTCACGCTGGAGAAGCCGTACAGCCCGCTCCTATACGTCCTGAGCGACCGGGCCGGGATGATGGTGTCCCCCGCAGAGGCGCAAAAGGCGGGAGTAAACTTCGCCCTCCATCCGGTCGGCACCGGGCCATTCGCGTTCGTGGAGAAGATCCCGCAGGACCACATTACCCTGCAGCGCAATCCGGAGTACTGGGCGAAGGGGGAACCCTACCTCGATCGCATCATTTACCGGCCGTTCCCCGACGACAACGCCCGGGTGGCGAACGTGAAATCCGGGGATGTCGACATCATCAACATTGTGCCGCTGCCGCAGATCAAGACCCTCAGCCAGGAGGCGGCGCAACCCGGGGCGCGGTTCGGGCTGCTCGAGCACGGGGCGTTTTCCTGGCAGGGGATCTGGCTCAACGTTACCAAGCCGCCGTTCGACAACAAACTCCTCCGGCAGGCGTTCAGCGCGACGATCGACCGGAACGTGATCGCGAATGTCGTGCTGCAGGGCGCGGCGTATCCGGCGTACTCGTTCTTCCCCAACGGCACTCCGGCGTACGATCCGACGTGGAAGATCCCGCCGCGCAACCTCGCGCTGGGCAAAGAGAAGCTCCAGGCCGCAGGGCAGCCGAACGGGTTCGCGTTCACCCTGCTCACCGTGCCCAGGGAGGCCGAGCAGGCCATCGCTCAGGCGGTGCAGTCAATGGCCGCGGAGGCCGGGATCCAGGTGAAGATCCAGATCGTGGAGTTCGGCACGATGCTGCATGAGACCGATCAGCTGCAGCACCAGGCGGCGCTCCTGGGGTGGAGCGGCCGTCCCGATCCGGACTTCGACATCTACCCGTTCATGACCCAGTCCGGGATCGGATCGTTCAACGACGCGGGATACACCAACCCCAGGGTGCAGGGCCTCCTGGACGCGGCACGGCTGCTCAACGACATGAGCCAGCGCCGGCGGGCCTACAGCGAGGTGACGAAGATCCTGGCGGACGACATGCCATACGTCTGGCTGTATTTCCCGAAGGAGTACAAGCTCGTGAGCACGCGGCTGCGCGGATTCATTCACGTGCCGGACGGTATGATGCGGCTCCGGACGGTCTGGCTCGCGCCGTAGTTTTCTGCCGGGCGGGGTCTCTCCGATCTTCCGCCCGGCCCACCCGTCCTCCCGGTATGACTCGCTTCGTTGTCCGCCGGTTCTTCCAGATGATTCCGGTGCTATTCTTCGTCAGCGTCATCATTTTCGTGCTCATCAACCTTGTGCCGGGGGACGCGGCGCGTCTGTTCCTCGGCGAGGAGGCGCCTCCGGAGGCGCTCGCAACGCTGCGACACCAGCTCGGGCTGGACCGGCCGCTCTACGTCCAATACCTTCGATGGGTCGGAGGGATGCTCCACGGCGACTTCGGACATTCCTTCAGGGATAACCGGCCGGTGCTATCCACGCTGGTTCAGAAAGTCCCAGTGACAGGCGAACTCACGGCGGCGGCGCTGCTGATCGCGTGGACGATTGCGATCCCTGCGGGCGTGCTCGCCGCGTGGCGGCGCCGGACGGCCGTCGATTACTCGGCCTCGGCCGTGGCGCTCCTCGGCCTCAGCATCCCCAACTTCTGGCTCGGGATCATGCTGATCTACCTGTTCGCGGTGCATCTTCGCTGGCTGCCGGCGTCCGGGTTCGCGCCGATCACGCAGGATCTTGGGGCGAACCTGCGATCGCTCGTCATG
>DASUDA010000154.1:0-2385 GCA_036275835.1 bacterium | reverse complement strand
GCGCTCCATGCCCTGACGGGGCTGCGGGCGCTGTGCCTGGCCGGGGGCGTGGCCTTCAACTGCGTGGCCAATGGAAAGATCTTCGACCGCACGCCTTTCGAGCGCGTCTACATCCAGCCGGCCGCCGGGGACGCCGGGCTGGCCGTGGGCGCAGCCTATTACGTCTACCACCAGGTGCTGGGGCTTCCGCGGGCCTTTGTGATGGACCATGCCTATTGGGGCCCGGGGTACAGCCCCGCGGCGATCCGCGGAGCCCTCGACCGCGCCGGCCTACGCTGCCGGGAGATACCCGAGGAGATCCTCTGCCGTGAGGTGGCGGGCCGTGTCGCCGGGAGCCGTATCGTCGGTTGGTTCCAGGGGCGCATGGAGTGGGGGCCGCGGGCGCTCGGCAACCGCAGCATCGTCGTGGATCCACGGCGGCCCGAGATGAAGGATGTCCTCAACCGCCGGATCAAGCACCGCGAGCCGTTCCGGCCGTTTGCCCCGTCGGTCCTCAAGGAAGCGACCGGCGACTACTTCGATCGCGCATACCCCTCGCCGTTCATGATCCTGGCCTACCCCGTGCGGCCGGAGAAGCGGGCGGTCATCCCCGCGCCCACCCACGTGGACGGGACCGGCCGGCTGCAGACGGTGAGCCAGAAGACCAACCCGCGCTACTGGAGGCTGATCGAAGAGTTCGAGCGGCTGACCGGCGTCCCGGTGGTGCTGAACACCTCGTTCAACGAGAACGAGCCGATCGTGTGCACGCCGGAGGAAGCGGTGGACTGCTTCCTGCGAACGGAGATGGATGTCCTGGCGATCGGTGATTTCCTAGCGGAGAAGGGACCCTCGTGAGAGCTTGGCGCGCGACCCTATTCGGCAGAGGCCCCAATCCACCTCACCCGTGGTTCGGCGCGATGTACAGCATTGTAGAAGCGCCGATCTCCGGTCCACAGGGCGCAGTCATAACGCTCCGCCAAGGCGAGATAGTGGCAGTCGTACGTGGTGGGGCGTTGCAGGCGTCTGGCGAGAGAGAGCGCCCGGGCCGGCAGCCCGGGCTCCTCACGCAATTCAACATGAAAGGCGAAGATGACGCCGAGGGCCGCCTCTGCGGTGGAGAGGTCCAACTCCTTACGGAGCACGCGCTTGTAGAGAGCATTGGTCACCTCGGCGACCAGAAGGCAGGGAGCGAGCAGGCGGACCTCGTCCCGTCCCCATTGCTCGGCCAGGGTCAGCGCCCTGATGCTGTGCGGTTCAGGCAGGGCCCACATGGCCGCGAGGCTGGCGTCGACCACTACGGTTTCCGCGGTCACGCCGGGCGTTGCTCTCTGGCCTGCCGGATCAGTTCGGCGGAACTGACCTTGAAGGTCCTGCCACCAAACGTCTCTGCCTGGAAACGCCGGGCACTCTCAACCGCGGCCGACAGAGGCAGGCGTTTCCCCTGTGCAGGCGCCCCTTCCTGATCGCGGTCGAGTTGGCTCGTGATGGCGCGCACACAGTACTCAGAGACGGAGAGGTCCTGCCTGGCAGCAGCGGCCTTCACGAGACGCCGGAGGGCGGGGTCGGGAAGGTAGATGTTCAAGCGAACCACCTCGCCGCGCTTCCCGGATGCATGTGCCATGGCCACACCTCCCCTGGAGAAGTATAGCACCAAAGCACTAAAGTGTCAAACAAAACCGGCTCGGCGGGTTTCCGGTAGCTGCGCCCTGCGACCGATGCGGGTCCTTCTCTTAAACCAGTACTTTCCACCTGACACTGCGGCCACCGCGAAGATTGCGGCAATGGTGGCGCAGGCGCTTGCACGGCGCGCCTCGGTGGTGGTGCTGGCGGGCCGGCCGTCCTACAACCCCGCCGAGCGCCATCGCCCCTATCTATGGCGGCGGGACCGGCAGGGGGAGGTGATGGTCGAGCGTGTCGGCTCGACGACCTTCACGCGCGACCGCATGCCGGGACGCGTGTGCAACTACCTCTCGTACCTGGCGCTGGCGGTCCCCCGGGCGCTCGCCGCGGACGCCGACGTCGTCCTGGCCATGACCGACCCGCCGGTGGGCGGGGTCGTCGGCGCTTTTGTGGCGGCCGTGCGGCGGCGACGTTTCGTCTACAACGTCCGCGACCTCTATCCCGAGATGGCAGTCGCGTCGGGGTTGCTGCATTCCAGGACGATCGTGGCGGCATGGGAGAGGCTGCATCGGTGGGTGCTGCGCCGGGCTGACCGGGTGGTCGTGCTGGGCGAGGACATGTGGGAGCGCATCGTAGCCAAAGGCATCCCGGCAGGGCGCGTCGTTGTCGTGCGCGACGGCGCGCCGATCCCGCCCACCCCACCCGCCGCGGACCACCGCGTGGTGCAGGAGGTACGGAGCGGGTTCCCCTTCGTCGTGCTGCACGCCGGGAGCCTGGGGTTCTACG
>DASUDA010000153.1:0-10752 GCA_036275835.1 bacterium | reverse complement strand
GAATCCCTTGGTCGGCACGAACGACGACGCCCTGGGGCCGCGCTTTCCGGACATGTCGGGTGCCTACGATCCGGAGCTCCGGGCGCTCGCCCGGAAGACCGCCCGCGAGGAGAGCATCCCGGTGCGGACCGGAGTCTACGTGGGCGTGCTCGGGCCCTCGTACGAGACCCCGGCCGAACTCGCGATGCTCAGACCCTGGGGAGCCGATGCGGTCGGGATGTCGACCGTCGTGGAGGTGATCGCGGCCCGCCATGCCGGCGTCCGCGTGCTCGGCCTCGCGGCGATCACGAACGCGACCTCTCACCCGTCGCCCAAGCGGCCGGGCGCGTCCCGGCCGGTCGCGTCCCCGCCACCGGCGTCCGTATCCGTCACCCACGACGCGGTGCTCGCGGCGGCCCGCGACATCGGGCCGCGGCTCTCGCGCCTGATCCGGCGCATCCTCCGCAGCCTGCGGGAGTAGATTGATGCGGGTCTACGACCTGATCCACCGGAAGCGCGACGGCGGTGAAGTGTCTCCGGAGGAGATCGCCTGGCTGGTGGACCGCTACGCGCGCAACGAGATCCCCGACGCGCAGATGGCGGCGTTTCTCATGGCCGTCTGGTTCCGGGGAATGAGCACCCGCGAGACGTCCGCGCTGACGATGGCGATGGTGCGAAGCGGGGAGACGCTGGATCTCAGCATGATTCCGGGGCGCAAGGTCGACAAGCACAGCACCGGCGGGGTCGGGGACAAGACGTCCATCGTCCTCGTGCCCCTCGCGGCCAGCGCCGGCATCAAAGTCGCCAAGCTGTCCGGGCGGGGGCTGGGGCACACCGGCGGAACCCTCGACAAACTCGAGACGATTCCCGGATTCCGCACCGAGCTCTCGCCCGCCGCACTTGTGGAGCAGGTGACCCGGATCGGCTGCGCGATCGCCGGCCAGTCCGCCCGGCTCGTGCCGGCGGACAAGCGCCTCTACGCGCTCCGGGACCGCACGGCGACCGTAGACAGCGTGCCGCTGATCGCGAGCAGTGTGATGAGCAAGAAGATCGCCGCCGGGAGCGACGCGATCGTTCTCGACGTCAAGACCGGCAGCGGCGCGTTCATGAAGACCCTGCCCGACGCGCGCGCGCTCGCGCAGGCCATGGTGGGGATCGGCCGGGAGGTCGGCCGCCGCACGGCCGCCGTGATCAGCATGATGGATCAGCCACTCGGCCGGGCCGTGGGCAATGCGCTCGAAGTGGACGAGGCGATCCACACCCTCCGCGGCGACGGACCGGAGGATCTCCGCGAGCTCTGTCTGGTTCTGGGCGCGCAGATGGTGGTGCTGGCCGGCCTGGCGCCGGACGCTCGGTCCGGCCGGACGATCCTGGAGGAGCGGCTCGCGCAGGGAGATGGGCACCGCAAGCTCGCCGAGATGGTGAGCGCGCAGGGCGGTGACGCGGGAGTGGTCGAGCATCCCGAGCGGCTGCCGCGCTCCCCGATCCAGCATCCCGTGCCGGCTCCTCAGGACGGTGTTGTCACCGCCGTGGATGCGGAGGCGCTCGGCGCCGCCGCGATGGCACTCGGTGCCGGCCGGACGCGCGCAGACGAGCCGATCGATCCCGGGGCCGGCATGGTGATCCGGCGGAAGATGGGGGACCGCGTGCGCCGCGGAGAGCCTCTCGCGATCCTGCACACCGGCGTGGCGGGCCGCCTCGACGACGCGGTGCCGCGCGTCCAGGCGGCGTACCGGATCGGTCAGAATGGTCCAGAGGTGCGCCCGCTCATCGTGGAGGTCGTGGAGTAGGACCATCGGGGCGGGGGAGAGGGGGGAGGGGGTGGGCCATGGCCTTTAAGCACATTGGGGTGGTCGGGTGCGGCCTGATGGGTTCTGGGATCGCGGAGGTGTGCGCGCGTGTTGGTTACCCGGTGACCGTGCGCGAGGTCTCGGAGGCCCTCCTTCGGCGCGGTCTGGACAGGATCGACGCGTCCATGGCGCGCGCGGTCCAGCGGGGTAAGCTCACGGCGCAGGACCGGGACGCGGCACGCGCGCGGATCCGGGGGACGACGGTTCTCGCGGATCTGGCCGGATGCGACCTCGTTCTCGAGGCGATCATCGAGAACATGGACGAGAAAAAGCGGCTGTACGCCGAGCTCGACGCGCTCTGCCCGCCGGAGACGGTCTTTGCCAGCAACACCAGTTCGCTCAGCATCACCGAGATGGCGTCGGTGACGCGCCGGCCGGAGCGATTCGTGGGCCTGCACTTCTTCAACCCGGTACCGGTGATGCAGCCGGTCGAGATGGTGCGGGGACTCCGCACCGCCGACGACACCCTGGCTGCGTGCCGGGCGTTCTGCGAAACGGTCGGCAAGACCGTCATCGCGTGCAAGGACTATCCCGGGTTCATCGTCAACCTCCTCCTCGTGCCGTTCCTTCTCGATGCCGTCCGCGCCCTCGAGCTGGGAGTGGCCGGCAAGGAGGATATCGACGCGGCGGTGCGGCTGGGGCTCAACCATCCCATGGGCCCCCTGACCCTCCTCGATTTCGTCGGCATCGATACGACCTACTACATCGCCGAGGCGATGTTCGCGGAGCTCAAAGACCCCCGGTACGCGGCCCCGCCGCTGCTGAGGAAGATGGTGCTCGCCGGCTACCACGGGCGAAAGACGGGCAAGGGGTTCTACGATTACCCGAAGATGTAAAGACTGAACGAAGAACACACCGTGAGCACCGACGGGGGTGACAGATGAGCGCCTACTTGATCTTGAAGTGGTTTCACGTGCTGATGGCCATCACCGCGTTAGGCGCCAACATCACGTACGGTGTCTGGTTCTCCCGCGCGGCGCGGGAACCGCAGCATCTCACGTTCGCGCTCCAAGGCATCAGGATTTTGGACAATCGTATCGCCAACCCTGCCTACGCCCTTCTGCTGCTCACCGGATTCGCCATGGCCGGCATGGGGAGAATTCCGTTTACCACGCCCTGGCTCCTGACGGGTCTGATCCTGTATGTGATTCTTGTGATCATCGCGGCCGCCGGTTATACGCCGACGTTGCGCCGGCAAATTCAGGCGCTCGACGCCGGGGGCCCCCATTCGCCCGAGTACCAGCGGCTCACGGCCCGGGGCACACGCCTCGGAATTCTGCTCACCATCCTTGCCGTGATCATCGTGTTCGTGATGGTGACGAAGCCGGCCCTGTGGGGATGACGCGCGAGCGACGAAGGGTCCGATTGCGCGCGAGCGCGCTGAGACCGGCCCGTCGCAGGATGGGCTCCGATGGGGACGAATAGCGGAGGCGGGTGATGCTGTGGAGTTCGACCTCAGCGAGGAGCACCGCCTCGTCCAGGCCACGGTCCGAGAGTGGGCGACGTCTCGGCTGCTGCCGCTCGCGGCCGAACTGGACCGCACAGGGAGGTATCCTCCAGAGCTGATCCGGGAACTGGGCGATCTCGGGCTCATGGGTGTCTTCGTCCCGGAAACCTACGGCGGGGGCGGGATGGACGCCGTTTCGTACTGCATCGTCATGGAGGAGATCGCCCGCGCCGAGGCGGGACTCTCGACCATCGTCTCGGTCAACAACTCCCTCGCCTGCTTTCCGATGTTCCACTTCGGCACGGAGGCGCAAAAGCGAAAGTATCTTCCCGACCTCGCCCGCGCCCGCACGACCGGGTGCTACTGCCTGACCGAGCCCACCGCCGGGTCCGACGCCGCCTCGCTGCGCACGACCGCTCGCGAGAGTGGAGATCACTGGGTCCTGAGCGGGACGAAGATCTTCGTGACGAACGGCGTGGAAGCCGGCATCCTCATCATCTACGCGCGGACCGGCGGCGAGGGGAGCCGGGGGATCAGCGCGTTCATCGCCGAGAAAGGCGACCCCGGGCTCTCGGTCGGAAAGGTGGAGCACAAGCTCGGCATTCACGCCAGCAGCACGTGCGAGATCGTGCTCCAGGAGTGCCGGCTCCCCAAGGACCGTCTGCTCGGGGAGCGGGACAAAGGGTTCCAGATCGCGATGGCCACGCTGGACGGGGGCCGGATCGGGATCGCCTCCCAGGCCCTCGGCATCGCCCGGGCGGCGATGGAGGATGCGATCGCCTATGCCAAGGAGCGGCGGCAATTTGGGCGGCCGATCGCGGAGTTCCAGGCGATCCAGTGGAAGATTGCGGACATGGCCACACGCATCCAGGCGGGCCGGCTCCTCACGTACCGGGCCGCGTGGGTGCGCGATCAGGGGCGGGGCCACACCCGGGAGGCATCCATCGCCAAGCTGTTTGCCTCGGAGACGGCGATGTGGGCGGCGACGCAGGCCGTACAGATCTTCGGCGGGTACGGATACATCCAGGACTACCCGGCCGAGCGTCACCTCCGCGACGCAAAGATCACTGAGATCTACGAGGGGACGTCGGAGGTGCAGCGGATGGTGATCGCCCGGCACGTCCTCGGAACCGCGTAAGGGGCCGGCGAGATGAACATCGTCGTCTGCGTCAAGCAGGTGCCGGACACCGAGGCGCCCATCCGCATCCGCGGAGATGGCCGGGGGATCGAGGAAGGCGGCCTGACCTTCGTTCCCAACTATTACGATGAGCACGCCGTCGAGGAGGCCCTCCGGATCAAAGAGCGCCTCGGCGGAACGGTGACCCTCGTCACCGCCGGGCCCGGCCGCGCGGCAGAGGCTCTGCGGGCCGGACTGGCGATGGGCGCGGACCAGGCCATCCATGTCCAGGACCCCGCCCTGGATGCGGCCGACCACATTGTCCTCGCCCGGGTCTTGGCGGCGGCGATCGCCCCCCTCTCCGGCGACCTTATCCTGTGCGGCAAGCTGGCCACGGACGATAACGCCGCGATCGTCGGTCCGGCCATCGCCGAGTTCCTCGGCCTGCCGCAGGCCACCGCCGTCACCCGGCTCGAGCTGGGGCAGGGCGCCGCCCAGGTTCACCGCGAGGTGGAGGGAGCGGTCGAGGTTCTTGAGGTGTCTCTCCCGGCCGTGATCACCGTCGAGCGCGGGATTAACGAAGCACGGTATCCGTCGCTCCCGGGCATCATGAAGGCCAAGCGGACGCCCATTACCGTGCGTACGCTGGCGGACCTGGGGCTTGGCCCCGGCGACCTCGGCCCATCCCGCGTGGAGCTGCTCGGCCTCACGCCGCCGCCGCGGCGGCAGGCGGGCCGGATCCTCGAGGGGGAGCCGGCCGCGGTCGTCGCGGAACTGGTCCGGCTCCTGCGCGAGGAGGCCAAGGTGCTTTGACGCCGGGCCGGCCATGAGCCGCGACGTGTGGGTTCTCGCCGAACACGCGGAGGGTCACCCTCGCAGGATTACGTTCGAGTTATTGAGCCGGGCGCGGGCCCTCGCGGAGATGCTCGGAGGCCGCGTGGCCTCGCTGGTTCTGGGCAATGGCGCGGCGCGTCTCTCACGCGAGCTCGGCGCCCGGGGGGCCGATGTCGTCTATCTGGCCGATCACCCTCTCCTCGCCCAATACACGACGGACGCCTATGCGGCGGTAATCGCTCCCCTGATCGCCCGAGAGCAGCCGTCCCTCCTCTTGATCGGCAGCACGGCCGCGGGGCGCGACCTGGCGCCGCGTTTGGCGGCGCGGCTGAGAGCCGGGCTGGCCACCGACTGCGCGGCGGTGGATCTCGACCAGGGACGGGTGGTCGTGACCCGGCCCATGATGACCCGGAAGGCGATTGCGCGCGTGGCGTTTCGCAACGACGGCCTTCGCATCGCCGTTGTGCTCCCCAACGTGTTCGCCCCGGGCGCGCCGGATGCGGCCCGTACCCCGCAGGTGGTCCCGGTGCCCGTCACGCTCGACGCGTCGGCGGTGCGGACGCGCGTCGCGGGGATCACGCCGATCGCCCGCGAGACGGTGCCCTTGACCGAAGCGGACATTATCGTCTCCGGAGGGCGAGGACTTCGGGGACCGGAGAACTTTGCACTCCTCGATGAGCTCGCGACCGCGCTCGGCGCGGCCGTCGGCTCGAGCCGGCCGCCCGTCGACTCCGGGTGGGTTCCTCACGACTACGAGATCGGACAGACCGGGAAGACGGTCAACCCCCAACTCTACATCGCGTGCGGCATCTCCGGGGCGCCGCAGCACCTCGCCGGGATGTCCGGCTCCCGCTACATCGTGGCTATCAACAAGGACCCGCAGGCACCGATCTTCAGCGTGGCGTCGTACGGGATCGTGGGAGACCTGTTTCAGATCCTGCCTCTGCTGACCGCGGAAATCCGGAGGCTCAAAGCGGCACAGGCCGGGTAAGGTACAATAAGAAGGAGCGTCACCCCTACCTGGCACGGTGAAGGAGGAAGAAGGGCGGCTACTCCCGCCTTCTAGGCACGGCGGGTCGGCTGCCAAACTGCTATGGCCGAGGCAAAGCGGGCCCACGCAAAGCGGGCCCGGGCAAAGCAGGCCCAACCAAAGCAGCGGAGGCGCGAGGACCCGCGCCGGCGCTGGGAAGCGACGACGCTGCGGGAGGCTCTGGCCCGCCAGCCCGAAAGAGAGCCGCGCTTCAGCACGGTCTCCGACTTGGAGATCGCCCGCCTCTACGGCCCCGACGACGTCGCCGCGTTGGACGCGGCCCGTGATCTTGGCCTGCCGGGCGAGTACCCGTTTACCCGCGGGATCCACGCGACGATGTACCGGGGCCGATTGTGGACGATGCGGATGTTTGCCGGGTTCGGCGCGGCGGAGGACACCAACGCCCGATTCCACTACCTGCTCCGGCAGGGGGAGACCGGGCTGTCGGTCGCGTTCGACATGCCGACGCTCATGGGCTACGACTCCGACCACCTGCGGTCCCTCGGCGAGGTCGGCCGCGAAGGGGTGGCGATCGATACCGTCGAGGACATGGAGGTGCTCTTCCGCGGCATCCCTCTCGACCGGGTGAGCACCTCGATGACGATCAACGCGCCCGCGAACGTGCTGCTCGCGATGTACATCGCGGTGGCGATGTCCCAGGGTATTAGCCCGCGCGTGATCGGCGGGACGATCCAGAACGACATGCTCAAGGAGTTTATCGCCCAGAAAGAGTGGATCGTTCCCCCGCGGCCGAGCCTGAAGCTCATCCAGGACATCCTCGTGTACTGCACCCGCGAAGCCCCGCGGTGGAACACGATCAGCATCAGCGGCTACCACATCCGCGAGGCCGGCGCGACGGCCGTCCAGGAGCTGGCGTTTACCCTGGCGGACGGGATCGCGTACGTGCAGGCCGGCATCGAGGCCGGGCTCGACGTGGACGCGTTCGCCCCGCGCCTCTCGTTCTTCTTCGATCTGCACAACGATTTCTTCGAAGAGATCGCCAAGCTGCGGGCGGCGCGGCGGATGTGGGCGCGGATCATGAAGGAGCGGTTCCACGCCCGCAATCCCCGGTCGTGGATGCTGCGCACGCACGCCCAGACCGCGGGGGTGAGCCTGACGGCCCAGCAGCCCCACAACAACATTGCCCGCACGACGATGCAGGCCCTCGCCGCGGTGCTGGGCGGGTGTCAGTCGCTGCACACGAACTCGATGGACGAGACCTACGCGCTGCCGACCGAGGAGGCGGTGACGGTGGCGCTTCGCACGCAGCAGATCATCGCGGACGAGAGCGGCGTCGCGAATACCGTCGACCCCCTGGGCGGCTCCTACTTCGTGGAAGCCCTGACCGACCGGATGGAGGCCGAGGCCTCGGCCTACATCCAGAAGATCGACGAGATGGGCGGGATGCTGGCCGCCATCGACCGCGGATACCCGATGCGGGAGATCGCCGACGCGAGCTATCGCTACCAGCAGCAGCTCGAACGCAAGGAGAAGGTGATCGTCGGCGTCAACGAGTTCGCCCAGCCCGAGGCGACCCCGATCCCGCTCCTCAAGGTCGACCCAGAGGTGGAACGGCGGCAGGTCGAGCGCCTCCGGCGCGTCCGGGCCTCGCGGGATCAGGCGGCGGCGCGTCGCACGCTGGACGCCCTTCGCCGGATCTCCGAACAGGGCGGTAACACGATGCCGGCCATCGTGGACGCGGTGCAGGCCCGGGTCACGATGGGCGAGATCTGCGACGTCTTCCGCCAGGTCTTCGGGGAATACCGCGAGCAGGCGATCCTCTAAGCGCAAGAGAGTCAAAAGGTCTTGTCACGAGCATCGCATCGTGTCCTGCACCTGCTCCGCCCGAGAATGCCGCCAGGCTGCCCCAGACGCCACTCATCGTGATCTACCGCCCCGCTGCGGAGGGGGCCTTCTTGAGACTTTCTTGACGAATACGCGGTCGGAGAGACCAGTCAGGGCGGGTATGTGTAACTTACGGAGACGAAAGGAGGACCACACCCGTGAGACACATCCTCGCAGTTTTGACCATGGCTGCGACATTGGCCCTGAGCGCGACGGCCGCGTTTGCCTCTGGCGATGGGGTAGACTACCCTGGCCCGGGCCTGCCGAATACCACGATCGTCCCTGGTACCCCGTCACAGGGGAGTACCTCATTTGAGGTGGCGGGCCCGGTAGGCTCCAATCCGTACTGGGCCTTTATGCGCGCCGCGAACTGGGGTCGGTAAGAGACCCGTCGTCATCGGAGGGCACTCATCGCTTCTTCGCGACGGGCCGAGCAGCGCAGCTGATTACTTGAGGTAGGTCTCTAGTCGGACAGACCGGGGCACAATCCCTCCGGTGGCGCGTGCGCCTTGTCTCACGTTGTCGAGGATTTCAGGGAGTTCGCCGTGGTCTCGGAGGGAGCCGCGGACATCATGCGTATCCGCAGCAAAAGCCAGAGAGTCGGAGGGCGCGCCTACCCGCACTCCGCCCTCCGAGGCTTTACCCTGACCTCTCCGGGCCTCAAGTGGTTGTTTTACGCGTGCAGCGCGGCTCTTGTCGTCATCATGTTCATCGCTCTCCACCCCCCCAGCGCGGCGCTGGGCCAGGACGCCGCGGAAGTTGCCTTTCTCCTTGTCGTGGTTCTTGTTGCACTCGTGTGGGGACGGGGTTCGGCGATAATCGCCGCCCTCGCGAGCGAAATCATATACAACTACGCGGTTATTCCGCCTCCCTATGCCTTTACTATACCCACCGCCGCGGAAGCAATCTTCTTGGCAGGACTGCTGGCGGTTGCCGCCGTTCTCGGGACCGTCACCGACCGCATGCGGAGCGCCAAGCAGGAACTCGAGAGATTGACCGCAAGCAACCGCCTGCAGAAGACGTTGCTTACCTTACTCTCGCACGACCTCCGCACGCCGCTCACCGCGGTCATAGGAGTCCTGAGCGCCCTCATTGCCGACGGCAAGGACATGGACGAGGGGGCGCGGCAGGAAATGCGCATGGTGGCATACGAGGCAGCCAGACAGTTGGACCGGCTGCTCGCCCAGATTCTCGAGATGACGCGGTTGGAAGCGGGGCTGACGCAGGTGAGGCAGGAGCCGGGCAACATCGCCGACGTTATTGGAACTGCACTCACCCAACTGCGCGGGACTCTGAATGGGCGGCGCTGCCGGGTCGAGTTCGCGCCCGCGTTGCCCACGATTCGGATGGACGATGTCCTCCTCTCGCACGCCTTTGTCAACATCCTCGACAACGCCATCAAGTACTCCCCCCCGGGGTCACCCATCGAGGTGGAAGCCCACGCGATAGACGGAGGAATTGTCATCAGCGTGGGGGATCGAGGAGTGGGCATTTCTCAGGCGGACCTTGGCCGCATCTTTGAGAGGTTCTACCGGGGTCGGCACGCATCGAGCGCCACCGAGTCGCCCCCCGGCGTTGGGCTGGGCCTAGCGATCGCCAAGGGGATTGTGGAAGCGCACGGAGGCCAGATCTGGCTGGAGCAGCGTGACGGGGGCGGTACCGTCGCCAGGGTCAGGCTGCCCCTGAGCTGAGGTGGGATGGACGAGCCGGGGCCGCGGGTTCTCGTTGTCGACGACGATCGGGCCATCCGGCGGTTTCTGGACAGCGCTCTCCGCACACGCGGCTACGCTGTCTTCGAGGCGGCGAGCGCCCGTGCCGCGGTGGCAACCGCTTCCTCTGTCCGTCCAGACGTCGTTATCCTCGACCTTGGTCTCCCGGATGGCGACGGTATTGAGGTGATGCGCCAACTCAGGCAGGTGGAGCGGATCCCGATCCTCATCCTCTCGCTCCGGGACCAGGAGGATGAGAAGGTCGCGGCGCTCGAAGCGGGCGCAGACGATTACATTACAAAACCGTTTGGGATCGCGGAGCTCCACGCGCGACTGCGTGTCCTCTTGCGCCGCCGCGCGGGGAGCCCGACCGGTGAGCCCTACCGGAGCGGGGATTTGGAGGTAGACCTTTCCCGTCGTCTTGTCAAGAAAGCAGGCGAAGTTGTCAAGCTCACCCCGACTGAGTACGACTTGTTGAAAGCGCTCGTCCAGGCCGGGGGGAAGGTGTTGACCCGCCAGCGACTCCTCGAGCAAGTATGGGGCCCAGCATACCTCACGGCAAGCCACATGTTGCACGTCAATATCAGTAACCTCCGGAGCAAGATCGAGCGGGATCCGACGCAGCCGGAGTACATCCTCACGGAACCGCGGGTGGGCTATCGGCTTCAGGCCGAGGAATGACGGCCCAGGACGTCTTTTCTTGAGAACGGGCCTACTCTTCGCCGCTTCTGATTAGTTAGGCACCAGCCGTGATAGCAGCTTAGGGGTGGAGCACGCCGGCATGCGCCGACTCCCGCGTCCGGTCCTGTTCCGCCGGAATCTCCAGGACGCCCAGGAAGGCGTGGAACACGTTGCTGCTGTCGAGGAAATTTCCGGTGATCTGGGCGCTGCTGAGGCCGAAGACACCGGGAACGAGCGCGGGGAAAAACGCGCTGGTGAGG
>DASUDA010000152.1:0-12977 GCA_036275835.1 bacterium | reverse complement strand
CCATTAGATATTCCTTCTCGAAGACCGACGCATCGGGGGCGTAGGCCCGCAGCAGGTCGGTCTGTTCCATCTTGCACTTGATCTGCGCGTTCGAAAGAAAGACCTCCAGCGCACTCTCCATCCCTCCCAGAACAGCATCGGAGGCCCACACGGTCCCCCGGGTCCCGTCCTCGAAGGTGATGAGGAGGCAGCCCCAGTTTTCCACGTCGACCCACCCCGTGCCGATCCAGTGGCGCTCCTCCTGGCGAAACGCCTCCGTGCGGGTGAGGTCCCCGACCTCGGCGACGACCGCACGCGGCCGGATCGGTGTGCCGCCGCGGCGGACGCCTTCCTGCCGCTTCAGGTGCAGCATGGCGCCGACCGGATGCGCCCCGAGGCGGAGCAGCGCGCCTCCGCCCGTGTAGCGCCATTCCTTCGCGTACGGCGAGTGCGACCCGCTGTGACATTCGCCGCCGCGCATCTCGAGGATGACGCCGCCCGCGGCGGCCGCCAGCCGGCCGGCCTTCACGATGGACGGGGCGTAGACCCAGTTCTCGGCGTACATGAGATGGACCCGCGCTCGGTCAGCGGCGGCGACCATGGCGTCCGCGTTCTCGACGGCGGCGCGGAGCATGTCCGCCCGCGACACCGCGCGGAAGTCGGTCTGTGGGTCACGGCCGTGTCCGTCGAACACTGTGAGCGGCTTGGCGCAGACGATGTGCTTGCCGGCCGCCGCCGCCTCTTCCGTCACGGGCCGGTGCAGGTGGTTCGGGACGCAGAGGTCGACGAGATCCACGTCGCGCCGCGCCAGGATCTCCCGGTAGTCGCCGTACGCGTCCGGCACCCCATGCCTGCGGGCGTAGGCCTCGGCACGCTCCTTGGACCGGCTCGCCACGGCCACGATCCGCACATCATGCGAGACGGCGGGGTAGGCGCGAGCCCGCGTCTCCGCGATGAACCCGGCGCCGATCACCGCGACATTCACCCGCCGCTTTCCGCTCATGGCGCGCCTCTCACTCGACGTGCCTCTGGTAGCGGTCTTTCAGGAGCGCGAGCGTCTCATCGCCGGGCATCGCGTTGATCGCGCGATTGAAGATCTCCACCTCGATCGGCCCCGCATAGCCGGCCGCGTCGACAGCGGCCCGGAGACGGCGCAGTTCGATCACTCCATCGCCCATCATCCCGCGCCCGAACAGCACGTCCGGCACAGGGACGATCCAGTCGCTGACATGGAACCCAAAGATCCTGTGGCCGGCGCGGGCGATCTCCGCGTACACCGCGGGATCCCACCACACGTGATAGACGTCCACCAGCACGCCCACCCGATCGGCGGGGAATCGCTCCGCGATCGCGACGGCCTGGGCGAGCGTCGTGATGACCGACCGGTCCGCGGCGAACATCGGGTGGAGCGGCTCGATGGCAAGGCGCACATTCCGCTCCGCGGCGTACGGCGCCAACTCGGCCACACCGTCCGCGACCATGCGCCGCGCACTCTCGATGTCCCGGTTGGGCGCGGGCCCGCAGACCAGGGCGAGGGTATCCGTCCCGAGCCCGGCCGCCTCCTCGATCGCCCGGCGGTTGTCGTCGATGCGCGCCCGCCGCTCTGCCGGGGTGGCCGCGGGGAACCACCCCCCGCGGCACAAACTGGAGATCGCGACGCCGGCCTGGCGCGCCGCCCGGACCGCCGCCTCGACGCCGCACTCGGCGACCTTGTCCCTCCAGGCGCCTAAATAGTGGATCCCGTGCCGCGCGCAGCCTTCCACCGCCTGCCGCAGGGTCCACCCCGGGACGGTCATCTGGTTGAGGCTGAGGCGCCGTGCATCCGAGGCGGCCGGACTCACTGCCCGTCCCTACTCGATCCCGGCGACGGCGAGGACTTTGCGCATGCGCGCGGCGGCGAGTTCCGGGACGCGCAGGACCCGGGCCCGGTCGGCCAGCACGAGAATCTCGGCGAGGTGCACGACCGAGCGCGCGCTCTCCATCCCGCCGACCATCCGAAAGTGCCGCTGGTGCCCGTTCAGGTACGCGAGGAACAC
Organism: bacterium; assembly: GCA_036275835.1. Classification (GTDB taxonomy): domain Bacteria; phylum Sysuimicrobiota; class Sysuimicrobiia; order Sysuimicrobiales; family Segetimicrobiaceae; genus DASUDA01. Next base: position 10,962 of record DASUDA010000152.1, on the reverse strand, counting down.
AATCCCTGTCTTGTAGTGGTAGGTCGGCGCCTGAAAGATGTGGCGGGCAAGCGGCAGAGTCGGCGCGAGGATGGCGTCGTAGGCGTCTACGTCCCCGAGGTCGAGGGCCCGAATGGCGGCGGACGCGGCCGGGGCGATCGCGTCGAAGATGCCGAGCAGCGCGTCGCTGTGCGCGCGGCCGTCTCCCCGGATCATCCTGACGTAGTCGAAGTCGTCGCCGGTGTACAGCCGGACGTCGTCACGCTGGAGCTGCTCGCGCAGCGCGACCTCCCGGCGCGCATCGAGCAAAGAGAGTTTGACGCCGTCGACCTTGTCGGCGTGGTCGTGAACGATCCGGACCACGGTCTGCGCGGCGACGTCCAGGTCCGGCGACCCCCAGTACCCCGCCAGGTGCGGGTCGAAGACCTCCCCCAGCCAGTGCAGGATCACCGGACGGGCCACCCGCGACAGGACATGACCGTACACCTGGAGGTAATCCTCCGGTCCGGCTGCGGCGGCGGCAAGGTGCCGGCTCGCCATCACGACGACCGAGGCGCCGGCGTCTTCGATGAAAGCGCACTGTTCCTCGTAGGCCGTCTCGATCTCCTTCAGGCTCGCCCGGCCGGGCGGCAGCTGGTCGGTCATCGCGCCGCAGGCCAGCCCGCCCCGCGCGGCCCTGGCTTCGGCCGCCGTGCGCCGGATCAACTCCTTGCAGGCGGCCCAGTCCAGCCCCATTCCCCGCTGGGCCGTATCCATGGCCTCCGCTACGGCCAGGCCCAGGGACCAGAGGTAGCGGCGGTACGCCAGCGTCGCGTCCCAGTCGAGACGCGCGGCCGACCCGGGTGTGTTGTCGGCAACCGGATCGGCCACGACGTGGACCGCCGCATAGGCGATCCGGCTTCGGAGGGGCGCTGGCGGCGGCCCATAGGGACAGGCCTCCCCCAGCTCGTAGCGCGTCAGGGTGCGGTCCTCGCGCGGAAGCGTCACGACGGGGGGCGCCATCATGCCTTCCGCGGCGCAGACACGGCGGCCGGGATCGCGAGATCGGGCAGCTCGACCCACCGTCCCTCGCGCCACGATTGCATGCCGGCCTCCGCGAGCTGGACGCCTTTCGCGCCCTCAAGGAACGACCAGGGGAAGGGGTCGCCGCTCACGACGTGGCGCAGAAACCGCTCCCACTGGACCTTGAAGGCGTTGTCGAACGGCTCGGTGTCCGGCACCTCCTGCCAGTGCTCGCGATGCGCGGTCGGGGACGGACGATCGGGATCCCAGATCGCCCGCACGGTGTTCGCTCGGGGCTGCACCTTGCAGTGCCAGAGACCCGCCACAGCGCTTCCTTCCGTCCCGTCGACCTGGATGCTCAGCAGCTCGTCCCGGTACACGCGGACGCACCAGGATGAGTTGAACTGGGCAATCACGCCGCCGTCGAGCTCGAAGGTCGCATACGCGGCATCTTCCGCTGTGGCGGCGTACGGCTCGCCGCGCTCGTCGACCCGCCGGGGGATGTGCGTCACCCCACGGCACACGACGCGCCGCACGGTCCCGAAGAGGTTGTCGAGCACGTACCGCCAGTGCGGGAACATGTCGAGGATAATGCCGCCCCCGTCCTCGCGCCGGTAGTTCCACGACGGCCGCTGCGCCGGCTGCCGGTCGCCCTCGAACACCCAGTACCCGAACTCGCCCCGCACGGCGAGGAGGCGGCCGAAGACGCCGCTGTCGATCAGCCGCCTGAGCTTGCGTAACCCCGGCAGGAAGAGTTTGTCCTGCACGACCCCGTTCCGGACCGACGCCGCAGCCGCGCGGCCGGCCAGATCCAGGCACGTCTCCAGGTCGCTCGCGAGCGGCTTCTCGACGTACACATGCTTGCCCGCCGCGATCGCCCGCCGCGCGGCGTCCGCGCGCGCGGAGGTGACCTGCGCGTCGAAGTAGACCTGCGCACCGCTCTCGTCCAAGCTCCGGTCCAGGGCGGTGCTCCATCGCGTCAGCCCGAACCGGGCGGCCAGGGCGGCGAGTTTGTCGGCGTTGCGGCCGAGGAGGATGGGGTCGGGCCAGAGGACATCACCGCCGGGCAGGGCGAGTCCCCCCTGTTCGCGGATGGCCATGATCGATCGGGCGAGATGCTGGTTTGTGCCCATCCGGCCGGTCACGCCATTCATGAGGATGCCGATCGTCCGTCGGGCCACGCGGGCGCCTCCTCCACGCGGAAGGGTTTTCTTCTTACTCGACGCTTTCCTGGGTCGACGGTCGAGGGAAGGCAGGCCGCCCCGCTGCCGCCCGCCGGCGTACGCGCGCGCTAATCCCGCCATACAGGCCCGCGGGCAGAAAGATGATGAACAGGATGAGCGCCAGACCGTAGATCGTTTCAGCCATCCCGATCAGCCTGATCCCGAAGGTCACGCGCAGGTACTCGGACAGGGCAATGGTCAGCGCGGTCCCCACGGTAGGTCCGAGGAGCGTGTACATCCCGCCGAGGACCGCAGCGAACACGATCCGGAGCGACACGCCGATCCCCGAGAGGGTCTCGGGGCTCACATACGTGATGTATTGGGCGTACAGAACCCCGCCGAGCGCGGTGAGGCCGGCCGACAGGGCGGTCACGCCGAGCTTGAACTTGGTCACGTCGATCCCCATCGACGCCGCCGCGGTCTCGTCCTCGCCGATGGCCTCCAGCGCCGACCGGGCCATGCTTCGGTCGAGACGGCGCCAGAGGTAGAGGCCCCCGAGCCATACCACGATCGCCGCGTAGTAGAAGACGCGCCTGTCGGCGAACTGGACGGCGACGAGGCTCGCGCCTGGCGGGGCCGGCCGGAGCGTGAGACCGAGGGACCCACCCGTCCAGGTCCGCCCGGCGATGATCAGCAGGCGGACGACCTCGCCGACCGCAAGGGTGACAAGCGCGAAATAATGTCCCACGACGCGCAGGAGGTAGCATGGATAGCCGACCACGAGGGCAACCGCCATGGCCCCCGTCACGGCCCCGATGCTTCCCAGCCACGGGGTGAGCCCGAAGGCGTTCCACAGCAGCGTCGCCGTGTAGGCCCCCACACCCAGGAACGCGCCGTGCCCCAGCGACACCAATCCGAAACGTCCCATCAGCGACCATGCGCCGGCGATGAAGGACCAGATGAAGATCTGGACCAGGACGTGGAGGACGTATTGGCGTGTCCCGCCGATGGGCATGAACGGCGCCGCGGCAATGAGCAGCAGCACCAGAGCGGCGAGCGCCTTCGGGAGTGTCATTCCCGCCGCGTGAGGAGCCCGCCCGGCCGTGCGAACATCAGGACGATAAAAACCATGAAGGCCACGACGTACCCCATCTCCGTCGAGATCGCGACACCGCCAAACGAGATGATCTCGCTCAGGATGAACGACGCGACGAACGCACCCACCATGTTGCCCAGCCCGCCGAGCACGCAGATCATGAAGGTCAGGGGGCCAAACGCGGCCCCAAAGTACGGGTGCACCGGATACTGGATGATCAACAGGGCGGCGGCCACCCCCGCCATGGCGCCCCCCGCCGCCGAGGTGACCACGTAGACGCGCTGAGGATCGGCGCCCATAAGCCGCATGGCCTCGCGATCCTGCGACACGGCGCGGATCGCCGTGCCCATGTATGTGCGGGTCAGGAAGAGGTAGAGACCACTCATGGCGATCAGCGCGATGCTGAAGGCGAGGAGCCGCGCAAAGGGGACGAACACCCCTCCGATCTGGATGATCGGCAGATTCAGGCGGATCGCCCGGTGATCGGTCGTCCAGAGGAACGTCAAGAAGGACTGGATGAAGAAGAGCAGTCCCCCCGTCGCCAGAAGCTGGTTGACGGGCGGACTTCCCAGGATCGGGGAAATGATGAGCAGGTGAACGGCGACCCCCAGCGCCACGCCGACCCCGACGGCGCCGAGCCCGGCCATCCAGAGCGGCCATCCGTACGCGGTCACCAGGAAGTACACCGCATACATGCAGACGGTGACGAGATCGACATAGGCGATCCACACGATGTCGAGGACGCCGAAGATCAGATTGAGGCCGAGCGCGAGCAGCGCGAGCACCCCGGCGAGGAGGAGGCCGTTGAGCGCGGCCTCGGCGAGGAACACAGGGTCCATCATAGGCCGACGTACGCCTTACGGACGAACTCCTGCTCGCTCAGGTCATCGGACCGGCCCTCCATCTTGAGCCGGCCGGCCTCAAGCAGGTAGGCGCGGTCCGCGAGCCGCAGCACCTGACGGACGTTTTGCTCGACGATGAGGATCGTGTAGCCCTCCCGCCGCACACGCTGGATCAGGTCGAACAGGCGGAGAACCACGACGGGGGCGAGCCCCATCGAGGGTTCGTCCAGCAAAATGAGCCGGGGCCTCGACATGAGGGCGCGCCCGATAGCCAGCATCTGCTGTTCGCCGCCGGAGAGGCTTCCGGCCCGCTGATGCCGGCGCTCGGCCAGGGCAGGAAAGAGCGCGTACACTCGCGCGAGGCTCTCCCGGAACAGGCGCCGCGCGGAGGGGAGGAACGCCCCCATCTTGAGGTTCTCAACCGCGGTCAGGGCCGGAAAGATCCGCCGGCCTTCGGGGACGTGGGCGATCCCCCGCGCGACGATTTCGTGGGCCGGCCTCCCCGCAAGCGGCCTCCCGTCGAAGGTCAGGTCTCCGGCGCGCGGGACCACCAGGCCCGAGATGACCCGCATCACGGTGGTCTTCCCCGCGCCGTTGGGGCCCACGATGGCGACCATTTCGCCGGCCGCCACCCGGAGAGTCACGTCCCAGAGCGCCGTGAACTGCCCGTAGCCCGCCGTGATGTTGCGCAGCTGGAGCATGCTCACGCCAGGGCGATCTTTTCACCGAGGTACGCTTCGATGACGCGCGGATCCTCGGCGACGTGGCGCGGCGTCCCGTCGGCGATCTTTTCTCCGTGATCAAGCACAATGACGCGGTCGACGATCCGCATCAGGGTCGCCATGATGTGCTCCACCCAGATGATCGTGATCCCGAACTCATCCCGGATGCGCGTGAGGAGCGCGGCCGCGCCGGCCATCTCGCTCGGATCGAGGCCCCCCAGACTTTCGTCGGCCAGCAGGAGACGAGGGTCGGTGGCGAGCGCCCGGGCGAGCTCGAGCTTCTTCAGCCCCGCCGCCCCGAGAATGGCCGGGGAGGCGTCGGGATCGGCGGGCAGACCCACGAGATCGAGGATATCGCCCGCACGCCGTCGCGCCTGCGCCTCGGTGCTCGGGCGGTTGGGGCCGTAATGGGCCGCGACCGCGACGTTATCCAGGACAGGCAACTTGCGAAAAGGGCGCGGAATCTGGAACGTCCGCGCGATCCCGCGGTGGCAGACCTGATTAGGGGCGAGCCCGGCGATCTCTTCGCCCTGGAAGCGCACGGAGCCGGACGTCGGCGCCAGCGCGCCGGAGATGCAGTTGAACACGGTGGTCTTGCCAGAGCCGTTCGGCCCGATCAGGCCGAGAATCTCGCCCTGCCGCACCTCAAAGGAGACTCCGCCGAGGGCCGCATACCCCCCGAACCGCTTCGTCAGCAGGGAAACCGCGAGCACCGGGCCCGCAGCGCCCGTGGGGCTACTGGCTCGCCCACGGCGACGTTCGAGGAAGCAGCACGCTCGGATTGACCTTGGAAAGCGACTTCGGATACACGATGCGGAATTCGCCCTGGATCACTTCATCGACGACGGGAAACGCGCGTTCGTTCTGCCCCGCGAAGCGGTGGCCCGGCGGGTAGAACTTCACGCCGTACCCCATCATCGTGCCGCCGACAGGAATATCGGTGTCGCGCGCCGCCGCGGCGATCGCCTCGGGACTCCACCCGCCGGACTTCTGGATCGCCCGAGGCAGCACGTCGGTCAGCAGGATCCCGAGGTTGTTGAACCCCATGGACACGTGCGGCGCGATGTCCCCCTCCCCGAACTCCTTCCGGTAACGCCGCACCATCTCCTCGGTCATGGCCCACACGCCCGGCTTGAGCCCTTGGGGATCCAGCAGTTGCGCGGCAGCCGGGTCCACGCTGTGGAACCCCTCGACCTCGCTCGCGCCGATGGTTTCCTTCAGTTTGTCGAGCTGGCTGTGGCCTGCCCCGTGGCCCAGGTAGGCCCGCACGCGAAGCCCTCCTTCCTTCGCCTGGCGGAGGAAAAGGGCGATGTCGGGATTGTAGCCGGTGTGGAAGAGAACGTCGGGGCGCGCCGCGCGCAGCTTCGCGACGAGGGAGGAGAGATCGGGGGCCTGTGCGGAGTAGGCTTCCTTCAGGACCACGTTGAGCCCGAGTTCCTTGGCCTTCACCTCGTTGCCGGCAGCGACGTCGGTACCGTACGGTCCGTCCTCGTAGATGATGGCCAGCCGGAGGTCTGTCGCAGGCTTCCCGAACTTCTCCTGAGCGTAGTCGGCGATGTATTGGACGGACAGTCTGCCGAACTGATCGCCGGTGGGCTGCGGCCGGAATGTGTACTGGAGGTTGCGTCCATCAAAGACTTTGGACGAGATCGCCGTGGTGATCCAGAGCAGTTTCTTCTCTTTATCCACCCGCTCGGCCAGCGGCACGGCATGCGCGCTGGAGTAGATCCCCGCCAGGACGTCCACCTTCTCCACATTCAGCAACCGCTCCGCCTCGTTGAGAGCGATGTCGCCCTTGGACTGACTGTCGCCGTCCACCTGGACGATCTTGTACTTGCCGGCGACGCCACCATGCTCGTTCACATACTCGATGATCATCTTGGCGCCGCGCCAGCAGTTGAGCGAGCCGCCCTGGGCGAAAGGACCGGTGTGGTCGTACAGGATGCCGATCTTGATTGTTCCTGCCGGCTGGGCAGTCGCCGGAGCGCCCGACCAGAGCGCGCTTCCGACGAGCATAAGACCCGCGCACACCAACGCAAAACTGCGGAGTGGAGACCGCCGCGTTATCATCTCGCCCCCCCTTTTGCGAAGTAGCCCAAGCGTAGCACCGCCCCCGGAGCGGCGTCAACGTGAGCGGTCCGCCGTACGGGCAACGAACTGTTGTTCACCCGAGGGTGGGTGAGACGATGTCGCCCCGAGGAAAGGGAGCACGGTGAAGAGAATCTGGCCCATGGCGGGCGGGAGGGGAATGGGAGGCGGCTTGTGATTCCCTTTGACAGGGAAAGACTACACCGCTTGATGCGCACCCATAACACCTCGGTGATTCTCGCCACAACCCGCCAGAATGTTCGGTACCTCACCGGAGGATACTACCTGCCGTTCTATGCCCGGACCCCGCGGTTCGGCGCCAGCCAGTACCTTCCCATCGTTGCGATTCCAGCCGAGAACCCGGGGGCCGCCTTCTATGTGGGGCGCCAGGATTCGATTTTGAACGAACTCGATTACATTGAGGTGTTCGGACCTCTGTGGATCAGCAATCGCCATTGGATTCAGCGGAGTCCGAGCATGTCGGCGGCGGCGGCCGAGAAGGCGGTCCAGGTTCTTCGCAGCCAGGGGCTGACCGGGGGGACGATCGGGATCGAATCCTCATTCCTCCCGGCGGACGCGTTCGAAACCCTCCGCTCCGGGCTGCCCGAGGCAGCGTTCGTCAACGCCACGCCCCTCCTCGCCGAACTTCGCGCCGTCAAACGGCCTGCGGAGGTGGAGCAGCTGCGGCAGGTGCATCACCTCACCGCGGAAGCTGTTCGCGCGGTCCTGACCGAGGGCCGTCCCGAGCAGACCACGCAGCAGATCGCCACGAGCGTGCAGAGGCGCATCGAGGAGCGCGGCGCCTCGTTTCTCTACGCCTTCACGAACGTCGGGCCGGGGCTTCTGCGCGCTCCCTCGGGCGAGCGGTGGGGCAGACGGCGCCCCCTGCACGTCGACGCCGGGGCCGAGTTCAATGAGTACGAAGCGGATATAGCCAGAATGGGCTCGATCGGCGCGCCGCCATCTCTCGCCCTGGATTTATTCACGGCGTGCCTCGACGCGCAGGAGCAGATTCGCGGCGCCATCAGCGCCGGCTTGCCCTGCCGCGATCTCTGGAGAATCGGCACCGAGACGATGGCGCGGGGACGGTGGGGGCAGTACGGACGCTTCCTGGCCCACGGGTTGGGTATGGTCAACCACGAACCCCCCGAGGTGTCGGAGCGCAGTCACGGATCGCTCGAAGCCTCGATGATACTTTCGGTCGAGACCGAGTATCTCCACCCGGAGGCCGGACACATCAAAATCGAGGATACAATCGTGGTGACGCCCACCGGATGCGAGGGACTGGGCGATGTGGACAGGGAGTGGTGCGTCGTCCCAGACGTCGATCCAAGGGCCTAGGACGTGAGGGGATTACTCGTAGATATTCAGCGGGTGCCGCTTCAACGCCACGCCGAACCTCTTCCGAAGCTGATCGAACATTTCGATGTCATACTGCCCGACGAAGGTGATGGCCGTCCCGGAGCGGCCCGCGCGCGCGGTGCGCCCGACCCGGTGGACGTAGGTGTCGACGTCTTCCGGCATATCGAAGTTGATGACGTGGGAGACGTTCGACAAGTCCAGGCCGCGGGCGGCGACATTCGTCGCGATCAACAGGCGGGTCCGTCTCTCTTCGAACGCCCGAAGCGCCTTGAGCCGTGCCACTTCGCGCAGGCCCCCGTGGAGGACACCGACCCTCCCGTCCCGGTCAAGCGTGCGGGCCAACCGGTCAACGCGGTGGCGGGTCCGACGGAACACGAGGCCTGAGGAAATCTCCTCGTGCCGCAGGAGGCGCCGGAGAGCTTTGACCTTGTCCTGCTCCGCGACCTCCAGGTAGAACTGCTCGATGGTGTCGACGGTCGGAAGCGGCGCAGCGATTCGCACCCAGGTGGGCGTGCGCATCCACCGCTCTGCGATCGTGCGAATCTCCTGCGGGATGGTGGCGGAGAACAGCGCCGTCTGTCGCGCCGGCGGCGTCTTAGCCAGAATCTTCGAGACATCGGGGAGGAAGCCCATGTCCAGCATCCGGTCGGCCTCATCGAGCACCGCGACGGCGATCGACCCGATGTCGACCGTCCTGCGCTGCAGGTGGTCCAGCAAGCGTCCGGGGGTGGCGACGGCAATCTGGGGGTGTCGGCGCAACTCTTCAATCTGCCGGATGATCGAGTGGCCGCCAAACAGGGCCACGACCGAGAGCCGGCGCTCCCGCCCCAGAACCCGTATTTCGTCCGCGATTTGCAGCGCGAGTTCGCGCGTAGGGACCAGAATCAGGGCCTGAAGGCTCCGCGATGTCGGATCCAGGCGCTCGACGATGGGGATCCCGTAGGCGCCTGTCTTTCCAGAACCGGTCTCTGCCTGGCCGATCATATCGTGCCCGCTGGCCATGATCGGAATGCCTTGCTGCTGAATGGGGGTTGGCTGGTCCCACCCCAGCCGGCGTATGGCCCGGAGGGTCTCCGGGCGCACAGCGAGCCCGCCGAAAGTTGTGGACGTCTCCGCGCGTGGGGCCAGTGTGTGAGTGGCCAGAATAACAATCGCCTCCTTCATGCTCCGGCTGAAGGCCGGATGCGGCTCTGCCGCGGGAATCGGTGCCGGCACCTGCGCGTGTCTCGCCGGAACCCGCTCCCCATGGAGGAGGCCTGCGATACACAAGGAGGGATGCCGCCTCTGGCATCCCTCACAGAACGCATGTATGACGACATCCGAAGTATATCAGTTTCCGCAGCTGACGTCAAATACGCCCTCACGATCCCCTTTTTAATGAAAGGTGTTCGGGAGTCTAAAACGGAACCCTATATTCTACAGACGACATCTTCATCAGAGAGATGTTTTACGCGCCTTTCCCGTGCGGGCGGGTGTCGCGGGGGCCTGGGACGGGAGGTGCCGGATCCGGGAAGCGCCGGCGGACCGATTTCGTAACGGTAGGTAAGGGCATATGGGAGTACCGTCCGCAGGCGGATGGGATGAGGAGTGGGATCCGTGCACGGAGTGCGTGGAACGTTCCCTCTGCAAGCGGTGGTCGCTCTCTTCGCGATCGTCACAACTCCGCTCCCCGCCGTCGCGGCCGCCTTCGAGGTTCCTTCCCCGGAAGAGATCTTCCAGCGCGTGCTCGCGACAAATACAGACAAGTCCGGCGTGGTCTCCGCGGACGCCGTGGTCGAAGTGAGGGTCAAGAAGTCTCTGAACGATCCCCCTGATTGCGTGTTCAACGGCATCACGCGCTACGAGAAGGGGCATCAAATCGTGACGATCGAGCGAGGATCGTCCGGCACGTTCTGCTGGGTGGCCAACAAGTACGGCGTCGGCCAGCTTTTTGACATGCGTGAAGCCCTGGAGAACGTCCTTCCCCTCCTCGACCTTACTGTGCTCGGCGTGAAACTCGTGGAGGGCCGCCGCTCCTACCTGATTCAGGGGAAGGCCCGCGATCCCAAAACCAACCTCCGCGAGCTCATCGTGTGGGTGGATTACGATCGAGGACTGTTGACCGAGGGCACGTTGATATACCCGTGGGGCACCATCGATGTCGAGCAGGAATACGCGCAGTTGAACGGAGGATGGGTGTTGTCGCAGCAGTACATTTATACGTCCCGGTTTGATGCGTCGATGAGGATCTCGTACAACAACTTTCGTGTCGCTCAGCCGTAGAGAACGGCACAGGAGGACGCCCATGATCCTCGTGTTTGGAGCCACCGGTGTCACGGGGGGAGAAGTGGCTCGTCAGCTGATTGCGGCCGGGCAAAGGCCGCGGGTGTTCGTCCGCAGCCCCGAGAAGGCCCGCGGGTTCCAGGGTAAGGCCGAGATCGTGCAGGGAGACCTCAGCCGCCCTGACTCGCTGGTCGCGGCGATGAAGGGCGTGGAGAAAGTCTACCTGGTGTCGACCGGAGCCAATGGACCGGACCTCGAGGCTAACGCTATCGAGGCGGCGACGAAGACCGGCGTCAAGCACATGGTGAAGCTGTCCGCCTTCGGAGCGGACAACCCCGTCCTTATCTTCTCCAAGTGGCACGCGAGGTCTGAAAAGCGCCTCAGGGACTCCGGCCTGCAGTGGACGATGGTGCGGCCGATGAACTTCATGTCGAACTCGCTGGGGT
>DASUDA010000151.1:0-5114 GCA_036275835.1 bacterium | reverse complement strand
CTGCTGTCGCTGACGGCGATGATCCGGCACCCCTGACTATGCAGCGCTATGGCCGCGATGCTGCCGACGTTCCCGAACCCCTGGATCGCGACCCGAGCGCCTTGGAGGGGCATCCCCAGATGCCGGGCCGCTTCGCGCGCCACGATCATGACGCCCCGACCGGTCGCCTCGATCCGCCCCGCGGAACCGCCGATCGAAATCGGCTTGCCCGTCACGACCGCAGGCACGGAGTAGCCGTGGTGCATGCTGTACGTATCCATGATCCAGGCCATCACCTGCGGCGTCGTCCCCATGTCCGGAGCGGGGATGTCGCTCTCCGGACCGAGCAAAAGGGTGATCTCGGTCGCATAGCGCCGTGTGAGATGCTCGAGCACTTCCAGGGACAGCTCCTTGGGGTTGCACACGACCCCCCCCTTGGCCCCGCCAAAGGGAAGCCCAACGACCGCGCACTTCCACGTCATCAGCATGGCCAGCGCGCGCATCTCGTTCAGCGTGACGGCCGGATGGTAGCGGATCCCTCCCTTTGTCGGCCCCAGCACGTCGCTGTGATGGACGCGGTACCCTGTGAACACCCGGACGGAGCCATCCTCGAGCCTCACCGGAAAGTTGACGGTCAGCTCACGCCTGGGATACGCGAGAAACTCGCGCACTCCCCGCTTGAGGGAGAGGAGATCGGCCGCCACCTGAAATTGCGTGAGGGCGACCTGCCAGGGATCATCCCGCGGTAGTGCCTCGACTGCTTTGGCTGCCATCGAAAGCCTCCTCTTCGTGAGTGTGTGGGAGACGCTCCTCTCTAGACGCGCAGGTACCTCCGTACGGCCAGCAGGCTCCCCAGGATACCGATCGACACGCCCCAGAGCACCAGTTTCCAGGACACGCTGAGCGCAACCTGCTCGGGAGCCGGCAGGGGCAGGTCCGGGAGGAACGCCCGCGCTCCGTACGCCACCACCGTATATGCCCCGGCCACAATCAGAACAGCGGCGCAGGCGCCACAGCCCCCGGTGATGGCGCCTTCGACCAGGAACGGCCAGCGGATGAACGACGCTGTCGCTCCCACGAGCCGCATGACCTCGACCTCGGCGCGGCGGGCAAACACGGTCAACCGAATCGCGCTGGCGATGATGATCAGCGCCACGAGCGCGAGCGCCACCCCTGTGGCCGCCCCGACGACACGGACGATGCGGGTCACCCGGAGGAGGCGGGAGGCGAACGGGGTGGCGTCGCTCACGTCTTCCACCTCGGGAAACTCTCTGGCGGCGGATGCGACCGCGGGCAGGCGGGACGGGCGGTCCGCGGTGATGATGAACGACGCGGGGAGAGGATTGCGGACCAGTAGATCCTGGAAGTCCACCCCTCTCCCGACCGAATGCTGGAGGCGATCGAGAGCCTCCTCCTTCGAGACGTAAACAACACCCATGACCCCCGGCAACCCGGCCAGCCGGGTGTGGAGGCCTGCCACCTGACCCGGCGTCAGGCCATCCCGGAGATACACAGCCACCTCGACCTTCCCCTCCAGGTGGCGCACGATGTGATCGAGCGTCATGACGACCGCAAGCGCGCCTCCGAGGGCAAGGAGCGTGACCATCGTGATCGTTACCGCCGCCGCGCTCATCACCCCGTTGCGCCGGAAGCCTTGCACGCCTTCCGCGACAAAGTAGCGGATCCCCCGGGACGGCCGGCCGGCGCGGCGGGGGCGGCGGGGCCGGGCATCGGCCGGAGCGTGGGAGACCGGCTCAGCGCCCAGCGGCGTACAGCCCCCGCGGCTCATCGCGGACGATGGCTCCGCCCTCGAGGGCGACCACCCGCCGCCTCAGGATGTCCACGATCGTCTTATTGTGGGTCGTGACCACGACCGTCGTGCCGCGCACATTAATTTGCGACAGGAGCTGGACGATGTCCCAGGAGGTGTCGGGGTCGAGGTTGCCGGTCGGCTCGTCCGCCAGCAGCAGCAGCGGCCTGTGCACAAGCGCTCGAGCGATGCTGACGCGCTGCTGCTCGCCGGCGGAGAGTTCGTCCGGCCGCGCGCCGGCGCGGGCGGCCAGGCCGACGACGGCCAGCACCTCCTGCACCCGCTCGTCCTCCTGGCCCGGGCACGCTCCTGTCACCTCCAGCGCAAACGCCACGTTCTCGCAGGCCGTCTTGCGCGGCAGGAGCCGGAAGTCCTCGAACACCACGCCGACCCGGCGCCGCAGGAAGGGAATCTGGCGCGCCCGCATCCGGGTGACGTCGCGCCCCTCGACGAGCACGCGGCCGGACGTCGGGAGTTCCTCCCGGTAGATCATCTTCATGAGCGTGGACTTGCCCGTCCCGGTCGCCCCGACGATGAACACGAACTCCCGCGCGGTGATGCGCAGGGTCACGTCCCGGAGGGCGGTCACCCCGTTCGGGTAGATCTTGGTCACGTTCTGGAACTCGACCATCGGATCACCCGCCGGGCACGGGCAGGTTCCATGATCGGATCGCCCCGCTGAGAGCGTCGTAGGTCATGTCGAGCCGCAGCGGTGTCACGGAAATCCGACCTTCGGCCACGGCCCGGACGTCGGTTCCCGGAGCGGTCTCTGCGGGATCAACGGAACCGGTCAGCCAGTAATAGTCTCGTCCGCGCGGATCCGCGCGCTTCTCCAGCCGGTTGACGTACCGGCGCGAGCTCTGCCGGGTGACCTCTACGCCCGTGATCTCGGCGGCCGGCCGGTTCGGGACGTTGACGTTGAGAAACGAATCGGGGGGGAGTCCGTGCCGCGCCATTTCCTGGACGAGGCGGGCGGCGAACTGCGCCGCCGGCTCCCACCGAATGTTCTCGAACCCCGCGACAGAAATGGCCAGGGCGGAGATCCCGAACAGCGCGGCCTCGACGGCGGCCGAGACCGTCCCGGAGTAAAACAGGTCCATCCCCAGATTCGCGCCCGCGTTAATCCCGGCCACGACGACATCCGGCGGCGACCCGAGCAGATCCAGCACCGCCAGCACAACGCAATCCGCCGGCGTGCCGTTTGTGGCCCACGTCGGCAGCCCCGTGTCGTCGAGGTGAGCGCGGGTCGCCCGCAGGGGTTTGTGCAGGGTGATCGCGTGGCTGGCGGCGCTGCGCTCGAGCTCCGGCGCCACGACGAACGTCTCGGCGACGCCGCTGATCTCGCGGGCGAGCGCGACGAGCCCGGGCGAGGCGATGCCGTCATCGTTCGTCAGGAGCACACGCATCGGCTCGGCTCCCGAAGCGGGCTCACGTGAGTGAGTGGAGGGCGGACAGGAACGCCGCGTACGCGGGCTGATCATACAACGCGCACACGACCTCCGACAGACCGCTGCCCGTCCGCAGATGGGTGGCGATTTCCGCCAGCATCGCCGCGGCGGCTCGGTCCAGAGGAAAGCCCCCGACGCCGGTCCCCAGAGCCGGGAGCGCCACGGAGTGGAGACCCAGGGTGTCGGCGACACGCAGCGCGCTCCGCGTCGCCGCGCGGACGTTCCGCTCGTTCGTCTGCAGGTCTTGCCCCATCGTCACGGCATGAATGACAAAGCGCGCGGACAGGTGTCCCGCCCCCGTGGCCACCGCTTCTCCGATGGGAAGAGGCCCCTTGCGCACAGCCTCCTCCTCGATCGCGGCCCCGCCGCGCCGCTTGATCGCCCCCGCGACTCCGCCCCCCATCCACAGACGGTCGTTGGCGGCGTTCACGATCGCATCCACCGCCAGCGTGGTCACGTCCCCCTGGATGAGCCGGATCAGCGAGGAGCCCACCCGGCGTTCGGGGAGTGCGGGCGGGCCTGTCATCGCCGCATGCGGGAGGACGCCGCCCGGCGCGTCAGAAGCGCCGGGGGGATCGGGGAGAAAACGCCGCCATTCCGCCGGAAGCGACCGGAGTGCAGGGGATACCGCCTACTAATCCTGGTCTCGCCACCAGTCGGGCGACACATCCTTCTTCTTATACGTTTTCACCGCGGGGCGGCTTCCTGCCTTTTCGCGCGCCACGCGCTTCCGGAGCTCCTCGTACTCATGCAGGTTGGTCAGGACCTTGAGGGCATCCCAGATCGCTTCCTCGACCTGCCCGCCGTCCTTCAGCAAGAGATCCATCAGCGGCTCGATGACCCGCTTGTCTCGCAGCTTGCTCAGCAGACGGATCGACAGGCGCTTGACGTCGGGGTCATCGTCGGCGAGGAAGCCCCGGAGATGGTCGAACGACGAATCGCCGAGCAGGGCGTACTGCGCTTTCAGGGCGAACCGCCGCACCTTGCCGCTGGGATTCTCCATCGCAGCCTCAAGCGCGGCCAGCACGGCTTCCCGGTCCCCAGGCGAGAACGCCTGGACGACCTCGGGCGGCAGCTGGGCGTCCCGATCGCCTGAGGGCGGAAGAACAATCCCCCGCTCCTCCAGACGCCCGAGCGTCCCGACGGCGGTCTCCTGAAGCCGCGGATCGGTGAGAAAGGTCTTCAGAATCGGCCCAACCACGCGGCGGTCCCCGATCCGGCCGAGAATGGTTAGGGCTGTCAGTTTGACGTAATAGTTCTCGTCGGTCAGGACCCCGAGCAGCGGATCCACGGCCCGGGGACCCATCTCGATCAGGATGCGCCACACCTGTGTCCCGATGCGCTTCCGAAGATACCGGTCTTTGAACGCCTCCATCAGCGGCGCGACGGCCTCCGGGCCGATCCGCGACAACGCCTCCGTGGCCGCGGAGACGAGCGAGCGTTCCCGGCGGGCCAGCACCTTGATCAGCGCCTCGACGGCGCCCGCGTCTCGCAGTTCGCCGAGTCCTTTGACCGCTTGGAGGCACACCTGCTCGGACCGGTCGGTGAGGGCAGCCCGCATCGCTTCCATCGCTTTCGGGCCGCCGATCCGCCGCAGCGCCATCACGGCGCTCTTGCGGACATACTCGTCCTGGTCGCGCAGCGCCTCAGCCAGGGCCGGGACCGCCCGCTCATCCGCCAGCTTGCCCAGGGCGTGGGCCGCATCACTGCGCAGCGTCACATCGGTGCTTCTGAGCTGCTGCAGGTGGCGCTCGATGTCGTGCTCGGATCCCGGGGTGTGCTGATCTGCACCCGAGACCGGCGTCGTCCCCATGTTCCCGACTCCTCCTGAACCCCACGGCAGGTGTTCGCCGCTTACAATGGCCTCTCCTTGATTA
>DASUDA010000150.1:0-5394 GCA_036275835.1 bacterium | reverse complement strand
CACAAAGCCCTCCACCTCTTGGGCCTCCCGCTCCCAGCCGAGCGCGCGAAAGGCGGCCGCCGCGCCCTCAACCTCGTCGAGGGCGTCTGCGCGACCGGCGGCGAGAGCCAGCCGCGCCCGGGCGCGGGCCGCGCGGGCCAGGAGGTAGCGGTTCTCCGTCCGCTGGAGCGCGTCCGTGGCCTCACGGAGAAGCCGGTCCGCGCGGCTCCGGGCGGAGGGAGATCCGGCCCACATCTCCGCCATCTCGAGGCGCACCACCGCTCGCCCCTCGACGTCCTCGGCCGGCCACGCGTCCAGGGCGGCCCCATAGAACCGCTCTGCATCGCGCCGCAGACGCGCGCGCTCGCTCGGAGGCCGCAGCGAGGCGCGGCGGAGAAGAAGGGCGGCTTTCGTTGCCTGGGACGCCGGGATGACCCGCGGGACGCGGAGGGTGCGCGCGAGGCGGAGAGTCCTGCTGCACGCCTCGATCCCCTGGTCCACCGCGCGGATGGCGGCCTCCCCCGTCTCGATGTCGGCGAGGTCTCTGAATGCCGCCTCGAGGGAAGAGCGGTACGGCAGCGCCGCGGCATCCCCGCGCCGCCGGCGCGCCAGGTTGACGAGCTCCTGAGCGAGGACGACCGCCCGCTTGCCGTCCGTGGATGTCCGGCGCAAGCGGAGTGCCAGCGAGAGCCCCATCAGGGTCGCCTCGAGATCGTCGGCGGCGCCGATCCGCCGTTGGATCTTTTCCGCGTCCTCGAGCGCGGCGATCGCATCCGGAAGATGGGGCGCCCCCTCGCGGAAGACTGCCGTGAGGTGACGCCATCCCTCCGCCACGCGCTGCTGCGCGGCGGCGCGCTCGTCCATGGACTGTTCCCCGTCAGTACGCGGCAGTGGGGCCGTCGGCCCGTGGGCAGAACTGCCCAGGCGCCGCGGTCAGCGGAGCCGGGAGAGGATGGCGTCGGTCATCGCGGCCGTCCCCAGCGCGGGTCCGGTGCCCGCCATCTCCACGGTCCGGCAGCCGTCCTCAAGCGCCCCCAGGACCGCGCGCTCGATCGCCGCCGCGGGAGCCTCGTGCCCGAGGCCGTAGCGAAGGAGGAGCGCCCCGGTCAGAATGGCCGCCAGGGGATTCGCGATGCCCCGGCCCGCGATATCCGGGGCGGTTCCGTGGACCGGCTCGAACAGCCCCGGGGGCTTCTCGCCGAGGCTGGCCGACGGCATGAGGCCGAGGGACCCCATCACGCCCGCCGCCTCGTCGCTGAGAATGTCCCCAAACGTGTTCTCGGTGACGATCACATCGAACTGGCGCGGGTTCCGCACGAGCTGGAGCGCGCAGTTGTCCACCAGCATGTGCTCCACCGTCACGTCGGGAAACTCCTCCGCTACTTCGGTCGCCACCTCTCGCCACAAGCGGGACGTCTCCAGAACGTTGGCCTTGTCCACCGAGGTAACTTTCCGGCGCGAGCGCGTGCGGGCGATCTGACACGCCGTGCGGACCACGCGCCGGATCTCCGCCGCGGAGTACGGCAGCGTGTCGACCGCGGCCGCGTTCGGACCCCGCCCGGCCCGGGACCGGGCGCCGAAGTACAAGCCTCCGGTCAACTCGCGCACAATCAGCACGTCGAGCCCGTCGACGATGTCACGCCGGAGCGGGGACGTGTGCAGGAGGGGCCCCGAGACCGCGGCGGGGCGCAGGTTGGCGTACAGCTCAAACGTCTTCCGCAGCGTAAAGAGCGCCTGCTCGGGACGGAGGGAGGCGGGGAGGGTGTCCCACTTCGGGCCGCCGCACGCGCCAAAAAGAATCGCGTCAGACCCCCGGCAGAGGTCCACCGTCTCCGGCGGAATGGGATGCCCCCGGGCATCAATCGCCGCGCCGCCCGCGAGCCCCTCCTTACACTCCAGGGCGATCTCATACCGGCGGCCGACCTCGGCGAGGACGCGCACGCTCTGCGCGATGACTTCGGGACCGATCCCGTCCCCAGGGATGACTGCGATGCGCTGACGTCGCTCGGCGGTCACGGAGGCCCAAACGCTCAGTCGGAGGGCTCGGCGCCCCCGGCCAATTGCATCTGGGCCGCACTCTGCCGGGGGGACAGAAGCACGTAGTCCAGGCTGTCGACGAGCGCCTGCCAGGACGCTTCCACGACGTTCTCAGAAACGCCGACCGTGCCCCAGGTCCGGGTGCCATCGGTGGACTGGATCAGCACCCGGACCCTGGCGGCTGTCGCGGCGTCGGCGTTCAACACCCGCACCTTGTAATCGATGAGCCGGACCCGGCGGATCTCCGGGTAAAAGCGCTCGAGGGCCTTGCGCAGTGCGCGGTCCAGCGCGTGCACCGGGCCGTTGCCCTCGGCCGCCGTGTGCTCCTCCTGTCCATCCACGGCCACCCGGATGCTGGCTTCGGCGGTGCAGCCGCCGTCCTGCCGCTTTTGCACCATCACGCCGAACCCCTTGAGAGTGAACGCCGGCGTGTGCTGCCCCATGGTTCGTCGCATCAGAAGCTCGAATGACGCCTCGGCCCCCTCAAACTGATAGCCTTCGTGCTCCAGCCTCTTCAGCGCGGCCAGGATCTCCCGGACCTCAGGGCGATCTTTGCTGAGGTCGACGCCCATCTCCTGCGCCTTGTAGAGCACGTTCGAGCGGCCCGAGAGGTCGCTGATGACGACACGGCGCTGGTTGCCGACCGCTTCCGGGGGGATGTGCTCGTAGGTCGGCGGGTGCGCCATCACGGCGCTGACATGCACGCCCCCCTTGTGGGCGAAGGCGTTCCGGCCCACGAAGGACTGGTAGTCGTTGGGCGCCATATTCGCCAGTTCGGAGACGTACCGGGACAGCTCCCCCAGGCGGGTGAGGGACGCCTGCGGCACACACCGGTAGCCCATCTTCAGTTGAAGGTTGGGGATGATCGAGACCAGGTTGGCGTTGCCGCACCGTTCCCCGATCCCGTTCACCGTCCCCTGGACGTGCACGGCGCCGCACCGCACCGCGACCAACGTGTTGGCGACGCCGAGGTCGCTGTCGTTGTGCGTGTGGATGCCGAGGGGGATATCCACGGCGCCGCGTGCGGCCTCGACCCCTGCGGCAATCTCAATGGGCAGGCTCCCGCCGTTTGTGTCGCACAGCACGATGACGTCGGCCCCGCTGCGCTGGGCGGCCTCGAGGGTGGCGAGGGCATACCCGGGATTCGCCTTCCAGCCGTCGAAGAAGTGCTCGGCATCGTACACGACCTCGACTCCCCGAGTTCGGAGGTACCGGACGGAATCCTCGATCATCCGCAGGTTCTCTTCCGGGGTCGTGTGCAGCGCCTCCCGGACGTGGAGGTCCCAGGATTTCCCAAACACGGCCGCCGCCGGCGTGTGGGCCGCCAGGATCGTGTTCAGATTCTCATCGTGCTCTGCCGGGATCCCGGCCCGGCGCGTGCTGCCAAAGGCCGTGATCCGGGTGTGTCGCCACGTCCGTTGCCGGGCCTGTTCGAAGAACTCCATGTCCTTCGGATTACTGCCCGGCCAGCCGCCTTCGACGTAGTCGATCCCGAACTCGTCGAGCCGTTCTGCGATCCGAATCTTATCCTCGGCCGACAGAGCGATCCCCGCCCCCTGCGTGCCGTCTCTCAAGGTGGTGTCATACAGAAAGATGCGTGGTGAATCCGTCATGCGACAGTCAACCCCCCCGCCCCCGCCGACGCCTTCGGATCCGCGCGGCCGTCTACCCGTAGATGTTCGTCATCCAGTGCTGGCGCTCGTGGATGATCTTGTTCACGGCGGCCAGATAGGCCCTCGCGCTCGCCTCCAGGACATCGGTGCTCGTCCCGCGGCCGACGAAGAGACCGTCCCCGTCGCGCACTTTGACCGTGGCCTCGCCGACGGCATCGGTCCCGCCGGTGACGGCCCTGATCGCATAGTCGGCGAGCGAAGGAGAGAGGCTGACGATCTTGTTGATCGCGTTGTACATCGCGTCCACCGGGCCGTCTCCAGTCGCCTCCTGCGTAAAGATCTCCTGCCCGCGCGCGAGCGTGACGGAGGCCATCGGAGGCAGCGTGCTGCTCGTCGAGACGTGAAACGCCTTGAGGCCGTATGTCTGCGGCGCGGCGCGGACCTGCCCTTCCACCAGCGACAGAATGTCCTCGGGCGTCACCTGCTTCTTCTTGTCGCACAGGGCCTTGAACTCCTGGAATGCGCGCTGCAGGTCCTCCTCTGACAGCCGCAGGCCGTTGTCCTCCAGAAGCTTCTTGAACGCGTGGCGGCCGGAGTGCTTGCCCAGGACCAGCTTGTTGCTGGGAATGCCGATCGTCTCCGGGGTCATGATCTCGTAGGTTTCCCGGTTCATCAGCACGCCATGCTGGTGGATGCCGGCTTCGTGGGCAAACGCGTTGTCCCCCACGACCGCCTTGTTGGGTTGGACCGGCACCCCCGAGATCGCGCTGACCAGCCGGCTGGTGCGGTAGATCTTCGCGGTATCGATCGCCGTCTCGATCTTGTAGTAATTCCGGCGGGTGTGGAGGGACATCACGATCTCCTCCAGTGACGCGTTGCCCGCCCGCTCGCCGATGCCGTTGATCGTGCACTCCACCTGCCGGGCCCCGACCTGGACCGCCGCCAGCGAGTTGGCCACCGCCAGGCCGAGATCGTTGTGGCAGTGGACGCTCCAGATCACCTTGTCGCTGCTGGGGATCCGCTCTATCAGGAAGCGCAGCAGCTCCGCGTACTCCTCCGGCGTCGCGTATCCCACGGTGTCCGGGACGTTGATCGTCGTGGCGCCCGCCGCGATCGCGGCGTCGAAGACCCGGCACAAGAATTCGGGATCGGACCGGCTGGCATCTTCCGCGGAGAACTCGACGTCGTCCGCGAACCGGCGGGCGTAGCGTACAGCGTCCACGGACGCGTCGTACACCTGCTCGGGGGTCATGCGGAGCTTGTGGGCCATGTGAATCGGGGATGTCGCGATGAACGTGTGGATCCGAGGACGCTCGGCATCCTGGACGGCCTCTACGACCGCATCGATGTCCGCCCGGTTGGCCCGTGCCAGCCCGGCGATGCTCGGCCCGTGCACCTCACGGGCAATCAGGCGGACGCCTTCCAGATCGCCTCTGCTGCTGATGGGGAAGCCGGCTTCGATCACGTCCACCCGCAGCGCCGCGAGCGCGCGGGCGACCTCCAGTTTCTCCTGCGTATTCATCGTAAATCCCGGGGACTGCTCGCCATCGCGCAGTGTCGTGTCGAAGATCCGTATCGTCTCTGCCATCGCCACACCCTCCCCGCGCCCGTCGCTCCTAGCGCTTCGACCTGACCTCGGGCGTCCTCGCCTCCGCGCGGGGGCTCTCCCCCTCCCGCTTCAACCAGGGCATCATGGCCCGCAGCTGCCGCCCGATCTCCTCGATCGGATGCTGCGTTTCCTGTTCGTACCGGGCAGTAAACACGG
>DASUDA010000149.1:0-4744 GCA_036275835.1 bacterium | reverse complement strand
GTCAGGCCGCCGCCAAGAAAGGCAAGGTCGTCCTGACCGGCATCTTCCATCACGAAGCGCATATCGACCCCCGCCATATCGTCAAAAAGGAACTCCGCGTGCGCGGAAGCATCTGCTACTCGCGAGACGACTTCGCGACATCCATTCAACTGGTGGCGGACGGCAGGGTCCGCACAGCTCCTGTGATCACCCACGTGCTGGACCTTGACGAGATGCATACCGCCCTCGACCTGATCAAGAGGCGCGAGGCGGTGAAAGTCATCCTGGAGCCGAACCGAACGTCAGGGTGAAGCTCTCCGACTTCGATTACGTCCTCCCGCGGCACCTGATCGCGCAGGCGCCGGCCCGGCCCCGGGACAGCGCCCGCCTCCTCGTGCTCTCTCGGGAGACCGGCCGGATGGAGCACCGGGAGTTTCGCGACCTCCTGGACTTCCTTCGACCGGACGACGTGCTTGTGCTCAACGACACCAGGGTGCTGCCGGTGCGCCTCCGCGCCCGCCGGGCGACGGGCGGGGAGGTGGAGGTCCTCCTTGTGCGCCGCAGGAGCGACGCGGCATGGGAGACCCTGATGAAACCCGGCCGCAGGGTCCGCGAGGGGGAGCGCCTGGTGTTCGCTCCGGGCGTGCTCGAGGGAACGGCCGGACCGCCGACCGCCTCCGGGACGCGCCTGATCACCTTGCGGCACCGGGGCGATCTCCGACCGATTCTCGACCGCGTCGGAGAGATGCCGGTCCCGCCGTACATCCAGCGGCCTCTCGATGATCCGGACGACTACCAGACGGTCTACGCGGAAAGGGAGGGCGCCATTGCCGCCCCGACGGCGGGGTTGCACTTTACGCCCGGGCTCATGCAGGCGACCCGGGAACGCGGCGTGCGGATCACGTTTCTCACCCTCCACGTCGGCCCCGGCACATTTCGCCCGGTGGAGGCCGACGAGATCGCGATGCACCGGATGGACGCGGAGTATTATGAGGTCAGTGCCGGCTCCGCGGCGGCGATCAATGATGCGCGGGCGCGGGGAGGACGAATCGTCGTGGTCGGGACCACGGGAGTGCGCACGCTTGAGTCGGTCGTCGGGGAAGACGGGAGCATCAGAGCCGGCAGCGGCTGGACGGATCTCTTCATCATCCCCCCCTTCCGGTTCCGCGCAACAGACGCCTTGATCACGAACTTTCACCTGCCGCGGACGCCCCTCTTGATTCTCGTCAGCGCGTTCGCAGGCAGAGAGCGCATCCGTGCCGCCTACGAGGAGGCGGTGCGGGAAGGATACCGATTCTACAGCTTTGGGGACGCGATGCTGATCCTGTGACGCGCGGTCGCTCTCGTGGCACCGGGGGTCCCGGTCCTACCCGAGCCGCGTCCACCCCCGCGTTTCGGGCCGCCATGCATCGAGAGGCCGCCCGAGGTAGTCCCGGCCTTCCACCTGATACCCGGCGGCCTGGAGTCGCTTGAGGGCTTCGGCGTAATACCGGTAATCGAGTTGCCAGACTCCGCGCAGCGGGTTGCGGTAGGCGCCCAGCCCGCCGAGAAGCTTGCGGATGTTCTGATCCTCGCTGGCCTCGCACCGAAGTTCGACACTTTGGGTAATCGTCCCAAATGCCTGGACCTTGGGGTTTTGCGGTGGGGCGGGCGGCTGGCCCCCCGGATTCTCTGCGGTCGCCCACGCCTTTTGTCCCGCCGCCGGCGCGGGCCTGGCCGCC
The DNA here is from genome assembly GCA_036275835.1 of bacterium. Classification (GTDB taxonomy): domain Bacteria; phylum Sysuimicrobiota; class Sysuimicrobiia; order Sysuimicrobiales; family Segetimicrobiaceae; genus DASUDA01. The sequence goes on along the minus strand of DASUDA010000149.1, from coordinate 3,044 downwards.
GCGGCGGGGGCTCCGGGGGCGGCGGGAGCCCTTTGGGCGCCTGGACCTCCGGCCGACGATGGTCCGCCGGATGCAGCCCGCTGGGCCTTCAGCGCTTCCGCTTTGGCTTTGGCTGCGGCAATCTTTTCCTCGCGGCTCATCTCGGGCGTCCCTGCCTGTGGCCCGGCAGCGGGGGGCGCGGAGTCCGGCGTGCGCGTCCCCTCTTCCGGCGCGGCGACGTCACTAGGGGGTTCTGGTTTCTCTTCCACCATCAGCAGTCCCTCATGCCTGTATTCTACCCGGCCGTCTCCTAGACCTCAACGTGGTATACTCCCACCGTGACGATCCGGTTTGAACTGATCCACGTCGATCACAAGACCGGCGCGAGGGCCGGCGTTCTTCATACCCCGCACGGAACGGTCGACACCCCGGCGTTCATGCCGGTCGGAACTCACGGCACGGTGCGCGCGCTCACCCCCGAGGAGGTGCGAGGGGCCGGTGCTCAGATGGTGCTGGCCAATACGTTTCATCTCATGCTCCGCCCCGGCGCCGCACTCGTTCACCGCGCGGGCGGCCTACACCGGTTCATGCACTGGGACGGCCCGATGCTCACGGACAGCGGCGGCTATCAGGTGTTCAGCCTGGCCCACCTGCGGCGTGTGACCGACGAGGGTGTGGCGTTCCGATCGCCGATCGAGGGCCGCGAGGTTCAGCTCACGCCCGAGCGTGTGACTGAGATCGAGGAACAACTGGGGGCCGACATCATTATGCCCCTCGATGTCTGCCTCGGCTATCCCGCGAGCAGGGCAGCAGTCGAAGACGGCCTCCGGCGGACCGCGCTGTGGGCCCAGCGCGCCCGGGAGGTCCAGCGGCGGCCGGACCAGACGCTGTTCGCAATTGTCCAGGGAGGGTTTGAGGCCGACCTCCGGCGCCGCGCCGCCGAGGAGATGGCGGCTCTGGAGTTTCCCGGATACGCCGTGGGCGGCCTCTCCGTGGGCGAGCCCCGGGATCTCACTTACGATCTCCTGGCACGTGTGACAGAGCACCTGCCCGCCTCCAAACCCCGCTATCTGATGGGGGTCGGGGTTCCCCCCAGCGTCATCGAAGCGGTGCGCCGGGGAGTGGATATGTTCGACTGCGTCCTCCCGACCCGCGTCGGCCGGACCGGGATCGCCCTGACCGCGATCGGGCGGATCAACCTCCGGCAGGCGGCGTTCGCGGAGGACTTCACGCCTCTCGAGGAGGGCTGCTCCTGCCCCGCGTGCCGGGCGTACACGCGCGCCTATCTCCGGCACCTGTTCAAAGCCGGTGAGATGCTGGGGCCGCGCCTCCTCAGCCTGCACAACCTCACGTTCATGGCCGGGCTGGCGAAGGCGGTGCGAGCCGCGATCTGCGCCGACAGGTTCGACGCGTGGAGCCGCGAGATGTTGGAACGGTACCAGACCGCATGGTGACGGGAGGGAAACCTCTGCGAACCCTCGAAGGCTCATGCGCGAAGTTCGCGTCGTCATGCCTGCGGCGCGAGCCAGGACGCCCCCCGAAGGGATCGTTCAGGGGCGTCGCGGATCTGGCTCACGCGCGTACTGGCTACGTCGTAGGCTCAGGCTCAGAGGCACGCGAGGCGGATTCGTCACACATGCCGTTTCCGGAGGAGAGGAGTGACCGCCCAGCAGGCCCAGCAGGTTATACCTGTGGCCCTGTGGATCGTGATCTTTGCCGTGTTCTACGTCGTGCTGATCCGGCCCCAGCAGGTCCAGCAGAGGCGCTATCGGGAGATGCTGGGGCGGCTCAAGAAAGGCGACCGCGTGCTCACCCGAGGAGGCCTGTACGGTATCATCGTGGAGATCAAAGATAACCAGATCATGCTCGAACTGGCGCAGAATGTCCGCGTCCGGGCAGATCGCACCGCGGTGCAATCGGTGGTGAACAAGGGAGGCGGCGGCCGATAGCACCGCGCCGGTCGGACCTGCATGGCTGATCCGCGCAGCGGCGGTGCCGTGGCCCCCGATCTTCCCGGCCGTCCTCTGGCCCTGGACGATGTCCGGCGTGACCCGGAGGTGGAGGCGTACATCACCAAGGCTGACGAGTACACCGGGGCGATCGGCTATACGGAGCACGGGTTCCGGCATGCGACCCTGGTGGCCAGCATCGCCAGCAATGTCCTTCGCCGGCTTGGCCGGAGCGAGCGGGCGACGGCTCTGGCCGCGATCGCCGGATATCTGCATGACATCGGCAACCTGGTCGGGCGCGTCAACCACGAGCACACGGGGGCGCTCCTCGCCGCCCGCATCCTGGGGCGGCTCGGGATGAGTCCGCAGGACATGGCCATCGTGATGGGGGCGATCGGCAACCATGAGGAGCAGACGGGAGACCCGGTGAGCGAGGTGGGCGCCGCCCTGATCATCTCGGACAAGTCGGACGTCCATCGGACACGCGTCCGCAATCCGGATCCGACGACTTTCGACATCCACGACCGGGTGAACTATGGGGTGGAGCACTCCTTCCTGCGTGTCGATGACCAGGCGCACACGATCACACTGGAACTGGCGATCGACACGAAGATCTCCCACGTCATGGAGTACTTCGAGATTTTTCTGCCGCGCATGGTGATGTGCCGGAGGGCGGCAAAACTTCTGGGGTGCGAGTTCAAGCTCCAGATCAACGGCACGAAACTACTGTAGGGGGGGACCCGGCATGGCGATCTGGCAGTACCGGTGTGTGTCGTGTGGGGGCGTGCACGAGGTGGGTGTACGCCCGGCGGGAGAGGCGATGCTCCTCAGGTGCCTCGTGACCCGCCAGTGGAACTGGCATGAGCCCGCGGCGTTCCTGTCTGTCGTGGCCGAATCTCCGGTCGCGCGCGTGACGGCCTCTGCAGCACGGCAACCGCGTGCGGTCCGGCGTACCCGGACCGCGGCCAAAGCGCGTCCTGCGTCCGGGCCCCGCGCGGCGGCGAAGCGGCGAACCCACGCCGCGCGCGCAGGCGGATCGCGTGGAAGCCGGACCCGGGCGGCTCGAGGCAAGGGACGGAGACGGTAGGGGCTGATCACGGGATGTGACCGGCAGGC
>DASUDA010000148.1:0-6394 GCA_036275835.1 bacterium | reverse complement strand
GACGAGCAAATACCCTCCGATTGTGTCCTTGGCCTCGACGTAGGGGCCGTCGGTTACGTCCTTGGCCTTGCCCCGGACAACCTTGCCCGTTCCATCCAACCGCTCCCCGAGCTGCTTGACTTGGCCGTTCTTTTTCAGGGTATCTATCCAGCCCATCCACTTCTTCATGGTCTGCTGCATCTGTTCGGGGGACATGGACCGCTGGACCTCTCTTTGGTTCCCTCGGAACAAATACATGAAAATCGCCATTGTGCTCCTCCTTTTCAGGCCTGATTGACGGCCTTTCCTACACGACGAACGGAAAAGTCGAAACCGGACATGATCAATTCTGCTTCTTCTTGCTGATGTCGCAAAGCATGTCCGAATGGATGTTCAGACCGATATTGGTCATATTGTACAAATGTTCGCTGGCGACGAGCCAGACGATCTCGCAGATCGCGCGTTCGGAGTAGTGCCGGGACAAACAGGCAAAGGTGTCAGGGGTGACCTTTTTGTCTTTTGTCAGCTCTGTCACATAGTCCAGCGCCGCGCGTTCTGCATCGGTAAAAAGAGGGCTCGTGCTATAGTGCTCCAGCGCATCGAATTTGGCTTGATTCATCGACGCGTTGATCGTGGCCCATCGGCCGATGTCTATGCAGAAGAGACAGACGTTGAGACGCGCCACCCGTTCACGGATCAGCAGGGCGGTCTCCGGGGGCAGCAGCAATTTCTTATCCAGATTGGAGATCTTCGAATAGAACAGAGCGAACGCAAGCGGCAATCGCGCGGAGTGTACTTTCAGCGGCGTGAGCACTTTGCCGAATTGCCGGCGTGTCATGGCGTATGCCAGCCTCAAGATCAGCCCCTGGGGTTTTTCGATGGGGGGAAGGAACGTGTCCGCGTTTACTAAATTTGCCATGTGGCTTCTCCTTGGCGCCTCATTTTCAGGCCTGATTGACCGCCTCTCGCCATATGACGAGTGGGAAAGTCGAAACCGGACATTCCGCGGTCTCCCCGGTCCCTCGGAACCTTTTCCCAACCACGCACGTTCTGGAATCTAAACACCACCATGAAAGGAGTGTGTGAATGCACAAGGAACGGTTCTCCCCTCTTGCTCTCGCGCTGATCGCCGTTCTGGCCGTCGGGCTCACGTTCGCGGCGGGCGGGACGAACGTATCTGCGCAAACGACGCAACCGACGCAGCAGGTCGCCCCGCACCACCGGCTGTTCGGTTCGATCACATCGATCTCGGCCGAGGCGCTCGTCGTCACCGGCCGCGACGGCAAGCCCGTCACCGTAAGGATCGCGCCCGGCACCAGGATCTTCGAGCGCGCGGCCGCCCGCCTGTCCGACATCAAGGCCGGCGATACCGTCCGGATCGTCGCCCAGAAGGCGCAGGACGGCTCCTTTACCGCGCTGGCGGTCCTGGACGCCCCGGCGAATCTTCCGAGCGACGAGGAGGGCCGCGGCGGTACGCGGGACCTCCGGTCGGGTAGAGTGCTCGTTCGCGGATCCGTCGCGAGCGTCAGTGGGACCTCGCTGTCGGTCGCCGCGGCGAATGGATCCGCCACGACCGTCGCCGTACCGTCGACCGCGAGGGTTCAGCGGCTGACGGTCCTCACCGCGACCAGCCTGTCCGCCGGCATGCGGGTCGCCGTCCGGGGCACCACTAACCCTGATGGGTCGGTCACGGCCTCGGTGATCATGGTGGCGCACGCGGAAAAGCAGTAGAAGGCGCCGCCTCCGCACGACCCCGAGGGCGACGGTTTCGTCCCGCACGACGCGAGATCGTCGTCCTCGGGCATGGTCCGGACTCATTCCGCCCTCCGTCCTCGCGGGTACTGCACGCAGGCCTTCGGACGCCCGTTGACGTAGCAGGTGATCGTTCCTACTTTCCAGGAGGAGCTCAGATGGGGCGTCCATCACCAGGGATCCGAGGAGAGATCGTCCGCAGGGTCACGGCCGACCTCACGGCCGATCGGTTCGGCAACGCGGGAGTGCACGTTCTCGCCACCCCGATGCTGGTCTCACTGTGCGAGGAAGCAGCCCTGGCCTGCCTGGGCCCTCACCTCGAGCCCGGAGAGGGGAGCGTCGGGACGCGCATCGAGCTCAGCCACACCGCCGCCACGCCCATCGGGATGACTGTGCGCGTCGAAGCGATCCTCACGCAGGTCGACGGCCGGCGGCTCGCGTTCGATGTCCGGGCCCGGGACGACCGCGAAGAGGTCGGCGTCGGGCGGCACGAGCGGTTTCTCATCGACCGGGCGCGTTTTCTGGCCCGGGTTGCCGAGAAAGCCCAGTCCGCCCACAACACGTAGCCGCCGGGGTATCACGGCGCGCGAGGTGCGGCTCTACCGCTTTACGCCGAGAATAACAACCTCGTCCCAGGAGAAGCGCACCTGAGGCCCCTGCACGTGGATGCGAAACGCCGCCCGCGCGGCAGGAGATGCCCCTAGAAAGCTTAGCCGAAGTTCCTCCGCTTCCGCCTGCGGCGTGCCGGACAGCCGCACCCAGTCGTCGAATTCCAGCGGGACCCGGGTCATCGTGACCGCTTCAAGATCCAGGCCGCTCCGCTCCACCATCTCCCGGAGTCGCGTCGGAGGGTGATTGGCCACGTGCGAAGGGTCGCGCCGGCGCTCCCACGTGTTCATCAGCGCGGCGACGGCAGGGTCCTCGGGAGCGCAGGTGTCGTCCAGAAGAACCCGGCCCCCGGCGCGGGCGACGCGGGTCATCTCGCCCAGGGCGCGGGGAAGGTCGGGGAAATGGTGCGCTGCGCGCCGGCACGCCACGATATCGAACACTCCGTCTCTGTATGGGAGAGCTTCTGCGTCACCCATGCAGAAGAAAACGTTTGACACGCCGCGCGTGTGGCGGAGGGTGGCGGCCTCGCGGATCATGCCGGGCGTGAAATCCACTCCCACCACCCTGCGACAGTGAGGCGCCAGGGCGAGAGCTGTGAATCCGGCTCCGGTCGCCACATCGAGGACGTGGTCCCCCGGAGACGGCGCCGCCAGGCGCACCAACGCCGTGAGCCCGTCGGAGGCGCTGTGCACCGGGCTGGCCGCGTACCGCGACGCCTGCCGCCCAAACTGCGTCCGCACCGAGTCTTTGGTCTTGTCGCTCATCGCGCCCCCCGGGCAGGAGCAACGGCGGGGCGCCCGAATCCCCCAGGACGATGACCCTTCCTCAGTGGCACGCGTGGCCGCTCCTCATGGTCCTGACTCTTGCGGGTGATGTCCTGTGCGCCGCGCTGGCCCTGTTTGGGGATCTCACGGGCCGTTACCGCATGCCGCACATCTTCTGGTGGATTCTCTGGATCGCCCAGGTTCCCCTGGCCCTCCAGGTCGTCGGCGGAGTGGTGCTCTTCGTGGGGGGCGCACGCCCGCGCACACCGCTCCACGTGATGTACGGAGGGCTTATCGTCCTGACGCTGCTGGCCCTATACGCCCTCCGGCTCGGAGGCGGGCTCCGGCGAGGGCTCGTGAAGGACGAGCACACGTACAGGGAATCGCGATGGCTCCTCCTCCTCTGTCTCTTTCTCGCCGGGCTGGTCGGCCGGGCGTACATGACAGGCGCGATGGGGCGGTGAGCAGTTAGGGGGTGACGGAATCATTGAGCAGTTACAGAGGGGGCACTTTTCCTTGACAAAGCGGGAGGCCTCTGATAGAGTCTGTGGACAAGTCCAGGATACGTACCCGCCCGACCTACCACTCTACCAAGCTCCGTCGTAGCAGGAACAAAGGAAGGCCGTCCGCGACCCGGCACTGGGCTGGGTGCGGGGCGGTGAGAGGGCGATGAGGGGAAGGGGACGCAACTCCCCGGATCCGAGAGAGCTGGAGCAGGTGGAAGCCAGCATCCGGAGTTGCGGACACTCACCCCCGAGCTGCGGAGACCAAAGGACGCCACACGGCGCCGAGTAGCACCCGCCGGACCCCCGCCGATATCGGGATGAGGGCCGCCCGGATTTTATCGTCCGAGTGGAACTAAGGTGGTACCGCGAGAAGTCTCGTCCTTAGAAGACTTCCCGCGGTTTGTTTTTTAGAGGTTAGAGTGTGCGCGCGAAGGGGGGATGTCATCATGGCGCGCCAGACGACGCCGGTCGCCCGACCGGCATCCGCGTTGACGACGAAGCGGATGTCCGGGGCGAAGGCACTTATCGAATGCTTCCATCGTGTGGGGGTCGAGGTCATCTTCGGCCATCCGGGTGGAGCGGCCCTCCCCCTCTATGACGCGCTCTACGACGCCGATGGCATCCGGCATATCCTCGTCCGCCATGAGCAGGTGGCTGCGCACGCCGCCACCGGCTACCACCGGGTCACCGGCCGGGTCGGCGTCTGTATGGCGACCTCCGGTCCGGGGGCGACGAACCTCATCACCGGAATCACAGACGCGATGATGGACTCCGCCGGAATTGTCGCCGTCACCGGACAGGTGAGCACGCTGGCGATTGGGCGCGATGCGTTCCAGGAAGCCGACGTCACCGGGATCACGATGCCGGTGACAAAACACAACTGCCTGGTCAAGTCGGCCGCGGATCTTCCCCGGATGGTCCTGCAGGCCTTTCTCATCGCCGGAAGCGGTCGGCCGGGCCCTGTGCTGGTGGACATTCCTCGGGATATCGCCGCCGCGGAGGCGGAGTTTGAATTCCCCGAGCAGGTGACGCTGCGCAGCGGCAAGGTCCCTCCTGCCGTGCCGAGCCCGAACCAGATCTCCGCAGCGGCGGCGCTCCTCAGCCAGGCGTCCCGGCCGATCATCTATGCGGGCGGCGGTGTGATCACCAGCAACGCGGCGGCCGAACTCGCAGTCCTCGCCCGCAAGAGCCAGATTCCCGTGACGACGACGCTGATGGGGAAGGGCGGGTTTCCGGAGACCGACCCCCTCTCGCTCGGGATGCTGGGGATGCATGGCACCGCCTACGCCAATTACGCGATCAACGAGGCGGACATCATCCTCGCGGTGGGCGTCAGGTTCGACGACCGCGTGACCGGGCGCCTCAAGGACTTTGCGCCCCACGGGCGCTTCATCCACATCGATATCGACCCGGCGGAGATCGGAAAGAACAAGCCCGCCCACGTGCCGATCGTGGGCGATGCCCGAGAGGCGCTGCGCGTGCTGACCGCGCAGGTCACGCCGCCGGCGTGCGACGCGTGGCACCGGCAGATCGACGAGTGGAAAGAGCGCTATCCGCTTCGGTACCAGCAGAACGGCGACGTGGTCAAGCCGCAGTTCGCGATCGAGGAGATCTACAAGGTCACCCGGGGACAGGCGATCGTGTCCACCGACGTCGGACAGCATCAGATGTGGGCCGCCCAATTCTACCTCACGACGGAGCCGCGGATGTGGGTCACGTCCGGCGGGCTGGGCACGATGGGGTTCGGGTTCCCCGCCGCGCTGGGCGCCCAGGTCGGGCGGCCCGATGCCCTGGTCTGCGCGGTCGTGGGCGACGGCGGATACCAGATGACGATGCAGGACCTGGCGACGGCCGTGGAGTACCGGCTGCCTCTGAAAATTTACGTGATCAACAACAAATCCCTGGGCATGGTCCGGCAGTGGCAGCAACTCTTTTACCGGGAGCGGTACTCGCACGTTTGGTTGCGGAACCCCGACTTCGCCAAGCTGGCCGAGGCGTTCGGCGCGGTCGGCATCGCCGTGCATCGGCCGGAGGAGGTCGTCCCGGCGATCGAGCGGTCGCTGGGGGTCACCGACCGGCCGTGCCTCGTCGATATCGCGTGCGACCCGTACGAGAACTGCTACCCGATGATTCCGTCCGGGCAATCCATCAAGGAGATGATCATCGAAGGGAAGTGAGTACGTCGGTGCTCGATGTCCTGGCCGGGGTGCGTGGCGCACCCCCGAGGAGCATGAAGCACACCATCTCGGTGCTCGTGGACAATACGCCCGGCGTCCTGATGAAGGTCGCCGGGCTCTTCCGGCGTCGCGGGTACAACATCCACAGCCTGGCGGTGGGGGTCACCGAGCAACCCACCGTCTCCCGGATGATCATCACCGTTGAGGGCGAGCCCGAGATCCTCGAGCAGATCATCAAGCAACTCAATAAGTTCATCGAGGTCATCAAGGTCAACGATGTGACCGGATTCAGCACCGTCGACCGGGAGCTGGCGTTGATCAAGCTCAACGCCACGCCGGCGACGCGCATGGAGATCATGGAGATTTGTAACGTCTTCCGGGCCAATGTCGTCGATCTGACCGAGAAGACGATGACGATGGAGGTGACCGGGCGGTCGGACAAGATCGATGCGATCCTGTCGCTCGTGCAAAAATACGGGATTCGGGAGATGGTGCGGACCGGTCAGGTGACGCTGGTGCGGGGCACCCAGCCCACGTAAGGAGGCAGGACGGATGCCGGCCAAAATGTACTACGAGCAGGACGCCAACCTGAACGTCCTCCGCGGCA